>DATEDU010000048.1:0-24649 GCA_035281525.1 Pyrinomonadaceae bacterium | reverse complement strand
TCCAGTGATCTGGTTCTTCCGAGCTTCTTCCGTGTACTGCGGCTCCGGTTTCGACAGGACGCGAGCCTTCGAGCTTACTTCCTTGCCGCTGAAGATTCGGTTGTAGTCGCCGCCGCCACCACCGCCGCCGGGCCCTCCACCTCCGGCGTTGAAGTCGCCGCCGCCGATGTTACCGCCACGGCCCGGGCCAATGCCGCCGCCTTCACCTGGACCAATACCGCCGCCCTTGCCTGTTCCAATACCATTGCCGGTACCTGGACCTGACGAAGGATCGGTGCTCTTCGACTTGGGATCACCGTACTGCAAGTTTCGAGCGTCCGGTGGAACCAAGAGCGGATCAGCCACGACCGTCGCTGCCACCGGCAACACCGGATTCTTGATTGCAGGTGGTTTGGGATCTGGTGCCACTACCTGCGGCACATCTAAAGATGCCTGAGGCGTCTTACCAAACGAAGCAGGCTTCTGTTCCTGACGTCCGCCACCGCCACCGCCGCCTGGCTTCTCTTGCTTCGGCTTGCTACCGCCACCACTCCCTTTGTTCAAGCCGGCAGTTCCGGGATCGGGAGTCGGCTGTTCCGAGGGAATGTCGATAAATTCGACCTTTTCTTCCTCGGCCTTCTTCGCAATTGCCAACTCCTGCTGCCGTCGCGCGAATGCTTCGAGCAGAATATAGCCACCAATAATCGCGAAAATGAAAACGAAACCCACCATCAAGCCCGCAGCTGCGTGGCGTGAATCAGATGGTTGAGCACCGGCCACCGCCGTGCCTTGATCTCGACCAAACCACGTAGCGAAAGTAGCGAGAAGCAATCCCACAGCAAGCATGCTGAACATGATCAGTGCGGTTCGTGAGGCAAACACTGAGTTGGTCCGGTCCATGAACATGACAACGCCAACCAGCGCAAGCATTGACAGTACTCCCGCGCCGATGGCCGCCATAACCGTGCGGGTGCCAAAAGTCTTCGCAGCCATCTGGCCGTATCCCACCACGGACCGCTTCGTAAAGCCAAATGGGTCGCGTTTGAATTCGGGCCAGGTCAACTGGTACTCATGAGAAACGCGCTTCAGTTCATCGACGAGCCGAAGAGTAAGGCCTTTGTCATCCAAAAAGGTCAGATGGTACTCGCCTCTCGGAACGAGTGCGCGGCTGACGGCTCCCGCCCCAGCGCCTACGATTGCGGGGTCGGGGTGAATCGATATGGCTGGCTCGTCATTTACCAGTTGATTGTTAAGAGAAGGCGTGACCTCGCGACTCGCCGGACGCGTGACACTCTCTTCGTCCCTTTGGACTGATGCGCCTAAAGGAGTTCCATCAACAGGACAAAAACTGAACTTGTTGTCGAATTCCTCTTGGCACGTGGAACAAAACTTCATGGCTAATACCTTTTTCTCCATTTGGGGGAGCCAGTTCGGGCCAGTTGCAAGATGGCCGCTTCCAAGTTCCCTATAATAACTGTTTGCGACGCGCTGATCGAGGCCTATTGTGGGCTCAGGAGCAGTCCATCGCCCAAGGGCTCTATTAAGCTCGTCTTCTGGATATAACTCATCTTCTCGACCAACGGTGCTCATCTCAGTTCTCCAACGTAACGACTTCGGGGTTCGTATTCAAATAGTTCGAAAGTTTGTTTCTCAACCTCTGGCGAGCGCGGTGGAGTCGAGCCTTTACTGCCCCGACGTCAGTGCCGACGACATTTGCGATCTCGTTCAGAGAAAACCCCTCGTACTCAAAAAGGACCAACGCTTCCCTCTGCAGAGGAGGCAAAGCAAGCACGGCCTCCTTCACTTTCAACGCCAACTCCTCATCCAGCAACTTTGGTAATGGTTGCTCAGCCGCCGGAATCGGAAACTCGTCTTCGAGATCGTCTAGCGCCGCGTATCGCTCTGAACCGCGAAACTGTTTCATCGCCAGATTTCTCGCAGCCGAATAAAGATACGTTCGCAAAGATCCTTTTGCCGGATTGAAATTCCCAGGCTTCTTGATCAGGCTCAGGAAACAATCGTGAGTAACGTCCTCAGCTATCTCGACGGAACCTAAAAGCCTGTAGGCAAACCGAAAAATTCCGTTGCGATGTCGCTGGTATAACTCGACGAAAGCCGCTTGGTCGCCGCCTTCTGCCCTTTCAAGCAAAAGTTCATCTGTGATTCTATCTGGCAATCAAGCACTCAATCCTGCAGGAATCGCTTCCTACGTGTTATTACCGCGAAACGGCCAAAAGATACGGCTTCCACCAAGCTTTTTTCGAATCAATGCCGCAGGATAAACTCAAAGACCGGCCCCCGGGCAGGGGAAATTATACTATCCTTAGACCTCGTTGGAGCACCTATTTAGGCTCAGACCGGCCAGATCGAGCCCGGGCATTGGATGCGCTTCCAGAGTAAACGGTTGACGGGCAAATATCAGACATCTAAGATGTTTTTGTCCCCAAATGTTGGTTAATCACCTTAATTCTCTGGCCGCTGCGGCCAGTTCACCTTCGCAATGGTCGGAACCTGCAATATGAGCCTTATCTTCTCGGCTAAGTTGCTTCAAAAACTCATCATTTTCACCTGCCTTTTTTTGATCGTAGGCACTGGTTCCTCAAGTTACGGGCAAGCCCCGAGCGAGCCGGAACGTGAACAAATACTGAACGGCCTCCGCATTCTGCTCTGGCCTCGCGCGTCGGACCAGAATGTCCTGATTAAGGTGCGCATACATAGCGGCGCAGCTTTCGACGTCGCCGGTAAAGCAGGCCTAATGGCAATTCTCGCGGATATGCTGTTTCCAGACCCGGGCACGAGAGAGTATTTCGTTGATGAAATGTCGGGCCGGCTCGAGGTGGCGACAGATCATGACTCGCTCACCATAACAATGCAGGGCCGAGCGAGCGAATTCGAGCGCATCATTGGAATTCTGCGGACTGCACTCATAAATACGGACTTAACTCCAGAAAATGTAACCAGAATCCGCGATAGCCGAATAAAGATTGTTCGAGAGACCACTCTTTCACCAGCCATACTGGCAGACCGTGCCATCGCAGCTCGACTATTCGGAGACTTTCCTTATGGGCGGCCATCGGCGGGAACGGCAGAGAGCATGACCCGTGTGGATAGAGCTGACCTGTTGCTCGCGCGGGAACGATTCCTGAATCCGAATAACTCGACGATGGTGGTGGTCGGCAACCTGCAAAAGCCTCGGGTCATGCGAACAC
This sequence comes from Pyrinomonadaceae bacterium, assembly GCA_035281525.1. Lineage (GTDB taxonomy): Bacteria > Acidobacteriota > Blastocatellia > Pyrinomonadales > Pyrinomonadaceae > PSRF01. The sequence continues at coordinate 21,461 of DATEDU010000048.1, read as the reverse complement.
TGCGTCAACTGCTCGGCTTGTGGCGCAAGAGCGAACGGATCGTTCCTGCCACTTTTCGTCAGCCTGAGCCACCGAACGCTCGCACGTTGATAATCAATGCGCCCGCGGATCAGAGCGCGGAGATTAGGCTCGCGGCGCGTGGCGTCGCCCGCTCGAGTCGCGATCACGCCGCGGCCACAATACTCGCAATCATTGCTCGTAAACGGTGGGAAAAACTGGCGCCGGATCTAAGCAAGACGCCGATGTTTGTCAGAAACGAATCGCATGTGCTGCCAGGCATGTTCGTGATGGGTGCTAGTGGAGACAGCCTGTTGGCTGCAAAAGCCTTAACTTCCGCCCGCGAAGTCCTTAAATCGCTCAGCACTACTGCTGTTTTGACGGCGGAACTCGAACAGTCAAAAAGCGAGGCCCTGGCTGAATTCAACAAAGACCTGCAAACACCTGACGGAATCGCTCGGGCTTGGCTCGACATCGACACCTTTGGTCTGCCGGCTATAGCTGAGCAGGTCCAGTCATTTAATGCCGTCACATCGGCAGATCTTCAACGCCTGGCAGCGTCGCTTTTCGCGGAAAATCAGATCGCTTCTGTCGTTTTGGGAGACTCGCGGCAGCTCAAAGCTACGCTCGAACCGAGCATAAAAGTGGAGTTGATTGGAGAGCTGGAAAAATCGCCTCCCGAAAAACGTGAGGCTACAGGAACTACAATCCCAGTCAAGAAGCCTAATTAATCACAAATCATTCGCAATCTGCTTGCAACCACATCTTCATCATTTTTGGCTTAACTGTGTCTGAGCAGCGGCAGGCAATCGATAGTGAGCATTCTAGTCGCGTTCGAGAGATGTTCGCGGCTATCGCGGGTCGATACGATCTTTTAAACCATCTACTATCGGTCCACTTGGACAAGAGATGGAGATTGCTTGTTGCGCGGAGGCTACAGGGCAAAATCGGGTCTCGACCTGCTCGGATTCTTGATGTTGCCTGTGGCACTGCGGATTTATCGCTGACGCTTTTTGAAACCACTGGAGCGCGAGTTTTTGGTGCCGATTTTTGTCGCCCAATGCTCGCAATAGCAGCTCGAAAGATTTCCAGGCACGAACTGGAATTACCGCTGATAGAGGCGGACGCACTTGATTTGCCTTTTAGTGACCACTCATTTGACGGGGTCACGATTGCGTTTGGGCTGCGAAATCTGGCGAACGTGACGCTGGGCCTACAAGAACTTTTAAGAGTTCTGAAGCCTGGAGGTCACTTGGCCGTGCTCGAGTTTTCTAAACCAGTTGTGCCGGGATTCAATTTTTTGTTTAAGGTCTATTTCACCAGAATACTGCCAAGGCTTGGTGGACTAATCAGCGGATCGAAGAGTGCTTACCAATACTTGCCGGCTTCGGTTTCGCGTTTTCCCGATCAAGATGGATTGAGCGACTTAATGCAACACGTCGGATTTCGAGACATCGAATACGAGAATCTGACGGGAGGAGTTGCTGCGCTCCATTTGGGTCGGCGAGCAGACGATTAGAAGAGATTGGTTGCAACTTTTAGTTGTGGCCAATAAAGAACGCAGTCCGGAGAATGTCTTGTGAGCGTGCGGTTGTCGGGGCCATGCGACTCATCTCGGGCGTTCATCCGGGCTGCGTTCTAATTATTTGGTGTATTGATGTATAGGGCGTGGGGAGCAGGAAGCAGGAGCAGTAGGCAATTACTTGTTTCTGCTTACTGCTACTGCTTCCTGCTTCCTGCTCCTGCTGCTGCCTCCTGCCCCTACCGCCCTACAAAACCTGCTGTGCTATTATTCTCACGCTTTTAGTCTTCCTTTCTCGGTTCGATACTCCCCAATTGTGGGTTCACCGATCAGGTATAAGGTTTTGGGGTGGCTCCGACGCGTCGCGATCCTATTGCTCGTGGCTTGGACCGTCGTCTCACTGGTCACGATCCTGATCGAGCTGGTGCCAGGCGATCCGGCTGTGGCCGTTTTAGGCGAACAGGCGACCCCGGAACAGTTTGAACAATTCAGGCAAAAGCACGGTCTCGATCGGCCTCCCTTCTTCTTTTCTTTTCCTCGCGACGCTAACGGCAACCGGAGTTTCCAATGGCACGGTTCGGATAACCGCTACACCGACTACTGGAAGGGAATATTGCGCGGCGACATGGGACTGTCGTTTCGCACGGATCGGCCAGTTAAAGATCTAATTCTCGACCGCTATCCAGCGACCATTGAACTGGCCATTGTGGCGCTCTTAGTCGCAGTGGCAATCGCGATTCCGCTTGGCGTGGTGGCAGGAAGGAATCGCGGAACAGTGATCGACAACTTTGCATCCGTGGTGGCGTTGATTGGCATCAGTTTGCCTGGATTCGTGATTGGACCACTGCTGATCTACATGTTCTCGGTAAAACTCCAAATACTTCCAGGTTACGGCCGTGATAGTTGGGACAGCGTGATTCTGCCGTCCGTTACTTTGGGCGCCGCACTTTCGGCAATCTTAACTAGGATGGTCCGCTCGTCGGTAATTGAGGAGTTGAACGAAGACTATGTAAGGACCGCGCGCGCAAAAGGGCTGAGCGAGACCGCCGTCGTGTACAAACACGTGTTGAAGAACGGCCTGATACCAGTGGTGACGATATTGGGTCTACAGCTCGGGATTTTGTTGGCAGGCGCGATTATCACAGAAAAGATTTTCGGTTGGCCCGGGCTCGGCTTGTTGCTGGTGGAAGATGGCATAGGCAAACGCGATTACAGAGTCGTGCAAGGCTGCGTTCTCGTGATCAGCATGACGTACATTGTCGCGAATACTCTGACAGACATGATCTATCGATGGCTTGATCCGAGGATCAGAGTATCTTGAAGTAGTCATCATGGCCTTTGGTCTTTGGTCTTTGGTCTTTGTTGGGAGCAGGATTGCACCTTTGAATATACAAAGCAGTGTTCGCAGACACATCAAAGACCAAAGGCCTAAGACCAAAGACCGTTATTTAAGATGAATCGGCTCACGATCATCGGAGTTGTCATTGTCGCGATTCTTCTCGTAGTCGCGATATTCGCGCCTTGGATCGCGACGCACGATGTAGGCGCGACTAACCTTTCCATCCGGTACCTACCTCCGTCCTGGTCCCACCTTTTCGGCACCGACGCAACCGGCCGCGACATCTTCTCGCGCGTCGTGTTTGGCACACGCATCTCGCTTCAGGTCGGAGTGATAGTTGTTTCCGTCTCAGCGATAGTCGGCACGGTGATGGGCGCACTGGCTGGCTACTATGGAGGTTGGATCGATCGATTCATCTCCGGGTACGTGTTCAATGTGTTTCTCGCATTCCCCGGCCTGCTACTGGCGATTGCGATGGTTGCGTTTTTAGGAGCGGGGCTCAACAAACTGATTCTTGCGCTCTGCATTATTGGTTGGGTTGGTTACGCCCGTTTGATACGAGGCCAAGTCTTGAAAGTCAGAGAATATGATTTTGTGCAAGCCGCACGCGCTCTCGGAGCCAACGACGCTCGTATACTGTTGATTCACATCTTGCCGAATGCAATTCAGCCTTTAATCGTGCAGGCGAGCCTGGGAATGGCGGGTGCAGTGCTGGCTGAAGCTTCGCTTTCCTTTCTCGGCCTGGGCGTGCCGCCACCTGCTCCATCATGGGGAGTGATGATCGAAGAGGCTCGCGATCTCGCGACGTTACAGGCAGCACCTCACGCTCTGATCTTTCCTGGGACAGTGATCGCGCTGACGGTGCTGGCCTTTAACTTTATTGGCGATGGCTTACGTGAGTACCTCGACCCACGCCAACGCGCCCGCTAAGATGAGAAAACATATCGTTCTTGCGATTGCGATCTCTGCGTTTGTTATTCCGGTCGATGTCTTTACGCAGACTAAGCTATCGCTGAAGCCTCACCGAATCCCGTTAGCGAACGGCCGATCATACGAACTCAATCTGCCGGACGGATTTTCTATATCAATCGCAGCACAAGGCCTCAGACGAGTGCGGTTCATGGCCAAGAGTCCTGACGCGCGCATCTTCGTTACAGACATGTATAACCTCGCTGACAACAAAAGAGGCGTGGTCTACATCCTTGACGAATTCAACCCAGCAACCGGCAAGTTTGCAAAAGTCACGCGTTACCTGACCGGACTACGCAATCCGAACAGCGTTGCTTTTTACCGCGATCGAGTCGGGATCGACTGGCTGTACATCGCTCTAACTCATCAACTCGTGCGCTACAAATATAAAGCTGGGGACAACGCGCCGAGTTCTGAACCTGAAGTACTCGCAACGTTTCCTGACTATGGCCTCGACTATAAATATGGAGGTTGGCACCTGACGCGGACGATTGCGATCGGCGATGGAAAAATCTATCTGTCCGTCGGCAGCAGTTGCAACGCTTGTGAAGAAAAAGAAGCGGTGCGGGCGAGTATCCTAGAAATGGATCCTGACGGGAAGAATCAACGGCACTTCGCAAAAGGATTGCGAAACGCAGTCGGCATCCGCTGGATCGACGACCAGCTCTATGCCACGAACATGGGATCTGATCACCTAGGTGATCACCGGCCGGCCGACACAATGCTGACTGTTAAAGATGGAGTTAATTACGGTTGGCCTTATTGTTACCAAGCCGGCGCACGAATGTACCCCGACGCGAAGTTCAATCCGCGCCTAACGAAGATGGATTGTAAAAACGTGTCGGCGGCCGAGGTTGCTTTCCCCGCGCACAGTTCGCCGCTCGGGTTTGACTATTTCGGTCCTGAGAACGGCACCAGCTTGAGTGGTTACTTCTTAGTCGCGCTACATGGCTCTACTAAAAAGAGTCTCAACCATGGCTATCGCGTAGTTCGTTTGCGCGGAGAACCCAAACTATCTGGAGCGACGGACGATTTCATTACCGGCTTTCTAAAGGCCGGGAAAGTGAACGGTCGACCGTGTGATATCTTGAGCTTCGGCAACGACGCGTTGCTGCTAACCGATGATTATGCGGGAGTCGTCTATTACGTTTACCGAAAATAGTTTCCCGCAGTTATAACTCATAAACCCTGATGAATCGCGGCGTAGCGGAAAGTGTTCTCGATCTGGTAGGCCACACTCCCCTGCTTCACCTCAGCCGTTTTGCCAAGCCTCCTCTCGCCCACATCTTCGCGAAGCTTGAATATTCGAACCCCGGTGGCTCAGTGAAGGATCGTGCCGCTTTGGGAATGATTCTCGAAGCCGAAAAAGAAGGTAAGCTTCGACCAGGATCAACCATTATCGAACCTACCGCAGGCAATACGGGAATTGGTCTTGCCCTAATCGGCGTGGCTCGCGGCTATCGAGTAATCCTGACAGTGCCCGAAGGCTATGCGGTGGAGAAGATGAAATTAATTGCGGCCCTGGGCGGTGAGATCGAATACGTTCCGGCTACGTCGGGAATAAAGGGGGCAGTCGCGAAGGCTCGCGAGATCGCCGCGGACATCAAAAATAGTTTTATACCTCAGCAGTTCGAGAATCCCGCCAATCCCAAGTTTCATGAGATGACCACAGCACAGGAAATCATCGAGCAAATGAAGGGACGGATCGATGCTGTCGTGATTGGAGCTGGCACCTCAGGGACGTTCGTCGGAGTCTCTCGTGCTGTAAAAAAGATTAATCCTGAAGTTTTGTGCGTGCTTGTGGAACCGGAAGGATCGATCTATGGTGGACATCCGCCCGGTCCGAAAAAGATTGAGGGTATCGGCCAGAAAGATTTCATTCCAGCGATTTTTGATGCGAATCTCGCCGATGAAATACTAATGGTGATGGATGATGAAGCGTGTTCGGCCATTCGGAAATTGGCGAGATTGGAAGGACTGCTGGGCGGGTGGTCGTCAGGCGCAGCTGCTGCGGGTGCTTATCGCATCGCTGAGCGATTGGGTGAAGGCAAAAGAGTTGTTACTGTATTCCCAGACAGCGCCGAACGCTACCTGAGCCAGGGAATTCTTGACGAGTAAATCGAAAATGGAAAATGACAAATGGAAAATGACAAATGGTAAAGGTTTCGCAACCTTAGCGATTCACTCCGGACAGGAACCAGACTCCGCTACCGGAGCAGTTACGGTCCCGATCTATCAGACTTCAACTTATGCGCAGGACGGACTGGGCAGACATAAAGGCTACGAGTATGCCCGCACGCAAAATCCTACTCGCGCTGCACTCGAGCGAAATATCGCTGCTCTTGAGGGCGGGAAATACGGATTCGCATTTGCCTCCGGCATGGCGGCCATAGATGCGACGCTCCGCCTGATCAAAGCGGGCGAGCATGTTGTAGTTTCCGACAACACTTACGGCGGAACATTTCGACTCTTCACACGCATCCTGTCGAATTATCAGATTGAGTTTGACTTCGTCGATAGCTCAGATGTCCATAAAGTGGAGGCAGCGATCAAGCCGAATACTAAAATGGTATTCGTAGAGACTCCGACAAACCCGGTCATGATCGTTACGGATTTACGAGAGGTCTGTGAAGTGGCTCATCGCGCAGGCGCCCGCGTCGTCTGCGATAACACCTTCATGTCGCCCTACCTGCAGCGTCCCCTCGACTTCGGCGTGGACATCGTGGTCCATTCGACTACCAAGTATTTGAACGGGCATTCGGACGGCATTGGCGGAATAGTCGTGCTCAACGATGAAGAGGACGCAAAGTGGATCGGTTTTGTTCAGAATAGCGCCGGGGCGATTCTTTCGCCCTTTGATTCATGGCTCGTGATGCGGGGAACCAAAACGCTCGCGCTGCGGATGGAACAACACGACAAGACCGGACGAGCAGTAGCCGCCTTTTTAGAAGAACACCCAAAGGTTAACAAAGTCTATTATCCAGGTTCGGCTTCACATCCTCAGCATGCGTTGGCCAAGCGTCAGCAAAAAGGCTTTGGAGGCATGGTAGCATTTGACGTCGGGTCGCTCGATGCTGCTCGTAAGGTGCTTGAATCCGTCAAAGTATGCACATTGGCCGAGAGCCTGGGCGGAGTTGAAACTTTGATTTCGCATCCAGCGACGATGACTCACGCGTCTGTGGATGCTGATAAACGCGAACGATTGGGAATAACTGACGGTTTAGTACGCATTTCGGTAGGCCTTGAAGACACAGACGATATAATCGAAGATCTCGACCAGGCCTTAAAACAAATTTGAACCAGAGCTGAGTGACAGTTAAGCAGAGACGGGTTAAAATCCGGGATTGCAGTAGATTACTCTCTACTCTCCTTTATGATCGTAGAGCTTCACGCAAAATCAGATGTGGGTCGTGTTCGTCGCGGTAACGAAGACAATTTTCTGGTTCTCGATCTGTCCAGCCGTAAGACGTGGACTGGTTCTGACGGCGTTGAGCCGCCTGCTGAACTGACTAAACTCGATCTGGGAAATCAGGGTCTCGTGCTCGTGGTGTCCGACGGTATGGGGGGAGCGCTTGCCGGGGATGTAGCGAGCCGGATGGCAGTCGACTCCGTCCGCGACATGTTGATTGGACCTAATTCTGACGACGGTTCCGATGAAGATCTGGTTGATTTCCTGAAAAAGGCTACTGTCTACGCGAACTCAGAGATCCACTTGAAGAGTCAGGAGGACTCCCGTTGCGCCGGCATGGGAGCCACGTTCACAGGGGCCGCAGTGAAAGGGGACATATTGGATCTCGTCCAGGTTGGGGATAGTCGCGGCTACATAATTCGAAAAGATCACATCCGCTTAGCAACGAAAGATCAATCATTAGTTCAGCAGCTTGTAGATGTCGGACAAATCACTGAATCAGAAGCTGAAACGCATATGTTTCGTAACGTCATTCTGCAAGCACTGGGAGCGCAGAACGAGATTGCTCCCGTAACGGGCAAGATTCGGCTGCGACGTGGTGATACTTTGTTGTTATGCAGCGATGGGTTGTCCGGCAAGCTGCGGTCAGAAGATATTCAAAACATCGTAAACAGCAATTCCGAACTCCGCACCGCGTGTGATGAACTAGTTGCTGAAGCGAACAATCGTGGAGGCGAAGACAACATTACAGTTGTTTTGGCTCGATTCTCCGGTGACGATCTCGAGGACCCTAAGAGCGATCATGTGACTATCGAGCTGCCTCACCTCGATGAGGATCCGACCCTGGACGATAACTACGAAGCCGACACCGAACCCCGCGGATAGTTTCGAAACCCTTTACTCTTCCAAAGCTTTTTGGCGCCAGTCGGTGCCCTGGTCTACTCGACGCACATAAATCGACGCACCTTCGATGCTTTCTACTCTCACCCGTTCGCCTGCTTCCAACGGGGCTTCACCGTCAGCAGGATAAGCCGTCCAAGTCGATCCAAATACTTTAACAGCGCCTTCGTTGAGAGCGCCTCGACTTGAAGAAACGACTGTGCCGATCTTACCCGGCAGTGCGTCGGCACCGCTGCGAAGTGAGTCACCAGTGCGTTCGCGCGAAAAGTAGTTGACGAAGATCGTTCGCGAAGCGACAGTTAAACCCATCGACACTACAGCAAAAATCATGAACTGAATGGCCAAGCTATCGATGCCGATAAGGCCGGCAAAAGCCGCTGCGAGTGCCCCGATACCAAACCACAGCAGCACAAAACCACTCGTGAAGACTTCCGCCACGATCAACGCCAGACCGAGTACGCACCAGAGGATCCAAAGGAGATTACCCATCGCTGACTTCAGCCTTTGAAAAGATTTTTCAGCACAAACCAAATGTTTGCCGGACGTTCGGCAAGCCGTCTCATGAAGTAAGGATACCAGTGTTTTCCGTAAGGGACATAGACCCTCATGTTGTAGCCGCCGCGGGCAAGCTGTCGCTGGAGGTCGCGGCGGACGCCATAGAGCATCTGAAACTCGAACGCATCTTTACCAATCTTCTCTCGGCGCGCATAGTCGGCGGTTGCGTCAATCATTTTGGGGTCGTGTGTGGCAATTCCATGATAAACGCCGCTCGAAAGAAGCAACTGCATTACGCGAATGTAGTTCGCATCAGTGTCTTTCTTGTCCGGGAACGCTATCTCCGGTGGTTCATTGTAGGCGCCTTTGCAGATACGGATGCGAGCCGGAATCTTCAATAAGTCCTCTGCATCGGCGTACGTGCGTCGCAGATACGATTGCAGCACGATGCCGACGTCGTTCAGCCCGAACTCAGATCGCAGCCGCTTAAAAATGTCGATTGTGATCTGCGTAAACTGCGAGCCTTCCATATCAACTCTGACGAAGTTACCGCGCTTGGCTGCGTCCTCTACCACGCGACGCGCATTGCGATATGCAAGTTCCGGATCAAACTCGAGTCCAAACTGAGTGAGTTTAATTGAGCCGTTCGAACGAATGCCGGTTTGGTCGATTTGATCCAGAATGTTTAAGTACTCGCGCACTTCCAATTCAGCCTCGGCGGCGTTAGCTACCGATTCGTTGAGATGATCGAAGGAAGCAGTACATCCTTCCGAGTTGAGCTCGCGAATCGCTGCCACGGCTTCGTCGATCGTTTCACCAGCAACGAAACGAGTGGTCAAACGCTTGAAGAGTCGAAATCCGGACGCAAAATCTTTGAGGCCCTCGCGGCGTGAGAGGTAGATTAGGGCGCTTCTACTGAGCATGTGTGTCTTGTGGTATTCTGGGCGCTGTTTTCACCTGGCGAGCCCGTAACGGCCTGTTACAAGAAATCCCCGAGGACTGGACCGCATGCGCCTGAAGCTGGTATTGATCGCCTCGCTCCTGGCGGCTGTGGTTGGTTCAGGTTCAGCAATCGCGATCACATTAGGCCGATTTGCTTCACTCAATCCGGTTTACTCGCCCGACTTCCTCGTCCTTTCAACGCTGGTGCTACCGGTCGCAACAGTTGTACTGGCAGCGGTTTTTGTCTACCGGCACACTGCTCGACGCCGCAAAACTCAGGCATTGCTAACTGGAATTCTAGCCGCGTTCTTGAGTCTCGGACTCTTCATTTTAACGTCGATTCTGACTGCGCGTGGTCCATCTCCAGAGCCGCCAACGGTTCCACGTAACACTGGGTGACGTTTGGCCTTCAAAACTAGCACGGGTGCGTCTACAAATGCCACTCAGTCACAGAACCGGAATCATTTGACATTTGTCATTTGACATTTGTCATTTGTCATTTAAAAGCCACGCACGGTCGGTTTCCTGTTTTCGACACCATACCGCAGCTCAATTGATCCCGTCCGTGAGTCGGTCAGTTTTCGACATAGATGACAAATGACAAATGTCAAATGTCAAATGATCCGTGTTCTGTACGGAAGTGTTCTGAGGGTGCTTTACCCGGCAGTGGGCGGGCGGTAGCCGGGACGTGCGCGGATCATAACATTCTTGCGAGTGGTCGTGACTTTAATCCTCCGATACGTATCGTCGCGACTCTTATTTGTCGGGTAATACCCAATGGAATACTGCGTGCGCAGCTCAGCTGCGATTTGTCCAAACGCGTCCGGAAGCGAAGCCAGAGTATCGGCGCGCAGTAATCGTCCTCCTGACTTATCAACCAGCGCAGCGAGATAACTATCAGCCTTTAAATAAAGCATGTCGAGCAGCGAGTCGATGGAATCGTCTTCATTCCTCGTGGTTCTACCGGGGCCGGGATCAGTTCGAGGGTCAGGCAAACCAGTAGGGGAGGGCGTTCGGCTCGGTACTGGAATGGTCCTGCGATTATCACGCGGCGTTCCATCTGGATAGCGATCACGATTACGCTCTTCGCTCTCGCGCTTACGTCGCATGATCTCGTCCGGCAATGGCAACCCAAAAGGTCCTGTTTTGCTGGGTCCTGTCGTCGGAACTGGATTCGGATCTTCGCTGGGAAAAGTGGGTGGGGTTGTCCCGGTTGACGGCCTTCTGATCTCACCAATGGTCGGCAGCGTAGGAGCCTGCTCTGCAGCCTGCTCGCGAGCCAGCCGTTCTGTCTCTTCCCTCGTGTCGTAACGAATGGGATAAATAACAACTCCTTCCTCGTCAAGCTCGCGCAACGTTCCCTCAAAAGTCGCGCGGTCGCTGTGGTAATCGACACCGTCGGTGAAGATGACGATGGCTTTACGCCCTTGAATTCTCCTGATCGCGCCGAGTGCCAGTTCGAAAGCATCGTAAAGCTTAGTTCCCTTTCCCGGTCTGGTCTTGTTAATTGCAGCTTTCAACGCGGCGCGATCATTGGTGAACTCGTTGTGATCGACTACCTGGTCGTCAAAAGAGATCACTTTAACTCGATCTCCAGGTTGCAACTGCTCGACGAACGCACTGGCCGCTTGTTGAATCAAGTTTAGTTTCTCGCGTGTGCTGGCGCTCGTGTCCAGCATCAACACCACATGAAACGGAACATTGATCGTCGCAAAGAACGCAATCTCCTGGTTGACGTTGTCTTCGGCAACCACGAATTCATCTTGTCTTAGATTAGGAATGTGCAGGCCGTTTCTATCGGTGGCGATCACGGGAACCGTGACGAGATCTGTGTCGATTTTTAGAGTCTCAAGCTCACCCTTGGGCTCGGGCGGCAGTTTTTCAGCGGGCTCAGACGGTTCCGGTTGACGTTGCTGAACCTTTTGGCTTTCGCCTTGAGGTCTTCCTGATCGACGGGATTGCGCTGTGCTGTCGGCCGAAACGAACACACAAATCGCGATCATCAGCAGTGCGCGAGCCGGAACGAGAAACACGCGAGCCGGCATCAGAAGCACGGGCGGCGAGCTTTTTAGCATAAATTCTCTCCTGTAGGTGCTCGTACCCAAGGTCGGTCGACCAGGAACTGCGGTTTGCGAAAACTGAACGCTACGATGTGCAAACAAAGAATAGCGTTTGCCGTTGGAGGTGGCAAACAATCCGAGGCTCACGCTAAAATACATTCGTTCACGCACTCGGAATCCCCTATGAGGCCGATATTACTCGCTGTTCTGGCGGCTTACGTCGTTGCCGCAATCCATTCGGTAATGGCGTTCGTCAATAAAAGGAAGGCGCTAGAGCGCGTCGCACAGCTCTCTTTGGCAGTCGGATTTATCCTGCACACGACCTCATTAATCGCCGATTGGATTGTAGAAGGGCATTATCCGTTGTTCGGCTTGCGGGAAACTCTTTCCTTTCTTGCATGGACGCTCGTCGCGAGTTATGGCTTGGTGCTCTATCGTTATAAGACCCAAGCCCTGGGAAGTTTTACGATTCCACTCGTATTCCTGCTGACGCTCGTTGCGCTTTTGATTCCAGCTTCAGAGGACGAGCTCGCGCGCACGGGATTTTCGGCTACGTGGCTGTTCCCCGTTCACACCACCCTGCTGCTGTTCGCATACGGCGCCTTTTTTGTCGTGTTCGTGGCGAGCGTCATGTATCTGTTGCAGGAACGAGAACTCAAACTCAAGACTTTCTCAGCCATCTTTCATCGCCTGCCGTCATTGACGACGCTTAATGACATTGCCACGGCTGCCCTGGTAATCGGCCTGACATTATTGACGGTTGGAATTGCAACGGGAATGCTCTGGTCGTCCTCGCGCGACGGTCTAATTTGGCACAACGATCCTAAAGAGATTTTTGCGGTCCTAACCTGGCTGCTCTATCTGCTCTTGATTTTGTATCGCTCAACAGCGAGATGGCGCGGCCGCATGGCAGCCTGGTTAGGTGTCGCGGGCTTTGCACTCGTGCTGTGCACTTTTCTCGGAACCAGATTGATGGGGGGTTATCACGTTTTTGGTTGATAGAATCTGCGAAGTCATTGTAAGTCACCGTCCCTCGCACAACGTTTTTGCATTATGGCAATCGTCCTAGTCGGAGTTAACCACAAAACCGCTCCCGTTGAAGTGCGTGAGCTGTTGGCGTTCTCGAAAGAGGCATGCGCGGACGGGCTGCGCACGCTTGTGGACGGCGAGATACTGCGCGAGGGGCTGATTGTTTCAACATGTAATCGAGTTGAGGTACTGACTGAGACGGCAGCTGAGCACATTCCAGAAAGCGGCAAGCGCATCGCGGACTTTCTCACACACTCGCGTGGCCTGCCGCCAGACATGATCCTTGGTCATTTATATAACCACATTGATGATTTGGCGGTTCGCCATATTTTCCGCGTCGCCTCTTCTTTGGATTCGATGGTGGTCGGCGAGCCGCAAGTGCTCGGGCAGGTGCGTGAAGCGTATTCGATCGCTCTCGAAACGGGAACAGCGGGTCGCATTCTCAGCCGGCTGATACATCACACTTTTCGCGTCGCGAAGCGAGTCAGAAGCGAAACCGGTATCGGCGCAAATGCCGTTTCGATCAGCTACATGGCTGTCGAGCTTGGCAAGAAGATCTTTGGCACATTGAAAGGTCAGTCGGTCCTGCTGATCGGTGCTGGAGAAATGGCTGAGCTTTCGGCGCGCCATCTTGTGACTGCGGGCGTGTCGCGAGTGATCATTGCGAACCGGACGGAAGAGTCAGCTGAACATCTGACGAAGGAGCTTGGCGGACAAGCAATCAAAATGGATCAGCTTCCGGATTATTTATCCGAAGCGGATATCGTCATCTGTTCCACGGGCGCCAGCGAATACGTAGTGACTGCGGCGATGGCGCGCGCGGCTCTGGAACGAAGACGAAACCGTCCGGCGTTCTTCATTGACATTAGCGTGCCAAGGAATCTCGATCCGGACATCGGCCAGATCCCGAACGCTTTTATCTTCGATATCGACGACCTCGAGTCTGTCATCTCCTCGAACATTCGCGAGCGCGAACGCGAAGCAGAGCGTGCCGAATTAATAGTCGAATCCGAAGTGATGCAGTTTCAACAAAGCCTGCGCGTGATGGAGATTGGACCGTCCATTGGCGCGTTGCGGCAGAAGATGCAGGATATTGCACGTGCCGAGCTGAGCCGGCAACGCTCGCGGCTGGGCTCGTTAACGCCGGAACAGGAGAAAGCTATTGAATCGCTGCTACTCTCGACCGTTAACAAGATCTCCCATCCTTTGATGAGCCGCATGAGAGACTCCTACAACAACGGCGACGTCGAGAGTCTTCAGGCCTGGCGTGAAATCTTCGACCTCGAAGATTGAGCCTTCACTCAATACGATGAAAGACCGTCTGGTAATTGGCTCACGTGGTTCGCAACTTGCGCTGCGGCAGTCGCGTTGGGTGGAAGAAAAGCTAAAGCGGTTTTATCCCGATCTCACACTCTCAATTGAAATCATCAGGACTTCAGGTGATGTGAAGACTGAGCCGCTGTCAGTTATAGGCGGTAAAGGAGTTTTCACGAAGGAACTGGAGGACGCTCTCATCGACGGGCGAATTGATGTTGCAGTCCACTCGTTAAAAGACCTCCCGACGATTGTTCCAGACAGACTGGTTATTGCTGCGATCGGCGAACGAGAAGATCCGCGCGATGCACTCGTGTTAAAGACGGGCCAAAATGGCTCTTCAATTAGTGACTTGTCGGAAGGTGCCGTTGTTGGCACGTCAAGTCAGCGCCGGCTGGCACAGTTGAGGCACCGAAGGCGTGACGTAGTGGGAAAGGACTTGCGAGGAAATGTAGACTCGAGAATACGGAAGCTCGATGAAGGGCAATACGATGCGTTGATTCTCGCTGCGGCAGGCCTGCGTCGTTTGGGGTTGGACAATCGGATCAGTGGACAGATTCCGATCGAAGAGATGCTGCCGGCCGTCGGGCAAGGAGCCCTGGCAATTGAGACTCGAGCTGACGACGTTCGCACGGTCGAGATCGTTAGCGGCTTGGATCATGAACCGACTCGCAACGCCTGTGTCGCCGAGCGTGCTTTTCTGCGAGGACTTGGCGGCGGCTGCCAGTTGCCCATCGCAGGTTACGCCAGTGTTTCAGACGGCCAGATTTCGCTCGAAGGCTTGGTGGGTGACCGTGAAGGCAAAGAAATCGTGCGCGGGAAGTTGACTGGCGCGGTCACTGAAGCTGAACGATTAGGTGCTGAGCTCGCGACTCAGTTGCTTTCACAAGGAGCAGCCAGATTGCTGGATTAAAACATTTGCAGCAAAAAAACCCACTTGACGGACGCACCGTCATGATCACGCGAGCGCGCGCTCAGGCAGACGGGTTTGTCACCGAGCTGGAGCAGTACGGCGCGCGCGTTATCATCTGCCCTACGATTGAAATTGCCGAGCCGGAAAGCTTCGAACGCCTCGACGAAGCTCTGAATCATCTTTACGGATACGATTGGCTCGTCTTCACAAGCGTTAACGGCGTCGACTATTTTCTTCAACGGTTTCAAAAAACCGGACATGAGTTGAGCGAACTCGACGAGCTCAGAGTCTGTGCAATCGGCGACGCAACTGCCGAAAGACTTACTGACGCTCATATCCACGTCGACGTAGTGCCTCACGAGTTCAAGGCTGAAGGTGTATTTAGCGCACTGGTCCAATTTGTAGGCGGGCCCGAGGCACTGAGCGGTTTGAATTTCCTGATTCCACGTGCGGCTGCCGCACGCGACTATCTCCCTCGAGCTTTGGAGGACGCCGGAGCTCGAGTTGATGTCGTGCCGGCTTATCGCACAGTTTTACCGGACGACGTCGATCGTGGACGGATTGCGGCTATGCTGGCCGCCGGTACGGACTGCATTGCATTCACCAGCTCCTCGACAGTAAGAAATCTGGCTCAACTTTTTGATACGCAGGATTTGAGCGTGCCGCTCCAAGGCGTGACCGTAGCTTGCATCGGCGACGTCACGGCTCAAACTGCTGCTGAGCACGGCTTAAAGGTCCATATCCAACCCGACCAATTCACGATTCCTGCCTTGTCTCGCGCCATCGGCGAATATTTTTCTAACATCGATTCATAACGCAGATGCTAAACTGATAATCGATGTCTACCGAGTTGGCAGAAGCTCAACGCGAAAACGAAGTCCTGCGACGGCAGTTACAGGAGCGGGGCGCCTTTGGTGAGCTGGTCGGCGAATCAGAGTGCATGCGTGCGATCTATTCCCTGATCGAACAAGTAGCTCCTTCCTCGGCATCCGTGCTGCTTACCGGCGACTCAGGAACCGGCAAGGAACTCGTAGCCCGGACATTGCACCAAAAGAGTCCGCGGCGAGACAAACCTTTCGTGGCAATTAACTGTTCGGCAATTCCCGAAACGCTCATGGAATCCGAACTCTTCGGGCATGAGAAGGGGGCTTTCACCGGCGCTGCCGCGAGACGGCAGGGTTGTTTTGAGCTCGCTGATACAGGCACACTGCTGCTCGACGAAATCTCGGAGATGCCTGCCTTGCTACAGGCAAAACTGCTGAGAGTGATCGAGGAAGGCGCCGTGAGACGACTCGGTGGCCGCAAAGAGATTCAAGTTGACGTGCGGATTCTGGCCGCGACTAACCGCAACCCCGAAGACGCAGTGCAAAGCGGCAGCCTCAGAGAAGACCTGCTCTATCGGCTGAATGTGTTTAGAATCGCGCTGCCGCCACTGAAGGATCGCAAAGAGGACTTGCCCCTGCTGGCCCAACACCTCGTTACTCAACTGGCTCAGAAACATCAAAGACCGGCAAGATTCTTGAGCCCGGGAGCAATCGAGGCTCTGCAGTTCCACGCATGGCCTGGCAATGTTCGTGAGCTGCGAAATGTGATCGAGCGTGCAGTCATCATTTGTTCAGGAGAGCAGATTGAACGCCATCATTTTGCACCTTATCCGATAGAGCAACGAGTGCGGCTGCGTGATGAAGATACGATCACGCTACCGGTCGGCACTCCACTGGAGGAGCTGGAGCGGCAGATGATCATGCGAACGCTTCAGAAAACCAAAAACAATAAGACCCGAGCCGCCGCTTTGCTCGGTATCAGTCTCAAGACTCTTCACAACAAGTTAAATCTCTACCGGGAGCGTGGTCTACTTCATGACGACTGACGCTCCGTCCGTCATTCTCTTCTTTATCGATGGTCTCGGCGTCGGTTCACGCGGACCATTCAATCCTTTCGACAACCTCGATGACGCTTCGCCACTGGCGCTGTTCAAAGACGAGACAACCGACACTTTTGGAGGCGTGCTCATTCCGACGGATCCTCGTCTCGGAGTCGACGGCCGGCCGCAAAGCGCTTCAGGTCAGACGACCATACTTACCGGCGTTAATGCTCCGTCACTCCTCGGCTATCACAAACAAGGCTTTCCCAATCAGGCTTTGCTGGATGTCATTCGCGAGCATTCAATTTTTCTGAAGCTAAAGCGCGCCGGCGTTGGTCCAATCACGTTTGCGAACGCTTATACTCAGCGGTTCTTTGTAGAACGACCGCGTTGGGTTTCTGCGACTACGGCAGCAGTGCAAGCAGCCGGAATGGAATTCCGCAACGTTGATGACCTCCTTTCGCAGCGTGCCGTCTACCAGGACTTCACGAATCGTTTGCTGATTGAGCGCGGTGAAGCAGTGGTTGCGAGAACAGCGGTGGAAGCGGCGAAAATTCTCACTGATATTGCCGCCGCCAATCGGTTTACTCTCTACGAATATTTCATCACGGATAAAGTCGGGCATGCTCAGGACATGAACGCCGCCAGAATTATCTTGAAGGAGTTGGCCCTATTCATAAGGACGTTGATTTCGAATATTGACCTTCGCTGTTTCACGGTGATCGTAACGAGCGATCACGGGAATATCGAAGACTTGTCTACGCGCAACCACACGCTGAATGACGTTCCTACCATCGTCTGGGGCGCTGATCGTGATCTGCTCGCACAACGCATACGCACGCTCGCCGACATCACACCTGCCATTGTCGAGGTTCTTACGAGAAGAGGAACACAGACGGATGGAAACAACCGCCACGCCGACGCCGCTAGCGCCTGAGTCACGTTTCGAGGCGGCTAGATCGCAGGTCCCGCGCTACTCCTACTACGCATTAGCCATTCTGACGCTCGTTAATTTCTTGAATTACATCGACCGTCAGATTCTGCCCACTGTTGCCCCGTTAATGATGCAGGATCTGGGCCTCACTGACACAGAAATTGGCGCCATGGAAGCGGCATTATTGCTTTCATTCACAGTACTGGCTCCTCTGTTTGGACGACTCGGCGATCGTTATTCGCGCGCGAAACTCATGGCCAGTGCTGCTGTGATTTGGAGTGTTGCCACTGCGCTTACTGGCGTAATGGACAAGCTCCCAATACTGCCTGGGCCTGTGCGATTCAATCTGCCGGTAGTTCAGTTTACGCTCGCGCTTTCAGGAGTTGCCATCGTTCTCTGTCTGGCGAGGGCAATTGTCGGCGTTGGTGAATCGTCATACTCAACGATTACGCCGAGTCTGATCGCCGACTATTTCCCGCCGAAGCGCCGCGCTACAGCCTTGGGTGTCTTTCAAGCTGCAATTCCGATGGGATTTGCGCTTGGTTATGTGATCGGTGTTGTGCTCGCGTACTTTTTTGGGTGGCGTATGGCTTTCATGATCGTGGGCGTGCCCGGTTTGATAACTGCCGCGCTCGTCTGGCGATTGCGTGAACCTGTCCGAGGCGCGCTTGATGAGGTCCATGAGGACACGAAACCTAACACAGCGTCACGAGAGTCGTTCCTGGCTACGTCCTGGCGCATTTTACGCACACGAGATTGGTTTCTTTCGACGGCCGGGTACACGGCGTTGACTTTTGTTCTCGGCGCGTTTGCTACGTGGGCCACGATTCTCCTGGTGCGCGAAAAGGGTCTGAGCGTCACTCAAGCAGGGATCGTTCTGGGAGTTGTTACACTCTTGGCTGGCGCTGCCGGAACGTTTGGCGGAGGCTGGCTGGCGGATCGGTTAATCGCGAAGCGACGCAATGCTTACTTTCTTGTGTGCGCTGTTAGCAGTGCGTTAGGCATCGTGCCGGTGTTTGTTGTATTAACGACTAACAATCCCTGGATTTTCATTCCCGCCATCTTCCTCGCCGTGTTTTTTCTCTTTATTAATAACGCTCCATTTCATGCGATTTTGGTAAACAGTGTTCCTTCGTTAGTTCGAGCGACGGCAGTCGCCTTGAACATAGTGATCATCCACATCATGGGTGACGTCATTTCGCGATTTGGCGTGGGTGTGATTTCCGATTCGATAAAGGCGGGAGGGCTGTCCTTCATTGCTGCCTTTGCGCGGTTATTAGGAATCGACGCACAGAGTCAGCATCTGACAGCGGCGCTACTGGTGATACCGCTGGCGCTGCTTTTGTCGAGTGCGTTGTTTTTGTGGGGCGCGGTGGAAAGGAAGGAAGAACAAGCCGCGGATTAACGCGGAAAAACGCGGATCAGACAAAAAAGTACGACCTTAAGTGTTTTGCTGATCCGCGTTCGTCCGCGTTATCCGCGGCCAATCTTACTTAGCCGGCAATCTTTGTTTCCTGGGCGGCGGCAGAATTCTCAAGGCACTCGCGAGAACAATACTCCGATAGCTTTGAACCCGATCCGATTGCGCGTGACGCCGGAATCCACGTGCCGCACGCTGCACAGCGCACCAGTTTACGCTGTGTCGCGGATGTTGTCTGAGCCGGCCTCGAACTCTGGTTGATTGAACCCCTCAGTGCGCCCGAGACTTTTCGCAGCAGTTCTATGTAGGGTCGCAGCCGTGAGTAGATGAGTAAGATTAAGAACGCGATTAGCGCACCGATAATTAGATACTTCACGGTGGGATTTAGTCGCCGCTCTTATTTCCGCCAGGTACAAACGTCAGATCGATTGCACGACGTCGCGGCGTCGGGTCGGTGGCCCGTCGACGGGGTGTCGTGTCCTTGTTTCGTCGATCGACGCTTCCTGGCGGCAGCTCGCGTCCGTGCACAGCTTCTTCGAGAATGCGGGTAATCTCTTGGGAGAGAGTCCGGTGCTCGGCGGCAGCTCGTCGCCGAAGAGACTCTTTGAGATGATTTGGGACGTACGCGCCAATGAAGACGCCCTTGCGATTAGCCATCGATGCTCCTTCAACCCCCCTGGAAACGATCTCAGATCTCAGATCTGAGATCTCAGATCTGAGATCCTCTTCTACTTGTGCCTTGGCTTTGAAGAACAGGTCTGTAAGCCGAATTCTGTTCCCCAATTCAAACCTGAGGTGCTCAACGAGTTGTTGGCTGCTCAAGTCTGAGTTGGGGTGGCGATCATTCATCTAGTCCAACTGTTACCAGTTGGATCGAGCGACCTACCCGGAGGTCGTAGCGACTCTGAGATCTGAGATCTCAGATATGAAATCTTCGATCTCAGAGTGGCTTCGGGCGGGCAGCCCTAGTGACGCCTCCCTATTTGGTCTTGCACTGCGAGGAGTTTGCCTGGCCGCGGAGTGTCACCACCCGCGCCGGTGCGCTCTTACTTTAAGTCCTCTCGGACCGCACCCTTTCACCCATCACCGCTTGAGATCTCAAATTTCAAATCTGAGATCCTGTTTGAGATCTCAAATCTGAAATTTGAGATCTCAGAGGCGGCTGGTCTACTCTCTGTTGCACTTGTCGTCGCCCAAGAGAATCTCAGATCTCAAATCTCATTACTGAAATCTCAGATCTGAGATTTTCTCGGGCGCCCCGCCGTTAGCGGGCTCGCTGCCCTTCAGTGTTCGGACTTTCCTCTCCTCCACGGACGTGAAGCAGCGACCGCCCGACCTGTTCTTCTGCAAGGCAAAGCCATCTTAACAGATAGTGTTGAACACGTACAGCAGAGGTTAACAGTGGGGATTTTTCAACCAAAATACTTAAATCCCACCCTTAAACCGCCCAGCGCAGCCGCCGGAAGCGTCGAAACCAGCACCCAAGTCATAATGCCGTGCGACAGAGCTAAAGCCAGCAGATTCGGCGTTCGCTGGTAAACCGCTGCCCACAGAAGACCCCCCGCAAAGGTCGCCACCATCAGCCCCGGATTCGGCAAATGAAGCAGCGCAAACATCAACGCTACAAACACAACACTCATCCAACCGCGGCCCCAAATTAATTGAGCGCGCCGGTTGATAAACGCCTGCAGTGCGTACTGCTGCATCAAGCCCCACAGTATTCCCAATGCCGGCACTCCAAGAATCGATTGCCCTCCTCGCCAGCGAAAGAAATTAAGAGTTCCATTGAAGTAGCCGACCGTAACCAGGACCGCAGACGCTACCACCATCGGCACGATGAGAAGCCGAGACGCCGCCACAAAATTATCGACGCGCAAGCCGATGTCTCGCGCCGATTCTCCTCGCAGGTAATGCGAACAGAACATGAACGCAAAAACGATCGCCAGCAAAATCGCAAAAGCGACACTACTTTCTCTTCCGATTGAGAAGATCACCCACTCGCCAATCAAACACGACACGATGACCGACGTGATCTCCCAAAACGCAAGAGACTTATCGCTGGGCGTTGAATCATGCGGCGAACGAAGAGCGGTGTCTTCGGAGATTTCTAGTTCGGATTTCACTGAGCTACGGATTACTCATCTGGGACAACTTTCCATTTTCATAAAACATGAACCGGATCGGATTGCCGACCAACTGAAGCGTTCGACGGGTTCCGTCTCCACTCGCGTGTATCGCATAAACCTGCGCCTCATGCGGACCGGCATTTAATGCCGGCGCAGCAAAAGAATAACCATGCCATTGATCTTCAGCCCATCCGGCCGCCGCCACGTCAGGCCGAGGCAGGTTGGCAA
>DATEDU010000047.1:0-3513 GCA_035281525.1 Pyrinomonadaceae bacterium | reverse complement strand
TTTGCCTGTTCCTAGGGTGGTCACGTCGGCCCGCGCCTTGGCGGCTAACTGATCGGTAACTTCGGTTTGCGAATAGACGGGTTGCACCCCCATAGCCAGCTGAAGTATGAGTCCCGAAAGAATTGCTGCGAGAAATCTTTTTAACAAACTAAATCTCCTTTAAGTCGTCAACAATTAAGCCGGGCGCAGGGAGCAACTGGTGTTCCCGAAATTGTAGTCCTGAAAAATGCAGCAAAAGTTGAGCAATTGCGCCTCGGCCAGTTTGCGATTGGAGTTTCGGCGTCATAAAATCCGGTCTTTGGTAATGTCTTTACTGCGTTTCGCAACAGTCGAAAGGGACATGTCATGTTGAAGAGAATTCGTGGTAGAACCAACTGATGAATCGACCGAGAAGCCTTCGATAGACTTATCGCTCCATACCGGCGAAGGGATAGTGATCGACATCGGGACCGGCGACGGGCTCTTTGTATACCAGTCCGCACGCGAGAATCCGAACAAATTTTTTATCGGGATAGACGCGAACCCTCGACCGCTCGCGAAGGTATCCGAAATGATTCATAGAAAGCCGGCAAAGGGCGGGTTGGCGAATGTTCTTTTTCTCCAGGCCGCAGTTGAAGATCTACCGACCGAACTGGATGGTGTGGCCGACGAGGTCCACGTGCACTTTCCATGGGCTAGCCTTCTCAAAGCAGTAGCGACCGGTGATGAACTGATCCTTCGAAATTTACGGCGCATCTGTGCGACCGATGCGCTTTTGGAAATAGCCATCGCTTTGGATCCGGCACGTGACGCCTCGGAGTTGGAGCGCCTGGACATACCAACGTTATCGCCTGAATACCTGGAATCAGTGTTGTTCCCGCGCTATCGCCAGGCTGGTTTCGAGATTACTGAGAAAGGCGAGCTTCCACCTTCGCAGTGGTCGGCACTCCATACTTCCTGGGCCAAGCGCCTGAGAGGAAACACCAGCCGGCCCTTAACCTACATAATTGCACGTGCCATCGCCTTCAAAGAAATCGGAAGATAATTTGACTGACACGTCGATCACAATTCGACGCGCGAGCCCCGAAGACATTCCAGCACTGCAAGCACTCATTGATGTGTCCGTCCGAACGCTCAGCGCGTCTTATTACGATCAGGATCAAATCGAAAGCGCTTTGACGAACGTGTTCGGAGTCGATAGCCAGCTGATTGAAGACGGCACTTACTTTGTCGCGGAGATTGCGGGTCAAATTGTCGGTGCAGGCGGTTGGAGCAAGCGAAAGGCGCTTTTCGGTGGGGATCAATACAAGACAGATCATGAACAACTGCTGAATCCAGCCACTGACGCCGCACGTATCAGAGCCTTTTACGTACATCCGGAATGGTCTCGTCGAGGCATCGGTAGGAAGATTGCGCAAGCTTGTGAGGATGCAGCAAAAACAGCAGGGTTCAAAATGCTGGCGTTAGCGGCAACGCTTCCCGGAGAGCCTCTGTACCTGGCGATGGGCTACAGAAACATGGGTGCATGTCCGATACCATTGCCGGATGGACGTTCACTTCCATGCCTTCGCATGGAGAAACGGCTCGAATAATTCTTGCGTTGATTCGTGTTCTTTCGTGGATCGCGTTATTATCTGCGGACTTCAATCATTGAACATACACTGGAGATCGGCTAATGGATGCAACGCCGGCTGCTAACGCGAAGACGGAGCTGTGGCCTAGCTTGCCGCTCGAAGAGTGGCAGGACACTTATGCAACTCTTCACATGTGGACGCAGATCGTCGGCAAGATTCGCCTGACGCTCGCTCCTCCCGTCAATCACTGGTGGCATTGCGCACTTCATCTTTCACCGGTCGGGCTGACAACTACGCCGATGCCTTACAAAGGCAAACTGCTGGAAATCGAATTCGACTTTATCGAACACAAACTCATCATCAGAACCAGTGACGAGATAACTCGTCTGATCGAGCTTGCACCGCGAACGGTTGCTGACTTTTATCGCGAGATCATGTCGACACTGGAGTCGTTGAACTACCCGGTAAAGATCTTTACTAAGCCGCAGGAAGTACCAAATCCAATTCCGTTTGAAAACGACACGGAACACGCTTCCTACGATCCAGAGTATGCGAACAGGCTGTGGAGAATTGTCGCTCGCGCCGCAGTTATTTTCGAGCAATTCCGCGGGCGTTTTATCGGCAAGTGCAGTCCGGTAAGTTTCTATTGGGGCAGTTTCGATCTGGCGGTAACGAGATTCTCCGGGCGACCCGCGCCGCCTCGTCCGGGTGCCGACTTGATTACTCGCGAGGCGTATTCACACGAATGCATTAGCGCTGGATTTTGGCCCGGCGGAGGTTTCAAAGGACCGGCGTTCTATTCGTACACTGCGCCCGCGCCTGAGGGTCTGCAAGACCAACCAATTCCGAATGGCTTTTATAGTACGGACTTGAGCGAGTTTGTATTGTTGTATGATGACGTTCGAAATTCCAATTCACCGAAGGATCATCTGATGCAGTTTTTGCAGGGGACCTATGAAGCGGGTGCCAATTTGGCAAAGTGGGATCGAGTGTCACTAGAAAGAAAGATTCAATAGGTCCTATAGGACAGCGATATAGGACTAATAGGTCCTATAGGCCCTATTCGTCCTATTCCTAAATTAGGAGACACCTTCATAATGGCTTACACCGTTGAACAACTGAAACACAAAACCCTGGCCGAGCTTCGTGAAATTGCAAAGGACATCGAGCACGAAGCCGTACAGGGCTATACCCAACTGAACAAGCAGCACCTTGTTGTTGCGATCTCCAAAGCCCTCGGCCTTCAGCACGAACATCACGATGTTGTAGGAGTTGACAAGGCAGCGATCAAGGCGCGTATTCGTGACCTGAAAAAGAAGCGTGAAGAAGCTTTAACCGCTCACGACCACGCCCAACTCAAAGTGGTCAGGCGAACGATCCATCGCCTAAAAAGGCGAATTCATAAAGCCACTGTGTAAATATCCCGAATGCATGGTTGACTTTCATTCCGAAGTGGCATAGAAACTCCGAAAAGTAAATCGCCTTCCTAAACAAATCCAAGAGTGAGGTAGCTTTTTATGAAGCAAGCTATCAGCATCAGCGTCAATGGTGTCACGTATCAACATGAGGTCGAGCCCCGGCTCTTACTCGTTCATTATCTGAGAGACGTCCTGGGCTTGACTGGAACGCACATCGGTTGTGAGACCTCCTTATGCGGCGCGTGCACCGTGCTAATCGATGGTCAGGCGGTAAAGTCCTGCACCATGTTTGCAGTTCAGGCTGAGGGCTCGACGATTACAACAATCGAGGGACTGGGCCGCAACGGTGAGCTCCATCCGGTTCAGGAAGGTTTCTGGGAATGCCATGGTTTGCAATGCGGCTATTGCACTCCCGGGATGATCATTGCTGGCGCGCAAATCCTCGACCGCAATCCCCAGCCCACTGATGAACAGATTCGTCACGGACTGGAGGGCAATCTGTGCCGATGCACCGGTTATCAACATATCGTGGAAGCGGTTCA
>DATEDU010000046.1:0-9655 GCA_035281525.1 Pyrinomonadaceae bacterium | reverse complement strand
CTGGTGCTTCCGGCTAACGTAAAGGTCACCGTTACAGAAGGTGCGCGCGTGCGCGGTGGCACAACGGTGATTGGGAGAATCTTATGACTGCCAAGTCAGAGGAGTTAGACCACGAGCGGCCAAATCCTCCGCGACGCGGATTGAAAAAGGGTCTCTATTTGGTTCCTTCGGCGTTCACGGCGGCGAACATCGCCATGGGCTTTCTGTCTGTGATGTCGTCGCTTCGTGGGTTTCAACTACTTGGCGAAGTTAACCCGAATATCGACGCTGCTGCTTCTAATTTCAATACCGCCGCGATCGCGATCGGCTTTGCTTTGTTGTTCGACATGGTTGACGGTCGTATTGCGCGTCTTACTAAAACCACGACTGAGATCGGTATTCAACTCGACTCGATTGCGGATGTTGTCACCTTTGGTGTGGCGCCGGCGGTGCTTGCTTACGTTTGGGGCTATGGAATCACTCTCGCGGAGGGAACCGAACTTCATCAGCTCGCCTGGTTTGTGTCGTTCATGTATCTGATGTGCGGCGCGTTTCGTCTCGCACGATTCAACGTTCAGGCGTCGCGTCCGCGAGTGCTCGCTGAAGGCGCAGTAAAAACAGACAAGAAAAGCTTTGTTGGTTTACCGATTCCGGTTGCCGGCGGTTTCATCGCGGCACTGGTGCATTTCTCACCAAAGCCGCTTATCCACTTCGGCCCGGAGCGCGCCAGGATCTATGCGACGCTGCTGATGTTTTTGGTGGGAACGTTGAGCTTGATGATGGTGAGCACCCTGCGCTTCTCGAGTTTTAAGACAGTAGGCACCAGCACCCGGAGCATGCGCCCGATCATCCTCGTGCTGGCGGTGTTGGTTTTGGTCTTTCTTTATTCGCGGTACGTCCTGCTGGCGATCGTGGTGATGTATATCCTCTACGGACTGCTGTCGCGCGTGGCGAGCATTTTCTGGCGGCGTAGCGATACTGCTGAGAGCAAGATCGAAGCGAATCCGGTCCGACGATCTTAGGGGTTTGAAGAACAGAGAAGTCCTGTTCGCGACATAGCTGGATTGGTTCATCATGCGGTGCGGGTGGGGCTAGTAAAACTTGATCAATAGAAGTCTCGCTGCCTTGCAGTTTCAGATCTAACGTCCAGCTTCCCTCCGCTACTGTGGCCTGCACGGAAAGTAACAAAATTACCTTCAGTGCATTGTGGGGTGAAGCTAATCCACCGCCGAGTGAAATGCGTGGTCCACTAAAGATCGTGAATGGGACGGAAGCGTCAATCGTTGAAAGATCTTCGGCATCCACCAGGGAACCACCAGGTCTCCAATCAAACTGCCGTTTTACGGCAAAACTCGTAACTGCGTCGCTGGCCACCAATCTCCCGGTAGCGTCAACACTGAGAACCTGGAGTTGCGTAAGCACTGCGGTTTGCGATTGCACTGATGCCTTAACGTTGTAGGTGGTGTTTGAACGAATCAGTATCGGCACTTGAAGGTTCCTCGTAAACTGAGAACCGGACAAAACTAGATTCAGTGCACCGCCACTCTCGAATGCATTCAACTCAACTCCTCCGTCTGAGGCATTTGGGGACAGTGAAAGAACCACCGTTTTGCTAACGCCGCCGCGCAATTCAGCAGATCCTGATCGGCGTTGAGCGCAAACCGTCGCAGGCGCAATTACAACGAGACACAACCCAATGACACAAGACAGCCAGCTTCGTTTCCGCGGTCCAGATGCAATAACACTAGTGGCGTTAATGTAATCCATTTGCTTGAGTAAAAACCTATTACCTAGTCAGGTTGTTCGTAACTGCTGTGACTCACGACGCAACACTTATCGGGACGCGTAACTCAGTTGTCAGGTTTGACAAAGTCTGAACCAGGCGAGGGTCATACTTCTTACCTGAGCCGTCGCGGATTCTTTCCATTGCCCTCTCGTGACTAAGTGCCTGGTTCTCGTACTTGGGGCTGGTCATTAAGTCGAAACTCTTTGCCACTCGCAGAATTCGCGAGGCCAACGGAATTTCCTCTCCCATCAGTCCCAGCGGTCCGCCGCTGCCGTCGAAGTTTTCATGGTGATAGCGGATGATATCGGCTATGTCGCGCAACTCCGCTATGCACGCCACAATTTCAACCGCACGGGGCGCGTGAGTCTTAACAAGCGACACATTCTCGTCCCTCGGAAAAGGCCAATAGGTTTCGCCTCCAGAGCCGAGCGCTCCCAGGTCGTGGAGAAAGGAAGCGGCCATTATGTCCGAAAGAAACTCATCACTCAGATCCAGTCTCCTACCAAGCCGGCCTGCATATTGATTCACCCGGACAGCGTGTGAATGGAGATATGGATCTCTAAGCTGTAACAGCCGGGCGAAGGCTCTCACGAGGTCCAACCTCATTTCTTTTATGCGAGCCGTCAATCGTACATTGTCCGCCGCGAGAGAATGCTGGAGCTTGTTGTTCTCGTAGTGCTCAACTGCACGGCTCACACGCAATTTCAAATCTTCGTTATTCCAGGGCTTACTCACATACATGTAAACCAGCCCGCAGTTGACCGCTTCGACCAGCGCTTCAAGATCCGTGTAGCCCGTCAAAAGAATTCGAACCATATGCGGACGTCGAGCGGCGCTTTGTTTCAAAAGCTCGAGGCCGGTCATTTGTGGCATGCGCTGATCCGAGATGATGACGGCCACGTCATGCAAGTCCAACAGCCGCATCGCCTCTTCACCACAGGGAGCCGTCAAGCAGAAAAAGTCTTGACGAAACAATCGTTCCAGCAAGCGTAGGTTTGCAGTTTCATCGTCGACGATGAGAAGTTTATATGCCATCGGTTTAGTGCTCCTTAGCAAAAACTGGCGAATCGATCGGAATGGAAACGCGGACCTTTGTGCCATTACCCAAAACGCTCTCAACGCCGATCGTCCCGCCATGCCTTTCTATGATTCCGTAAGTAATTGACAAGCCGAGTCCTGTACCTTCACCAATCGGCTTGGTGGTGAAGAAGGGATCAAAGATTTTTGGAAGCTCGTCCGGGCCTATTCCACAACCGGTATCGGCTATCGTTACTGACACCGAGTCAACCTCGACCAGAGTAGAAATTTTCACCTCGCCCTCACCCCCGATGGCCTGAGCCGCGTTTACCAGAAGATTTGTCCACACCTGGTTTAATTGGCCTGCGTAGCAATTAACCTGTGGTATCTGGCCGTACTCCCTAACGAGACGAATACGGCCTGTACCGTAGTAGCGGGAAAGAAGACGAATCGTCGCATCGATGCCTTCATGTAAATCGACCTTCTTGAACTCGGCTTCATCCAGGCGCGAAAAGGTCCGCAGGTTCTGAACGACCTCACGAATGCGCTCGGCCCCTTCAGCACAGTCGGCAATCATCGAATGTAGGTCCGGGAGTAGAGAATCGTACCGAATCTCTTCTTTAATGAGGTTTAGTTCTGTTGCTTCAGCCTTAGAGAGTGAGACACGTTCGTATTTTGACAACAGCATTTCTAAACGGCCGAGATAGCTACTGATCAAGTCCATGTTGCCGTAAATGAACCCGGCAGGATTATTCAGCTCGTGGGCAATGCCGGCGGCAAGTCGGCCCAGTCCTGCCATTTTTTCACCGTGAACTATTTCCGCCTGCAATCGTTCCAGCTGGGCCTTTCTTGCTGCCAATTCAACGTTTTGTCGTTCCAGATCGGCACGATAACTTCTGGCCATCAACACCAAATTCCGGCGTTCGAGAGCGCGCTGAACCGAGAGGCCAAGCACTTCTAATTCGCAAGGCTTGGTCAGATAATCGACGGCGCCAATCTGCAACGTATCCCTGATGCGTTGTGGCCGCCCAACTCCCGAGACCATGATTACCGCTGTGTCGGGATAGTGTTGGCGGATCTCTCTCAACAGCTCCACACCGTTGCGTCCAGGCATTTGGATGTCAGAGAGCACCAGTCCATAAGTGTGGTCGGCCAGGTGGGCCAATGCCTCGTCGCACGACGCGGCCGTTTCGCAGATATATAGGTCACTAAGAAAGCTGGCAAACAGGTTTTGCACAGTCTCCTCGTCATCAACAATAAGAATCCGCTCTCTTAACTGAATCTGCGCGCCGGGACTGACGTCGCTGGTTGGTTGGGATTCAAGAATTGATGACATAACCGTGCTGAAGGAGATCGGGCTTACGGTTTCGGAATGACGACTGGCGTATCGTCCTCAACTGGTTCCTGTCCCTCATCGACAACCATGGCTCTTGGAGAGCGCACCGGCGTAAGTTGAGCAAGGGACCGGTAAACGGCCTTCACCTGTTCGACATCGCAGCCGGAAGGCCTGTCCATTTCATTCGAGACGTTCACATCCCCGAACTTGATCATGACCGTACTGCGCGCGGCGCAAGAGTAACAATCGAGCAAGCCAAAGCTGTGGCCCAGCTCGTGCGCTACAGCATTAGTCAGAGTCCTGGGGTTTGTTAACTGCGGGTCTATAGTGATGTTGGCCCAGGTAATGATCTGATTTCGCGTCCCGGTGGATGCTCGAAGCGTTGCGAGGCGACGATGCGATTTATCGAATACCGATCCACGGCGTATCGTCAAACAGTTCTCGCAGTAAAGCTGGCTAGCGGTTGTTCCTTTGTATTCAAACCTGACCTTAGAGCCAGTGAGGTCCGAAACGGCGTTCCAGGTATCCAGAGCCGTAAGCAGGAAGGGAAGTTCATCGTCTGCGAATTCCTTCTCGAGAACATAAACCTTGATTTTGCTCCCGGGCGCCCAGGTCGAGAACCCAACCGGGGGAGCCTGGGCGCCAACCTTGCACGGCGACTGCGCCCGCGCGGTGGTTATCATCACGAGTATAAACAGGACCGTTGTTGACAGAAGGTGCTTAATTGGTTTTCTCCTTTAACGCGTTCTTATCGACTCGTCTTTGAAGTTGGTAAACCTGACGCACGACCTCCAGATCGCAAGTTGAAGGTCCAATGAGCCCATTGTCTTTATTGACTCCGGGAAAACCATTCATGATCGTCCTTTTTGTCTTGCAGGATTTGCAGTCCCACAATCCCAGTCCGTGGCCTAATTCATGGACCATCAATCCCTGCAAAGCCTGTGGTTTGGTCGTGGCGAAATCAAAATCGATCCATGCAGAGGTCAATAGCCCGTCGCCGTCCTGCAACGGATTGAAGACCGCGTAGTGCTTGTGATCACTCTTATGGACGTCGCGGCGGGTGATCGTCAGACAACCGTTGCAAACCGCCAATTGATCGATTTCGCCAGCAAAGGAAAAACTGACTCCGGAGTCTGTGTCAGCGGCGGAATCAGACCAGGTCTTCATTGCGGCAAGCAGCGCCGCCTGCTGCTCAGCCGTGAACATACCCCGCCAAAAATGGACTTTCACATTTGTGTCAGGACGCCAGTAGTAACCATTTTTAGGCGGTGCGTTGTGGTGGGTGAAACAAGCTTCTGGCTGTTCCGGCGCATCGATGTCTTTAACGGTTAGTGTGCTTGCAAAGAGCTTGTAATCGTAGTACCTAACGCGGATGCGATAGTGCACGTCACGATTAGGAAAATGCAGAACGTCGTCCGCCTCGGTGCGCGTCGCAAATGAAAGCGTTGCCGTGACCGGCTCGCGCCAGGTTTCAAACACAGGAAAGCGCTGCTTTCCCTGCGGTTCGACGATGCCTCTGATCTTCATGATCTGGAAAGTTGCGGCATCGATCCAAATGGCTCCGCGAAAGAACCGCTCGCTCATGCGGTGAGGGTTTGGCTTGACGGCCGGCTCGACAATCAAGCGATAAACGAGCTTACCGGAAAGCGTCTCTTGTCCGGCGTAGTTCAGTTGATATTTCGCTGACTCAGCAATATCGATCCCCAGCAATTGCGCCCCCGCCAGATCCTGAATGTCTTCCTTTGTAATTCGCATTTCGTTAATCGTCGACGGAGGGCGATACGTAACGCGCTCGATGCGGTTGCCCCTATCATCGAAGAGGAATTGCGAGTTTCTTATGTACTGTCCCGTCACTTGACCGTTTGGACCAATAGTCTGCAGCACAACATCGCGTTTGAACGTGTGTTGCTTAAGAGCCTCGCGCACTCGTGATTCGGTTTCAACGAACGCCGCTACGATGCTTTCCGGAGTCCGCGGCGTCATCGGAGGCGGCTTTGGTCCTGTTGTCTGTTGTGTTTGCGCCATCTGCGTACAGGCAAGGATGACGAGCGCGGCAATCAGACGTTTCTTAGTTCCTCTCACCATGCGGCGTAATTCCTAAACGGCCTTCAGGAGAGCCCGGCGGTCCGCCCGCGTAGTGGTGCCATAACTGGTTATTCCGGGTTGTACTTCAAACCGGCTATGCAACTCGAGCGAGGTTAGGGTCGTTTGCCATTGGTTCTTAAAGGCAAGCAATGTCTCCGCTGTTTCGACTTCCGCTGGCTTGGAAAAAAAGAAACCTTGCCCCGCGTCGCACTTCAGCCGGCGAAGCGCAACCAGTTGCTCCAACGTCTCAACTCCTTCCGCGACGACGTGGATTCCAAGACTTTTCGCCAAAGTGACTATCGTTCTTGCGATTTCAGCATGCTCCCGCTCCTCGACCATGCCTTTGACAAACGACTTATCGATTTTCAGCGAGCTTATTGGCAGACGATGCAGGTAACTCAAGGAGGAATACCCCGTGCCGAAGTCGTCGATAACCAACTCAATGCCGAGCGCTCGTAGTTGCTGAAGTAGCACCGTTGCGTTTCCAAGGTTTTCCATCACTATGCTTTCAGTGATTTCGAGTTTCAGAGAGCGAGGGTCTACACCGGTGTCCTGGAGTATTTCGATCACCTGATCGATCAGATTTGCTTGCATGAACTCTTTGCTGGAAAGATTGACGCTGACCGCTAAAGACGAATGCAAGCCAAACCTGTCCTGCCAGCGTTTCAATTGGAGACAGGCTTCGCGAATGGCCCAGGTCCCTATTTTCAAAATCGAGCCTCTCTCTTCTGCAATAGGAATGAAATCCGCGGGCAAGATCAGACCGCGTTCTGGATGACTCCAGCGCACCAGGGCCTCGAAAGCGTAGAGCTTGCCCGTTT
Organism: Pyrinomonadaceae bacterium; assembly: GCA_035281525.1. Taxonomy (GTDB): domain Bacteria; phylum Acidobacteriota; class Blastocatellia; order Pyrinomonadales; family Pyrinomonadaceae; genus PSRF01. The sequence continues at coordinate 2,631 of DATEDU010000046.1, read as the reverse complement.
CTAACGAGACGATGGGCTGGTAATGAAGCAATAGCTCACCTCTTTCGACGGCTCCTTCGAGATCGTCTCCAAGATTCGTCACCTCAAGCTGAGAGGTATGCTGTTCGATTGCGAACAACTGATAACAGGCTTTGCCGGACGACTTGGCGCGATACATCGCGATATCAGCGTCGCGCAGTATTTCTTCCGGACGCTCGTATCTCGGATTGCTCCAGGTCAGACCGATGCTGGCTGTGACCTGAACTTCGCTTGCGCCGAGCTTAAAAGGCAGCGCTAACTCTTTCTGTAAGCGTTCGACGATACGAAGAGATTCTCGTTCGTCGTTCAGATCTTCCAGCAGGATGGTGAATTCATCTCCGCCCAGCCGCGCGATGGTATCTGTCGTGCGCAGGCAGGCTTTCAGACGGCGGGAGATCTGGATTAACAGTTGATCTCCGACGATGTGGCCCAAGCGGTCGTTTATGGCTTTGAAACCGTCGAGATCGAGGAACAGCACTGCATAGATTAGATCTTTCCGGCGTCTTGCTCGTTCGGTTGCCAGTCTCAGGCGATCCATGAAAAGAGCACGGTTCGGAAGACCGGTGAGTGCGTCATGAAAGACGTTGTGAACCAGTCGTTCTTCCTCTGTTTTGCGCTCAGTGATGTCCTGGAATTGGAAGACGAGATGTGAAGCATGGCCCGTGCTGTCGCGGACCGCCGAGACATTAAGCAACATCCAAAGAGAATGACCGAGCCTATGAACGAACCTTTGTTCCGTTTGGAGAGAAGCGACCTTGCCTTCGAGTATTTTTTCAATCTGAATTAGGGTTCCGTTCGCTTCATCCGGATGCGTTAGATCCGCAAACGATTTTTCAAGCAGCTCCCGATCGGAGTAACCGAGTACACCGCACAACGCACGATTGACTCTTAGCCATTGTCCGTCTGGAGCAACAAGCGCCATTCCGGCGGCGTGGTCGAAGACGCTGCTAAACAATTGCTCGTCTGTTGAACCGTCATGCAGCGGCACGTCGGGTGTCTCATCATTGCCGCGTTCGAAATCTCGAAGGATGACTGGTTGTTCGTCGTAACCGAAACTCACGTACGCCAGAGCGATAAGGACGACCAAGATCAATGAATCCAGCCGGCCGGTGGCTAACAAGCCAGACAACTGCATGAACCAGACGGCACAAATGGAGCAGATAACGACCAGCCATAGCCGCCGATAAGGCAGCCACAGATACGTTCTGAATAGACGGGTCGCGTGCGCAACTGAGGTGTTTGATGAGAAGGTGCAAGAGTAATTCAACGTCTGCCTCCACTAGAGAAAGTTGGGTTGGGACGTCGCGCCGCCTGTTCCCGATATTCAGACGAACATCCCAACCCCCCAGGGGGGCGGCGTGAGCCCATTATCATGTCGCCCCGATACCGTTTTACTGGGTTGATGAAACTGAAGATATGAGGAAAAAAGTGAGGGTTTGTCAGGGAATTACCTACTGAGAGGGCTTTCTCTAGGCCTGGGCGAGCCGGCGAATGCCGGTGCGTTTTGCCCAATACCTGATCAGCGCCTCCAGAGTGGCCTGCTCAAACGGCGATAGTTGCAAGAACTTTAGGCCAAAGCCTATTGTGGGTTGGGTATATCTCACCTCGCCTCGGAATCGCAGTGTCTTCCTGGAGGGCAGGGAAAGGCTCAAGTTAAGAACCTGGCCCACCTTTACCGAATTGAGCGATTCGACGTAACAACCACCCACACTCAAATCGCTCGTGACATCCGGACACCTGCTGGGCAAGGAGCCCCATTCGACCTCAAGTCTAACCGGCACGCGAGTATTTTTTCGCTGTTCCATCACGGTTAATTCCTCCGGCTACTAGTGATAGTTTGCAACTCACGCTGCACGGCGCTGTTCGACAACGGACGCGCTGGCGAGCGGCAAATTTACACCGAGCACAGTAATGAGCGCCGGCGTCGGAGCCGGCGTGTGATCCTCTTCACCCGGTCTGAACTTGGAAAGGAGTTGCGCTTCGGCGCCACAAAAATCGCATAACGCGCAGTGCCGCGCGATTCTTTGCCTGGCAAGGGGCCGTAAGCCACCTTCAACGTAAGTAAGAATCTTGTGAGACGTCGGACAGTTAGAATGTTTTCCAAAGCTTTTCATTTCAAACCTCCATTTCGGTTAGCGGTACCGCCGGGGCAAGAGCTTCCGGGGAACGGTACCGTCGGGGCAAGAGGCCCAACCAACTCAGGCCTGCCGCCAAAAAAGCTATGGAGATCATTAGAAGCTCCTTTCCTCCGGCGCCTCTCAAGCCGTGCTATCCAACGACCTCCATAGTGTGCCTCGCGACCAACGAATGGAATGTAATTCAGGCGGTCTTTGACAACCATCAGGATAATGGCAAGGCGCTGTAAGGAGCTTCCCTGACGTGTCGGGTTGGGGCTGGTGTCCTGATCTGAAAATCCGTGTTTTCTATGAACCTCGGAATAGCGCATGTTCCGCGACCAATACGAACACGGATTAAAAAGAAAAATGCTGAGCTTAAGACACTACGCCGGTTGTGAGTGAAGAGCGCAAAGTCGGTGAGTTGAAGATCTCAGGCCGCTGAGCTCAAACGTCTTTCATCTGGTTTGATATGAAGCTTGCGCCGCAGCGCGCTCCA
>DATEDU010000045.1:0-26520 GCA_035281525.1 Pyrinomonadaceae bacterium | reverse complement strand
AAAGCCGACCAATCGGCAATCGGCAATTGGAAATTGGCAATAAAGAAGTCCCGCGCTAAACAACGCGGGACTTCATGTATTGCAGAAGTTGTCGGACCAATCTGTTTTGCGATTTGCCCGAGCTGTTTAGCGGATTGTTTTACGTGGCCGCAAGTCGCCTTAACTCACCACGTTTTCCTATTGACGCTTATACGCCGCGATTGAGGGCCTGTCAAGCATGATGAAAATCAAGAGGTGGCGGTAAAACTGTGGTGACGACCAGCCGAGCGCCCTTCGGCACGGAACCGCGAGCGCAGCGAGCGGGTTACTCAACCTTAAGTATTCTGCCAATCTTAACCCGCTCGCTGCGCTCGCGGTTCCGTGCGTAGGTGTACCCAAACTGCGTGTCACCACACTTTATTCCACTATCGAAATCACTCCGCTCGCAATGCGATCAAGGGGTCAACCTTGGTGGCGCGGCGAGCTGGAATCAGACATGCCACCAGCGCGACGAACAGCAGCACCGCCGACACGCCGGCAAAGGTCAGCGGATCCCTCGCCGAAACTCCATAAAGCAAACTCGTCATTATCCGCGAGAAAATAAGTGCGCCGGCAAGACCGATTGCCAGCCCGATCAATGTCAACACCATACCCTCACGTACTACCAGCGCTATTACGTCACTCGCGCGTGCACCCAAAGCCATGCGTATGCCAATCTCATTCGTACGCCAGTTCACGGAATAACTCATCACACCGTATAGACCGACAGCAGCCAGGATCAGTGCAACTCCAGCGAAGACGCCGAGTATCATCATATTGAAACGGCGAGGGGCCACCGACTTGCTCACCATCTCATCAAGTGTTTGAGTACGCCAGATGATCTGATTGGGATCAAACGCCCTAATAGTTTCCCGCGCCGTCGTAGCCATCTGCGCCGGATTCGGAGCATCCGTCTTCAACATGATGTTCAAACGTCGCGTCGGACTTTGTAAGTACGAAACGTACATTTCCGGCTCAACGTCGATATCGAGCCCATTTCGCCTCACATCGTTAACAACTCCAATTATCTCTCGCGGCGGCTGGCCGTCGCCGTCCATAAGTATCCGTTTACCAATTGGTTCTTCACCGGGCAAGAACTTGCGAGCAAAAGCATTGCTGACGATCATCACGTGCGGCGTGTTCGTCGTATCCTGATTACTAAAATCGCGGCCCCGCAGCAATGTAATATTCATCGTGCGAAAGTAATTTGGTCCAGCAGTAGTGTCATCTGCAGCCAGCTCTTCGCCGGGACGATATGGGGGCTTTCCCTCGATGTTGAAGCTCAACTCGGTATCGAAATCACTGAACGGCACATTGCTCACGACGGAGACGTCCCGCACACCGGGAATCGATTTCATTTGCTCGAGCAGTTGTTGAAAGGCAGCCAATTGTTGCTCAGGTTTAGGATACTTGGTTCTGCTCAGAGGTATGTCCATCGCCAGCACACCTCTCGGATCAAACCCCGCGTCAGTTTTCAGGAGACGCACGAAGGTATTAATCAGGAGTCCTGCGCCAACGAGCAACATGAGTGAGAACGCGACCTCGACGACAATCAACGCGCTTCGCATGCGGCTTCGGCTGCCGGCGTCCGTCGAGCCAAATGCACCTTCTTTTAATGCGCCGCCCGGTCCTGACCTTGAGGCGTGCAACGCTGGAAGTAGCCCGAAGATCACGCCAGTTATCACTGAAACAGCGGCCGTAAAGCCAAGCACCGCATTATCAAGCTGCACCTCCTGCAAACGAGGTACATCGGGTGGTCCATATTTGACCAGTACATCAAGACCCCAAGCTGCTAAGAGAAGTCCTGCAGCTCCACCAACAATCGCTAGGATAAGGCTCTCAGTAAGAAGCTGGCCTGCGATGCGGCCTCGGCTCGCACCGAGAGCGGCTCGAATTGCAATCTCTCTCTTTCTCGCTGTGGCTCGCGCCAACTGAAGGTTAGCAACGTTGGCACACGCAATGAGCAGCACGAGTCCAACCGCGCCCAGCATGATAAGAAGAGCTGAACGATATTCCCGCGTGATCTCTTCATGCACTGAAACGGCATCAAAGATCAGGCCGGTGTTGGTGATGGGAAACTGTTGTTCAACTTGGCGGGAAAGGTTATCGAGCTCCGCCTTAGCCTGTTCAATTGTTGCACCGTCCTTTAAACGACCTACGACCTGCAGGAAGCGCTCGTCCCTTGTCTCTCTAGTCTTCTTATTCAAAAACGCAGCAGCAAACATGGGTTCCCAGTAGTCCTGATTGTCGTCTCGGAGGGGAAACTCAAAACCGGGAGGCATGACGCCGATAACCGTTGTCTTACCACCTATGGTGACTTCACGACCGATGATGTTGGGGTCGCCGCCGAAGCGTCGCTGCCACAAACTATGGCTAATAACGATGACAGGGGCGGCGCCTGGCTGATCTTCTTCGCGCGTGTGGAAGCGACCCAGAATCGGCTTCACGCCAAACAGTGGAAAATAGTCGGCGGTTACGGCCGCACCGATCAGCCGTTCCGGCTCACCTCCTTCAGTGACAATCGTGCCTGAGCGTTGGTAGCTCGCCACGTATTTCAGCGTGGTGGCTCGATCACGCACGTCGAGCAGGTCCGGGACAGAAAATGTGCCCGTGTCTTCGGTTGGCTGATTTCGCTGTTCAGTTGAAAGGTAAATGAGTTGTTCGGGCTTTTCGAATGGGAGAGGACGCAAGAGAACAGTATTGACGACAGAGAAGATGGCGGTGTTGGCTCCGATGCCGAGGGCAATTGCGATCACTGCCACTGCGGTGAAACCTGGCCGCTTAAGCAGCATGCGCACGGAGTAAGTGATGTTCTTCCAGATGGTATCCATTCCGTCTCCTTAAAACTGTTTGGTAGTGCATTTACCCCGATGAGGCTCGATTGTTCACACAAGTGCGTGAAGCCATGTTACAAGCGCTGTACCACCGAAACAGCATATTTCTTCTCTGCGCAGCCTCTGCGTTTCTCTGCGTCTTCGCGGTAATTTTGCAGCAAGCCTAACCGCAGAGACGCAGAGAACACAGAGGTTGCGCAGAGAAATCCCTCAAACAGATCCCTACTCGGTTGCGCGCTTATGGGACTAAGAAGTCCCATAAGTGGTACGTGCCCATATCAGTTTCTGTCGCCCGCTTCGCGGGCTTTAAATTTTTTGAGCAAACTGAACCCCGGGTTAGGCCCGCTCCGCTCGCTCACCCGGTGCTAACTTCTGCCGCCGCTACGCGGCGGGACCGGACGCCTTACCTTGACAGAACCCCACGGTTTTTGGCTGAATGCGTGGCATAGTCGCGCAACTCCCCTGTTTTTGTCGTTGAGTCCAACACTCTGAAGGAGAGAACTATGGCCACGGCTGATGCTATGAGTTATGCGGGTCACGTGGATGACGTTAGGACACATCCACGAGGACTGTACGTACTTTTCGCCACTGAAATGTGGGAGCGGTTCAGCTTTTACTCGATGCTGGCGCTCTTCACGCTATACCTGCAAGACACTGCACAGGGGTTTGGGTGGGCCCGTCCCGATGCGACGCGGCTATACGCCATCTATCTTGCCGCTGTTTATTTCAGCCCTCTGATCGGCGGCATTATCGCGGACAGGAAACTCGGCTACCGAAAATCAGTGATGATCGGTGGCTTCTTTTTTATGGCCGGCCACCTACTGCTGTCGTTTCCGCTAGTCTGGGTAATGTACGTGGCGCTTTGCTGCCTCGTGATCGGAAACGGGTTTTTCAAGCCGAACGTCTCGGCTATGGTTGGAAAGCTCTACCCGGAGGGCAGTCACCTAAAAGACCGCGCCTACAACATCTTTTACATGGGTATCAATGTAGGAGCATTCGTGGCGCCTATCGTAATGGAGATCGTGAAACAAAAAGTTGGCTATCACCCAGCGTTCGCAGTGGCGGCTGGCGGAATGGTGGTGTCAGTCGCGACCTTGGCGATGTTCAAACGGCATGTTGAGTATGCGGACATCAGACCGGGCGGCAGCGTGGTCAAGGGCGAGGAGCCGAAAGGTGCCCTGGTAACGGAAGATCTGCCTCCAATCAAGCCGGAAGAAGAAGAGTTGCGCGCTCAAACCGCGAAGACACCCGGCGGAATGTATGCTACCGACGCCGGCGGATTGAAGAAGTCCGCGATCGACTTGGTGTCCGATACGCGACGCGTAATCGCACTGATTGTCATCTTCGCCATTGTTGTCGTTTTCTGGATGGCGTTTCACCAGAACGGAGCGACGTGGACGTATTGGGCTAACGACAACACTGACTGGGGCGCATCGGCCGTCGTTCCGGTCATCATTGGCATTCTCACTCTTGGGCTAATCGATGGCAGTGATGTATCGGGCGTTATTTCCAATGCCATCAATCCCTTCTTCGTGATTGTCCTTACTTTCCCGCTCATTTGGTTTTGGGGCTGGCTGGACAAAAAAGGAAAAGAGCCTTCAACGCCGGCAAAGATGGGAATTGGCATGCTGCTGGTTGCCGTTGCCTACATGATCATGTACCAGGCAGCTGTGTCCGGCGGCAACACCGGAAAGGTCTCGCCCTGGTGGTTGATCGGAGGGTATTGCGTGATCACGCTTGGTGAACTCATGCTCTCGCCCATGGGTCTTTCATTGGTGTCGAAGGTTGCGCCCATTCGCATGCGAGGATTGATGATGGGCGGCTGGTTCGCAGCCACGGCTACAGGCAACTACCTCGTTGGGACGATCGGCGTGAAGTGGACTGTGTGGACCCACTCGAAGTTCTTCTTCGTGGTCGCGGTGATGTGCGCTGTGGTGGGGTTGCTCCTCTTTATAATCCTGAAGCCTTTGAAGAAGGCCATGCCCGGCGTCTGACATCATTTCCGATTGCCGATTGCCAATTGGTCTTTGGTCTTAGGCCTTTGGTCTTTGGTTTTTGAACTTTGGACCTTAGTATTTTTGTCACTGAGACTGGGAGCAATGGTCTAAGACCTAAGGCCAAGACCAAAGACCTAAGACCTAAGACCAAAGACCTAAGACCTAAGACCAAAGACCAATTGGCAATTGGCAATCGACAATCGGCAATGACTTAAGGAGACTCAATTTGCTCAATCGCCTAAATTTGTATCTCGCGATCCTCATCGTTTTTTCCTTCTCTCCCGCATTCGCCCAAGACAAGCTATTAACGATCGACGACATCTTCGATCCGGCGAAGAAAATCAACTTTAGCGGCACCATTCCAGATATCCGCTGGCTCAAAGACGGCACGCATTACATTCTGGCGAACGATGCGTCAAGAAAAGATGTGCCTCGGCTCCAGAAGATAAATGCGATTACAGGCGAAGCCACAGCGTTCTTCGACAATGCAAAAATGGAGACGGCGTTCCGCAACTTGGCCGGCATTTCCGCTCAGGATGCGAAATCCTTGGCAAATCGCGGATCCTATCTGCTCAACGCAAATGAAACTGCGCTGCTGATCAATTTCGCGAACGACCTCTTCTACTACGAATTAGGCAGCGACAAGGCCGTACGAGTCACCAACAATCCGGACGAGGAAGTCGGCGAAACCTTCAGTCCGGATGCCCGAATGGTTGGGTTCGTGCGCAATAACAACATGTTCGTGTTCGACCTCGCGACTCAGCGAGAGCGGCAACTTACTATCGACGGCAGTCCTAAGATTCTGAATGGACGGCTTGACTGGGTTTACCAGGAAGAACTGTACGGCCGCGGCAACTTTGAAGCTTACTGGTGGAGTCCCGATTCGACGATGCTCGCCTATCTGAGATTAGACGAGAATCCGGTGCACGAATTCACGGTCGTAGATCATATTCCTTACCGCCAGAGTGTAGAGATTACGCCTTATCCGAAGGCAGGCGATCCAAATCCGACGGTGCAACTCGGCGTTGTGGACGCGGCGGGTGGTGGGACTCGCTGGATGGATACTTACAAGTACCAGCCGAGTGATCTCTTGATCGTGCGCGTGAGTTGGTCGCCAGACAGCAAGAAAGTTGTCTACCAAGCACAGAATCGCGAACAGACTTTTCTTGATCTGAATTTCGCCGATGCTAAGGACGGAAAATCCACGACTGCATTTCGCGATACCACCAAAGCCTGGGTGGAGGTGCTCGACAATCCTCACTGGCTCAAAGATGGATCGTTTATTTGGGAAAGCGAGCGTACGGGCTGGCATCATCTTTATCATTACGGTGCAGATGGAAAACTGATCCGTCAGATTACAGATGGAAAATGGGAGCTGCGGTCATTTGACGGAATCGACGAGGAGAAGGGTCTCGTCTTCTTTTCTTCCACTGCACACAGTCTGAGTGGAGTACAGCCTTACCGGGTCAAGTTGGATGGAACGGGACTCACCAGGTTAACGCCAATGGACGGATCGCATCGCGTCGAGTTCAGTCCGAAAGGGAATCTCTTCGTCGATTATTGGAATGACATCAATACTCCGACGCAAACTCGTCTCTATGACAGCGATGGCAAGATGATTCGAATCATCGAAGCGAACAAAGTGGCCCCTTTGGCGGAGTACAAGTTGGGCAAGGCGGAATTCATGCAGGTCAAGACCCGCGACGGCTTCTCAATGCCGGCCATGATGATTAAGCCGCCTGATTTCGATCCAAAAAAGAAGTATCCGGTTTTGCAGTACACATATGCCGGCCCACACGCGCCACAGGTGCGCAATGGCTGGGGCGGCGCGACTTACATGTGGCACCAGATGCTGGCTCAGAAGGGTTATTTGATCTGGGTGCTCGACAATCGCACGGCGAGTGGCGTGAGTTCGGAGACGACTTGGCCGGTTTACAAGAATTTTGGCGAGCTGGAGTTGCGGGATATTGAAGATGGGATTGCGTGGTTGAAGACTCAGCCCTATGTCGATGATTCGCGAATCGGGATTTGGGGATGGAGTTATGGCGGGTACATGACGAGTTATGCGTTAACGCATAGCAAGAGCTTTAAAGTTGGGATATCTGGTGCGCCGGTAACTGACTGGCGTGACTACGACACGATCTACACGGAGCGCTACATGCAAACTCCGCAGAACAATCCTGAAGGTTATCGGAAGAGTTCGCCTGTGCATTACGCCAAGGATCTGCATGGCAAGTTGCTGTTAATACATGGTGCGATTGACGACAACGTGCATATGCAAAACACGATTCAGTTTGTTTATGAATTGCAGAAGGCAGGGAAGCAGTTTGAGTTGATGGTTTATCCGAAGTCGCGACACGGCGTGACAGACCCAGTGCTCGTCAAACACCTCCGCATGCTAATGACCGAGTTTATAGTTAAGAATTTGTAGGACTAGAGATCACCTTCGGTTAGACCGGCCACTTTCATGAAGTGACGGAGTAACCCAACCTTAAGAGTTTCATTCTTGTGAATGGGCACTGAAATCCGAATGTTGCTTCCGGCCTTGCCATAGATATGGTGGCTGCCGTTGACTCGTAACAACGTCCATCCCCTGCGCTCGAGGATCTTGGCAAACTCTTTACCTGAAACTGACTTCATTTGCAGCAGTTTGCTCAGGGGTGTTTGTTAGAGCAGATAGGGGTGTTTACCTTACAGTGCAATCTCTAAAACCTGGTCGTTTGGGGCGACGTGGATGCGTGAGACATCGACCGACAAACAACCTTCGATAGCTTCTCGGAGGTTGTGAAGCAATTCTTCAAATGTCTCGCCCTGAGTGGCGCAGCCAGGGATGGCTGGAACCTCGGCCCAATAGCCGCCTTCTTCCGCCTGGTGGACGATAACTTTGATCTTCATGTTGGCGATTATAAGGCGAGGAGTAAGAAATGCAATTCATTAGTGCCGTTGGCAGCGGGGGCACCAGTAGGTTGAGCGGCCGCCATGCACGATGCGACGAATGCGAGTCCCGCATTTAAAACAAGGCTGCCCTTCACGTTCATAGACCTGCCACACGTCCTCAAAAATCTGTCCATAAGAAAAACCGTTCGGGCTCTCCAGATTGATCCGCCGAGTCGAGCTCCCGGATATCGCAGCACGCAACACATCTCGAATCGCCTGATGCAAGCGCTCAACCCGCCTCGAACCAAGACGTGACGCGATCTTGAACGGATTGACGCCAGCCCGGTACAAAGCTTCAGCCGCATAGATATTTCCTAACCCGACAACCCTAGTCTGGTCCAATAGCAGGCTCTTCAAAGTGCGTTGCGAGCGTCTGAGAACCTGGCTGAGATAAGCGATGCTGAAATCATCCGAAAAAGGCTCCGGCGCCAAATCAGTTATCCCTTTTGTTTTGCTGAGACGTGCACCTGTGATCAACTTCATCACACCGAATTGTCTTTGATCGCGGAACACGAGCCGCCGCTCATCGTCGAGATAGAAGATCGCGTGAACATGCGGTGGCAGAGGGTCGTCAGGTGACAACACCTGAAACTTGCCGGTCATACGAAGGTGAACCAGGAGCACGCGCCCGGAATCAATCTCAATCAGAATAAATTTCCCTCGCCGTCCAACGCCTGTGATGCGACCGCCTTTTAGTTTGCGGTTGAAAGTAGAAGGTGAGGTAGGCGCGATGAGTTTTGGCAAACGTACCTCGGTCGCGATGATCTGGCGGCCAAGGACTGCCCGCCGCAACCCGCGCACTAGATGTTCAACTTCCGGCAACTCAGGCATTGTTTAAACTAGCCGCGGATGAACGCGGAAACCGCGGATAAAACCGCACAGAATAAACGAGAGATCCGCATGGTTTGTTCTTATCCGCGTTTATCCGCGCAATCCGAGGCTGATTCTTTCACCCTCCTCGAGCAATCGAGACATTTTCTCTCGCGACGTCGCCTCTGAATACACTCGCAACACGGGCTCGGTCCCCGACTGCCGAAAGAGCAGCCACGACTCATCGTCAAACACTAATTTCGTTCCATCAAGCGTTTCAACTGAACTAACTGCTGATCTGGCGACCGTCCCGGGCGGCTTGGTTGCCAAATCTGCTACCAACGCCATTCCCGACGCGACCTCCATTTTCAAATCCCTGCGTCCAAAATGAAACTCACCAAACTCCCGGTGCAGATCGCGCAGCATCTCGGAGGGCATTTTCTTCGCAGTCACAATTGCTTCCAGAAAGAGCAACGAATTCAGAATACCGTCGCGCTCTGGAATGTGCCCTTTAACACCGATACCACCCGACTCTTCGGCGCCGATGAGAATGTCTTCCTTCAGCATCAACTCCGCGATGTACTTAAACCCAATGGGCGTTTCGTAAACTTTCAACCCGTGCGCGGCGGAGATCCGTTTCAAAAGCACTGATTGCGAGAAAGTTCTGACAATACCGCCCGACGTCTTCCGATGACGAACTAGATGGAGCAGAACGAGCGGCACCACGTCATGCATCGTCATCGTCTCGCCAAGTTCATTCACCGCGCCGACGCGATCTGCATCGCCGTCTGTCGCCAGCCCTACAAGCGCATTCGTTTCCATGACGCGCCGTTTAAGTGGTCCAAGATTTTGATCGATCGGCTCGGGGTTCACTCCTCCGAACAGCGGATCGCGATACGCGCGAATGGTTTCAACATTCAAATTTCCGCCCTTGAGAAAACTCTCAACCCATAGTGCTCCCGATCCATGCATCGGGTCCACTATTACGATTTGATTTGCGCTGCGGAGCAGTTCGAGATCGATGTAGCCGGCAATCTGCCTGCGATAGGATTCTACGGATGGTGCTAAAAACTCCTTACTGTCACCTGCTATTTCTGCATGTTTGGGACTGCAAAAGTCGACTAGTCGTTCAACTGCGGATGTCGTCTCTGGCGCGGCACTCCCGCCCCAGGGCGCCTTAATTTTAAATCCATTGAACTCAGCGGGATTATGCGAAGCTGTAATGACAACTCCGCCGCAGGCTTGAAGATCTTTGACGGCCCAGGAGACTAATGGTGTGGGCATCGACTGCTGAAAAAGTGCCACACGAAAACCATTACCAGCCAGTACTTCAGCCGCACGTTGCGCAAATTGCTCCGAGAGAAATCGTCGATCAAATCCAACAATCACTAAAGCCTCGGAGTCTTCCGACTTTCTCAGAAAATCGGCATAGGCCTGCGCAACTCGCTCGACATTCGCGAACGTAAACTCGCGAGCAATAACTGCACGCCAACCGTCAGTTCCAAACTTGATTGGAGGGGCATTACCCATGATTAGGTAGGGAGGTTGTCACTGGTCCAGCGGATTGACGGTAATCGTGTAGTCCGTGATGGAACTTTTGTCGCCTAAGACTGACCCTGGTCCAACCACGGCTGAACGCCCAACGTGACAACCGCGTCCGACAATCGAGTTAATAACGACGGCGGCGGTGCCTATGCGCGTATGCGGCCAGATTACCGAGTTCTCGACGAGTGCACGTTCTTCTACAAAGCAACCAGTCCCCAGTACTGAATTGATTATTTGAGCACCCGGTTTAATCTGGCAATCATCGCCGATGATCGACAAGTCATCAATCTCGGCGATCGTTGCTGCGTCAAATGCTCCACGCCGATCTTTGATGTGAATTCGCGAGACGCGATTGGCCAGGAGATCGTGATGAGCCTGTAGGTACCGCTCGGGAGTCCCTATATCGATCCAATAGGTACGCGGTGGAATGTGCGCGTAGAAAGACTGTTGGCGCTGTAGCAAGTTCGGGAAAAGACCGTACTCAAAAGAGTAATTCTGCCCGGCGGGAATGAAATCAAGCACACTCGGTTCAAGTACGTAAGTGCCTGCGTTGATAGTGTTACAGGTAATCTCATCTTCTTTTGGCTTTTCGAGGAATCGACGAATGCGGCCATCGGATTCCGTTTCGACCAGTCCGTAAGCGCTGGGGTTCTTAACCGGCTGTAACACAATCGTGGCTGTAGCATTTCGATCGTTGTGTTCACGAATGACCGCTTTCAAATCAAGATCCGTAAGAATATCGCCATTGAAGACGACTGTACGTTCACGAATCACATCTTCAGCGAATTTGTAGGCGCCTGCCGTACCCATCGGCTGGGGCTCGACCGTGTACTTGAGCTTGACGCCATAGTCCGAGCCGTCGCCCAGTAACTGTTCGATCTTATTCGGCTGATAAGATAGCGAGAGTGTGATGTCCGTTATGCTCGCACGGCGCAGCGTGTCGATTTGGTAAAGCAGAAAAGGGCGGTTGCAAATCGGGACAATGGGTTTTGGAGTGTAAACTGTAAGCGGGCGAAGGCGAGTACCTTTGCCGCCGGCAAGAATCAGAGCCTGCATGTGTGAACGACCGGCATGATGAACGAGGGTTGAATAGCAACGCAGTCTAACATTGCATTGTGGGCCATATCAAACCGTTTCGTATTCTTCACTTTGTGATTTCGTGGATCGCACCGCGTGAGTTGCTTGACACCCATTTCAGGTAGATAGTAATGCTAGTCGAAGCAGCTTAGCAGGAGCATCTGATGGCGGAATTAAGGGAAGCAGTAATCATAAGTGCAGTACGCACGCCAGTCGGAAAATTTCTCGGCAGTCTGAAATCTTTCAAGGCAACAGATCTTGGCGCCATCGTCGTGCGCGAGGCCGTTCGACGTGCCGGAGTTAAGTCGGAAGATGTTGACGAAGTCATCATGGGGTGCGTTATCCAAGCCGGCTTGGGCCAGAACCCCGCGCGTCAAGCAGCTCTACGAGGTGGACTACCCGCTACAGTTTCCGCAGTCACTGTGAACAAGGTCTGTGGTTCAGGTCTCAAAGCAGTCATGCTTGCTGCGCAGGGAATTCAGGTTGGCGATACGGAGTTAGTCGTAGCAGGTGGAATGGAGTCAATGAGCAATGCTCCATATCTGATCCCTAATGCGCGTGAAGGTTATCGACTCGGCAATGGCACTCTTGTTGACTCGATGATTAATGACGGGCTGTGGTGCTCCTTTGACAATCAACATATGGGCTGTACCGGCGAGGTGGTTGCCGATCGATACAGGGTTTGCCGCTCTCAACAGGATGCTTACGCGCTGGAGTCGCACCGGAGGGCAGCCGAAGCAATTGAGACCGGCAAATTCAAAAACGAGATTGTCCCGATCGAGATACCGCAGAAGAAAGGCCCACCGAAAGTATTTGATGTCGATGAAACTGTCCGTGAAGATACGTCGCTGGAAGTTTTGGGTAAGCTGAAACCTGCATTCAAGGAAGGTGGCACAGTCACTGCCGGAAATGCTCCCGGTGTTAACGATGGCGCATCGGCATTAGTCGTCACTTCGCGCGAGCGCGCGGCGAGACTTGGCGTTGAACCCATGGCCCGGATCGTCGCGCAAGCAACTTCGGGTATCGAGCCTGAACTCGTGATGATGGCGCCGATCGAGGCCATCAAACGCGTCCTCAAGAAGGCCCAATGGACCCTCAGCGACGTTGATCTAATTGAGTTAAATGAAGCTTTTGCTGTGCAGGCCGTGGCTATAACCAACGAACTCCAACTTGATCCTACTCGCGTGAATGTAAACGGTGGTGCAGTAGCGCTCGGCCACGCGATCGGGCAATCAGGATCTCGCCTACTGACGACGATGCTATACGAGCTGAAGCGACGCAATGCTCATCGAGGCTTAGTCGCACTGTGCCTGGGTGGTGGCAACGCGGTGGCCCTGGCGATCGAAAGGTAAAAATTTGAGCGAAATGATAGGCGTGATCGGCGCGGGAACGATGGGAAACGGAATTGCCCAAGTGGCGGCGCGCGCGAATTACAACGTCGTGATGTGCGATGTGAAGGATGAGTTTCTGCAGCACGGATTAGCGACGATCGACAAGAGTCTGCAGCGAGATGTCGACAAAGAGCGATTGAGTGTCGACGAAAAGCGCTTGATTCAGGGCCGTATTACAGTCACGACGGAGATGCAGGCATTGCGTTCTGCTATTCTGATCGTGGAAGCCGTCACCGAACATTTGAAAATAAAAACTGAAGTATTTAAGACGCTCGATCAGATCACTTCACCGGAAACGATACTTGCTTCAAATACGTCGTCAATTTCGATTACAAAGCTGGGCGCAGCGACATCGCGTCCCGATAAAGTTATCGGAATGCACTTTATGAACCCTGTGCCCGTGATGAAGCTGGTCGAAGTCATTCGCGGGTTGGCGACGTCCGATGAAACGTATGAAAGGGTACGAGCGCTTTCTGAAAAATTGGGAAAGACTGCCCTTGATTGTCAGGACTCACCCGGCTTCGTTTCGAATCGCGTTCTGATGCCGATGATTAACGAAGCCATCTTTACGTTGTATGAAGGTGTTGCCAGCCGGGAGAGTATTGACGGTATTATGAAGCTCGGTATGAATCACCCCATGGGGCCGTTGACGTTGGCAGACTTTATTGGTCTTGATGTTTGTCTGGCGATCATGAATGTGTTGTATGAAGGGTTTGGAGATTCAAAATATCGACCTTGTCCTTTACTGAGAAGCTATGTTGATGCCGGATGGCTAGGCAGGAAAACAGGCAAAGGGTTTTACGATTACCCGAATTGAGATGTCTCAAGTAGCCCATTATTGTCAAAAGTGCCTCGCGGCAAATCCGTTGGGACAGGACTTCTGCACTCGCTGTGGTACGCGGCTGATGATCGTGGTCGAGCCGCCGGCTGCTCGCTACGAAATGGCGGAAGCGGGCGCTTCGAGCGAGGAGCATTTGCTGGAGCGGATTTCTGCGCTCGAGAACAGGTTAGCGCGCTTGACGGAGAGACTTGAACGAGGGCTCGACCTCCTCCTACGACAGGCGCAAAACTCCTATTTCGATCGCGCTCTGGTCAAAGCGTTGATTTCGTTACTGACGGAAGATGGAATAGTTGAGAGCCCGCGGCTCGAGAAGCTTTGGAACGAACGTTGTCAAAAAGAAGCTGAAGAGCAGAAAGAGAGTGCTCGCCGCGAGTCGCTGAGAACAAAAATACTCGCGCTCTATCACGGTCCTCAGCGTGGTCACTTCGAGCAATTCGTTAACGAAGGGTTTCTCCTGATTGAGGACCAGCAGATCGGCCGTGGCATCAAGTCGCTACAACGAGCTGCAGAGTTGAGCGCGAACAACGCGCCTTTGCTAACTTTTGTAGGTGAGCACTTCTTTAGGGTGGGTAAGACTCAGTTTGCTCAAAGTTATCTTGCGCGGGCTTATGACTCTGCGCCGAACGACATTCGAGTGTCGCTGCTGTTGGGCCTTGCTTGTGCTGACGAGGGTGACAGAGAGAGAGCGAAGGAGTTGCTGAACAGTGCTATGCAGCGTGGTGCTTCGTCTTTCGCGGCGCATTATGGGCTTGGCCGTTTGTTCATAGCGGAAGAGAACTGGCGCAAAGCCTTGCGCGAGTTCAAGCGCGCCTTGGTCAGCAAGCCGTCGCCTGAAGCTCACTACGCGTTAGGCTGTCTCTATTATCAACTGGCGCGCGATACGTTGGCGGCGCGTCACTTGCGGAAGGCTACTGCGCTGGACGCTGCGTACGGCGAAGCGTTCTATGTGCTGGGGTTGATTTACCGGCGCATGGGGCACACTAAGTTAGCGCAAGAGAGTTTTGAGAAGGCTCGGGTGGGTGAGATAGGCGGGTTGACAAAGAGGACTCGCAAGAAGGGCCAGAATCTTTTTGACCTTCCCGAGGAAGCGCTACCGGATCTTCGCGTTCTGATGACCGCCGGTGACGAACGTCTCACCCGCGCCCTGCGGCAGGATGCGCTAAAGACTTTCACCCTAGCCGACGCCGACCACAACTAGAGGCCCCGCCTCGCTTTTTAATTATTGCAGTGTGGCGGGCAGGAGTGAGCCGCGGGGGTCGCTGGCGATGGCCCAACCATCAGATACGCTTCCAATCATTCCGTGAAAATGAATCTCACTTCCTGATAGCACCAGAAGTATGTCACCCGGGTGATAGTTCGGATCTGTTAAAGGAAAGCGAACTACCGTCGCCTGACCATTCTGTTGTTCAAGGGTTTCGAAAGTAAATGTGTCAGTGTCGACGACGTAGGTCTGCGAATTATTCGCGATCCTCTGTTGCTCCGGCATGTTCTCTCCTTAAATGAATTGGCCACAGATTACACTACTCAAAGGATCAGTACCGCAATGCGCATCTTGTTCTGATTCTAGGCTTCATGTATCTGTGGCCAATCTCCTACTTTTTATTACGAGGATCGTCGCCCGGATTCACGTAATTGATTTTCCAAGGGCCGACTCCGTGCACTTGGACCACAGTCTCTCCCTCGGTCCAGGCGAAGTGTTTCATTCCCGGTGGCATAAAGCCGAAAGAGCCAGCTGAGAGCTTCTGTCCACCTGACTTGTCGAACTTCTCGCCCATCCCAAGATTGAAAGTACCGCTAATTATAGTAAGGTGCTCCACTGACGGGTGTGAGTGTGGCGCAATGCTGTAACCGTCGGGTAGTTGCAGCCGCATAGTGAACGGGCCTTCGTTCATAGGGTTGCCTTCCAACATAGCGACTTTGGCGCCAGGCGGCAATGACGGCGGGCCATCGACCCATTTGAGTTCAGCAGCATTGAAGAAGCCGTGATCCGGCGCCGGAGCTGTGGTCTGTCCGATGACGATTATTCCGAGCGCGATCCCGCACGCGACGGCTAAAGCTATACGTTTCATCTCTATTTCTCCTTGAAAGTACAGTTAGTACGAGTTCAGTTTTAGCTGACGATAATCCTCTGCGCAGCTTCGTGCAACTGTCGCGGAATCATTTAACGATGACGGCCAACTTCCGGTATCGCATTGGGAAGCCGGTGTGATAGCGTGTCGGCGCGACAGCAGCCTAGGTTCACATCTAATTGAGGTGACTGAGTGATAGAGACTGCAAGCCGTCATTGGCCCCTTCTTCTCTCAGTGGGACTATTACTGCTGCTGGTCTCGTCTCAGGTTGCGCTTTCATTTAAACGAAATGATGGCCACTTCGTATATGCGTTGGACGATCCGTACATCCACATGGCCATCGCGCGAAACTTTGCGCATTACGGCGTATGGGGCGTCACACGCTACGAATTCAGTTCGTCAACCTCATCATTGCTGTGGACACTGTTATTGGCGGCAATTTATTCAGTCACATCATCCATCTACGTACCACTAGTGCTTAACTGCATTGCCGCCGTGGCGGTAGTGTGGATTGCCTATTTACTCCTTCAGGATATTGCTTCCGGCCAGGTTCCAAAATTTATTCTGTTGCTAGTTTTAGCTTTTCTCCTTCCAATGTCTCCACTGATTCTTACTGGAATGGAACACACCTTTCACGTCGTTCTCTGTCTGCTCATGGTGTACATAGCCGCGACGGTGATTGCGGACGACCAATTTTCTTTCAGCAAACAAAGCACAAAGCTACTCCTGCTGCTAACGCCACTCGCGACGATGGTTCGGTACGAGAGCTTGTTCATAGTGGCCGTGATAGCTTCTTTGCTAGCGCTACGGCGCCGGTTTTTGTTTGCGACCTTGATTGTGCTGGCTGCAGTGGTTCCGTTGGTGGTTTATGGTCTGATCTCGATAAAGAACGGCTCGTTTTTTCTCCCAAACTCTCTCTTACTGAAAGGAAGTTTGCCTCAAGCGGGGTTATTGCTTTTTCTAAAGCATGCCGCAAACCGCTGGTTGTCGAGTCTACATCTTCTATCGCTTTGGTTGTTAGGGACCAGCCTCTTCTTCGCTCAACGAAAAGAATCCTTTTGGCAACGTCATCAAGTAATGTTGATGATTTTTATTCTCGCGACGGTGTTGCATGTACTCTTCGCCGGGGTTGGCTGGTTTTATCGCTACGAGGCTTACCTGATTGCCGTCGGGATATTGGTTACTGGCACATTACTCTTAAGCTACTTTTCCAGGCTGAAGAATAGTGCGACGAATTTACTGTATCGCCCGACAGCGATATTCAGCTGCATTCTTGCAGTGACTACAGCCGTGCTACTTCTAAGCAGGGCATATACCGCGATCGGAAATACGGTTCTCGCAACACAGAATATCTATCAACAGCAGTATCAGATGGCCACTTTTCTCAAGCGCTACTACGATGGATCTGCGGTTGCCGCTAATGATATCGGCGCAATCAACTTCGCAGCAGACATTCGTTGCCTCGATCTGTATGGACTTGGCAGCGCCGAAATTACGGGGGCGAAACTCGATCGGCAATACAACACCAGAAAAATCGCCGAGCTGGCTCAATCACACAAAGTAAGGATCGCCGTAGTCTATAAAAACTGGTTTGAAGCCGAGGGCGGCGTGCCTCGGGAATGGACCAATGTGGGAGAATGGATCACGCCTAATTGTGTCGTCTGCGGTTGGGATATCGTCACGTTTTATGCGGTTGAGAGTGATGAAATTGAGGCGCTCACAAGGAATTTGAGAGACTTCTCATCGTCGTTGCCGGCCGAAATCGTTCAGACAGGACGTTATATCAATACTAGATGACGCTGTGTTTCTTCTAAGGTTGGGGCGGCTAGAGGGACTCGAACCCTCGGCCTCCTGATCCACAGTCAGGCGTTCTAACCGACTGAACTATAGCCGCCATGCTAAATTCGCTTTCGCCTACTGCAATGCCCCCGGCAGGACTCGAACCTGCGGCCCTCTGCTTAGAAGGCAGATGCTCTATCCACTGAGCTACAGGGGCGCACCTCCGATGACCGGCGATGTTAACACGCTGATGCTGCTCCCCTAAAACTAAAAAGACCGACCCTCTGAGAGGGTCGGTCTCTCGGAACAAAGTCCATTAGAAAAAACTAATCAAGCAGCGCGCGGCGTGTTCACGTTCACTTCCGCATACACCCTGCGACCGTTCAATGCATCATCGATGATCTCCCGCACCGCAGACGTATCCGGATTAACGTCCATTCGATCGCACGCTCGCAGATGCCGCATGATACCCTCGGCTGCAATTTCCAGCGCCATACCGGTAAGCTTTGAAAACCGGCGGGCCTGGATATGGTCAATTCTCTGAATCCGCTCGTTGAGCGGCAGATGTCTATCAAAAGTCACGTTCCTATTTGCTCCTTACAAGCCGGATTTAACCGGTGGTATTAACTACATTCTAGATGCTCCGGCAGACAAACTGGATGCAAAATCCTTGCATTTCCGCAAGAATTCTTTCCCGGAAGCGGGTCCAGGTAGGACATCGCATTCAGTTGGCCTTTAACGGAACGCGGGATTATACAGGGTAGTAAACTAAAAAGCTAACAATTTTTTTGGCTGGTGTGAGTTTGAGTGTTTTAAGGCCGCAGATCTCCGTAGTTCTGGAAATTGTTCCAGAATACCAGCAAAACGCGCCAAGTTTTTGCCGTAGGTGCCGGCCTCAATCTCTAAAAACGTAAGCGCCGCCCGGGTTCATCGCAACATGAACCGGGGGGCAGCGCCTTTTTCAAGCCAGAAATCTTCTACCGGGCTAGCGTTTCGGCAAACAGGTGTCCTTCATGGCTTTGCCTACGCGAAACTTAAGCGTCGTTTTCGCCGGAATCTGAATTGTCTCGCCCGTGGCAGGATTTCGACCCTCGCGCGCCTTTCGTTCCGATTTCACGAGCTTCCCAAATCCTGGAAGCACGAACTCACCGTTGGACTTAACTTCCGATGCTGCAAGATTTGCGAGCTCCTCAAAGAATTCCTTGATCTGTGCGCGTTTCATTCCCTGCTTCTCAGCGAAGTAATTTACTACCTCTGACTGAGTCATGCGCTTCTTGCCTGACGCGGCTTTGGTCGCCATAGTCTAGTGGATACCTCCCACAAAGGTTAGAATAAAAAAGCTGTTCGACAGTCATATATCACAGTCAAGCGGCAAAGTCTTCGAAAAAATAGCGATTTTCGAGCAAATACATAAAAAAGTTTACTTAAAGATCAGACAATTCCCGGCACTTTCCTTAAGCCGTCCGCGTCTTTGTTAAACTATTTACAACGGTTCGCAGGCTGAAGATCATCCCTTGGCTCCGAGTTCCGAAATCGTCTGGCGCCATCCTTCAGATGTAGGCACACTCGCCGATCAAGAAGTTCATATTTGGCGCGTCAGCGTGAGCCAGGCACAATCTTCAGTAACCCACCTTTCGAGACTTCTGGACGAGGAAGAGTCGAAAAGGGCGGCGCGGTTTCACTTTGAGCGGGATCGAGTGCGATTTATCGTTGCGCGGGGTGGCTTGCGAATAATCCTCGGCCAATACCTAAAAATAGATCCGGCCGTTATTGAATTCTCTTATTCAGCTCACGGGAAACCAGCTCTGAGCCGAGCCCATTCGGACAGCGTGATAAAGTTCAATCTCGCTCACTCGCATGACTTGGCTCTGTATGCTTTTTCGCCAAAACGGGAGCTTGGCATAGACGTAGAACACATGCGTCCAGAGGTAGCGGGAGATGACATCGCGAAGCGCTTCTTTGCGGCGCCGGAGGTCGATGCGCTTCGAAGCCTTTCAGCGGAGCGCAGGTTGGAGGCGTTTTTTAACTGTTGGACGCGAAAAGAGGCCTATATCAAGGCGCGTGGCGAAGGGCTGACGTTTCCGTTGAGCAATTTTGTCGTGTCGATGACACCGGGCGAACCAGCAAGTCTGCTGACGGTGCAAGATTCGCCGCAAGAGGCTGCGCGCTGGTCATTGCAGGAATTGGATGCCGGCGAGGGATATGCAGCGTCGGTCGCCGTTGAAGGTCATGATTGGCGGTTGAAGCTTTGGGAAGGGAACTCGTTATTGCAATCCACAGATTACGCAGATTACACAGATTAAGCGAACTAACAGAAGACTTTGTTTTGATTGTTCGTAAATCAGTAATCTGTGAAATCTGTGTAATCTGTGGATAGATATTCAATGTTCGGGTTGGATGAGCCAAAACTAGAGCCACTCGACGAGAGCGTCGAACTTTGGACGCAGTCTGTACTGAGCACCATAAGTGCGGGCAGACTCAAATCCGATGTCTACGCACTTCCAGCTCCACGCAACCGCCTCCACTCGCCTGAAGCAATGGAGCGCGCAGACGAAATGATCTTACAAGCGTTCCGTGAAGCCGGTTGGACAGTCGATTACCGCTACTACGAATTGAAGAACGGCGTAGGCTTCGTCGACTATGAAAAGGGAAGGTTTCCAGCCGGAACTAAACCAGCCATCTATCGTGAGATTGCCGGCGCAAATGTTCTCGGGATCAAGGAGGGACGAGCTTCGCGAGACACAATCATAGTCGGAGCTCATCACGACACCATCCGCGACTCTCCCGGCGCGGATGACAACACCGCTTCAATCGCTGCTCTTATGGAGCTTGCGCGCGTGCTCGCGCCTTACTCGTTCCGCGACACCATTATGCTGGCAGCCTTCGACATGGAAGAGATCGGCCGATTTGGTTCAACTGCACTCGTCAAACAATTGTCTCAGGAGAGAACGATCAAAGCAGCTATCGTTTTCGAGACAATGTCGTACATCGACGACACGCCTGACACGCAGTTGGTCCCGAAAGGTCTGCGACTGTTTTATTCCCAGCAAGCCGAACGAATGCGTCAGCGTAAATTCGCCGGAGATTGGACTCTTGTGATCTATCGCAATTCTTCGGCAGATCTGGCGCAAGCGTTTGGAACAGGCTTAGCACATGTTGCAGGCGCTCACGTTCCGATGCTCATGCGCGATCCGGTTGATCTCACGATTGTGAAAAGGGTTTTGCGGTACGTAGTGCCCTTTGTGAACAACTTTGGGAGGAGCGATAACTACTCGTTCTGGGAAGCGGGAATACCGGCAATCATGATTACAGATACCGCGAACTTTCGGAACCCAAACTACCACCAGCCGACGGACACCCCAGAGACTCTTGACTACAACCGTCTTGCTGAAATCGTCGCAGCTACAGCAGTAACGCTCGCACAACTCGCTGGGCTGATCACACCCATTGATTCTCAATCTGCACATAGTTCGGCAACGGCTGAATACGCGTTAAATCACACTCGAGGATGACAGGCGAGCGGTGTCGATCTATTTCTCGGAACCCGGCGAACTTATAAGCCACGTACATCATGCGATTGACGTCAGTCGGTACAAACTCAGCACGCAGCGTGACTCGGAAATCGCGAGCCAGCCTCATGAGATAATTCAAAAGCACGGTGCCGACTCCTCGCGACATTACGCGGCACGACATCAGAAACAACTTAATAGTCCAAACCCGCTCCGTGCACTCGAGCAGTGCTAGACCAATCTTGCCATACGTCCCATATTTGTCGGTCAGACCTGCGATTAGCAGTTTATGACCGTCAGATGTTCGAAAGTAATCGAGTTCTTCATACGAGTAAGTGTAACCAGTGGTGTTCAACTGATGCGTTCTGACCGTCAGCTCCTGAACTCTCTTTAAGTCGTCTGCCTGAGCCGGGCCGACCGTCAAAGTCATATCTAACGTCGCGAGAAATTCTTCCTGAGGCCCGACGAACTCCTCTTCTGCTTCCGATCGAGCTATATCACTGAGGTACATCTGCCGTCTCAACCTCGAATCCTCAGTAACGAACGCTGGAATCATTTGCGGCAGCTCGGGCAGCGTGGTTACGTCGCGTGCATCAAGGCACAAGACCTGTGGATGTGAAAAGCTCACCTCATCGCGTTCGAATACATCATCATCGATGAAAGCGATTGAATCGAGGCTGAAATTGATTTTGCGAGCGATCGCCTCGATAGACGACGATTTGGAATTCCAATTGATTTGCGGGTAGATGAAGTAGTCTCGCAGACCGAACTCCTCGAGCTTCATCAACGCCTTTTGCGGATCGTTTCTGCTGGCAATTGAATGCAACACACCACGAGCATCCAACGTCGTGATGGCATCGCGGGTTACGCTGCGCAGCCGTACCGTTTCGTCTTCAAGTAGAATTCCGTCCCAGAGCGTGTTGTCGAGATCCCAAACGACACACTTGATCGACTGTGGTTGGGATTCAAAAGCCATAGTAGGCGTATTCCGCTATCTTGAGTTGTTGGATTTCATTGCTGCCTTCGATGATCTCCATGATCTTCGCGTCGCGGAAGTATCTCGCGACCGGATAGTCATCACTGCACCCGTTCGCGCCATGGATCTGCACAGCATCGGCGGCTGATTGGGCAGCGACTCGCGCGGCGAAGTACTTCGCGGTCATCGTGTCGACGAACGCCTTTTGTGCACCTTGTTCTTTTGCCGAACCAGCTTGAAGGCAGAGCAGACGCGCAGCTTTCACGTTAGTGATCATGTCGCTAATCATTCGGCGAATCAGTTGATGGTCTTTCAGCAGACTACCAAATTGCTTGCGCTCGCTCGTGTATTGTAAGCACGCTTCAAGACACCCCTGGGCAATACCGACGCATCCCCAGGCGACGCTGTATCGACCCTCCTGGAGCGCAGCAGTGGCAACATGAGAAAAACCGAATCCGGGCTTTCCCAAAATGTTGTCTTGCGGTACGCTGCAATCCTTCAGAGCCAGCGTTGCTAACATCGAGGCTCGCATGCCGAGAACTCCCGAAACAGGTTCTATGACCAAGCCAGGTGAGTCTTTCTCGACCAAAAATGCGGTGGGTTTACCTTCGCAATTCGCGAACACGAGAAACAGGCCAGCGAGTTGTCCACCCGTGATCCATTTTTTCAAGCCATTGAGGACATAACGATCACCTGCAAGCGTAGCAGTTGTCTCAACGTGTTCGGCATCGCTGCCAACGTTCGATTCGGACAATGCAAAAGCGGCGATGGTTTGACCTTGCGCGAGTGACGGCAGCCAATGTGATCGTTGTTCATCCGAACCCCATTTGAGGATCGCATGGGCCACCATCTGATGGACTGTCAAAAGCGAACGAACCGACGAACACGCTTTTCCTATTTCTTCGTGCAGCAGCCCGTAACTGATCGCATCTAGACCACTCCCGCCCCAGTCGATTGGCAACGAAGCTCCGAAAAAATTTTGATCGGCGAGCTTCTGAATCAAAGCGGCAGGAAATTGTTCCTGGCGATCGTACTCCTGGGCGTTAGGTTTGATCTGCTGTTCCGCGAATTCTCGGAAGGCCTGCCGGAGCTTTTCGTGTTCGGAGGTTAGTCCCAGATCCATTTCAAAAGACAATTAAACGGTTACGCCTGGTGTCTTGCGCTCAACCAATGCCGCGATAGCGTTAATGCTCCTGAAGTTGTCGAGCTCAAGGTCGTCGGACTCAACTTCCACGCCGAACTCCGTCTCCACAAACTGCACGAGTTGCATCGCAAACATCGAGTTGACAAAGCCAAGTGAAAATATGTCTTCGTCGTCACGCAGGTTGTAATTGCGAAAGAAGCGAGAAATAAAGTTTCTGATTGTGTCTTTAATGTTCATCGTATTTATAAAAACCCTGCCGACTTTTAC
The DNA here is from genome assembly GCA_035281525.1 of Pyrinomonadaceae bacterium. Lineage (GTDB taxonomy): Bacteria > Acidobacteriota > Blastocatellia > Pyrinomonadales > Pyrinomonadaceae > PSRF01. Next base: position 3,326 of record DATEDU010000045.1, on the reverse strand, counting down.
GGCCGTACAGTCCGGCATCGACCATCTTCTTTAACAATAGACACGCCCTGTACTTGCTGTCGGCATAAGACTCATACAGCACTTCCAGGGAGTGAAGAACCGTGTCGAGCCCAATAAGATCTGCAGTCGCCAGTGGGCCCATCTTGTGTCCGAAAGAAGTAGTAAAGAGACGATCTATCTCTTCGGCGGTAGCGACTTGCTCGTAGACGAGAAAGATGGATTCGTTGATCGTCAACATCAACACGCGATTGGAAACGAAACCCGGCGAATCTTTGACGACGATGCACTCCTTGCCCATTCCCGCCAGCAATGTACGTGTGCGTTCCAACGTCTCTTCAGAAGTGTGAAAGCCGGGAATTACTTCTACAGTAGATTTCAGCGGCACGGGGTTCATGAAGTGAATGCCGATAACGTTTGATGGGCGCTTCGCGAGCGATGCAATGCGAGTAATAGGAATCGCCGAGGTGTTTGCGCCAAAAATCGTCCCCTCTGAACATACTTGATCGAGCGCCGCATAGACCTTTTTCTTCACATCCCACTTCTCGGTAACATTCTCGATAACGAAGTCCACTCTTCTTAATGAAGACGTGTCTGTAGTGAAGTCGATGTGTTCGAGAACCTCATTGGCATTCTTAGATGTTTTATCTTTGGCAAAGAGGGTCTGAAAACGGATGTTGTTCCGAATCACGGTACGCGCACTGTCGAGAATATTCGGCGAGACATCGAGAAGAACTACGTCGTGTCCTGTTTGAGCCAGGTCCTGAGCTACGCCCGTGCCGATCACACCTGCGCCAATCACACCTATCAAGCTAGTAGTCCTCCAGTTTTTCGATGGATACTCCGCACGGAAATAAGAGGTTGTAAACTGGTTGCTCAACCAATTCGGCAAACCGCAGAAGAATCGGTCCGAAAAATTCTAACTGAGAATCGCCGCGTTCGATTTCTTCGTACTCTGTTGTCGAGACGCCTACGGCAGCTGCCATCTCTTCTGGCGAAGTGTGCGTTTCTTCCCGGAAATGCCGCAAGAGTTTGCCACAATTTCCGTTTTTTATCCCAACGGCCATGCCGCTTTCGCTGATGAGTCTTGCTGTCGGCGTTTTAAGTTTAAGCGCTGCTTTGGCGAGAACGGTACCCCATTTCTCGACCGCAGAGTGTCCATTCTCGAGTTGCCGGTAAGCGTCCTCCGGCATACCCAAACTACGAGCAGTGTCGGCGATCGAAATGCCATTCCGCTCTCTCTCCTTCTCAAAGACTCTCGCTAGCTTCATCCGTTTGTCTCGGTTACTTCTCAGTGATAATCTTTCCAGCGTTCGTTCACTTCGGTAGATATCCTTTAAAGCGTGGGAGCGGCGGTCACCCCGCTAAGCCGCTTAGCTTCGTACCTGATATTGCTCTAAACATCAACCGGGAACTCACCAATGACAAGGCAGGATCTCGAGAACCTCTATGTGCTTTCGCCTCTCCAACAAGGCCTGTTGTTCCACAGCCTGTACAGTCCTGCATCTGGTTTGTACGTCGATCAATTCATTCTGGACTTACACGGCGACGTGAAGCCGCAGTTGCTTGAGCGAGCGTGGCAGTCGGTCGTGTCGCGACATGCAAGCCTGCGCACCTCGTTTCATTGGGAGAATCTCGACAAGCCTCTTCAAGCAGTAATGCCCGAGGCACAACTGCCTTTTGAGCATCACGATTGGCGAGAATTATCGGAGGCTGGTCAAGAGGAAAGACTAACAACTCTCTTAAAGGAAGATCGTGCACACGGCTTTCGACTTTCCGAGGCGCCGCTCATGCGTCTTGCTTTGATTCGGTTGTCGAAAGATCTTTATCGACTGATTTGGACGGTTCACCACATCATCCTGGACGCGTGGTCTGCGTCGATCGTCCAAAATGAAGTTCTGTCGTCTTATGCGACGTTGGTAAGGGGAGACGCCTTGCCGTTTGAAGGGGCGTCTGCGGCGGAAGATGATCGGGCGTTTGATGATGAGGCGCCGTTTAGTTCCTTCATTTCCTGGCTGAGGCAGCAGGACTTGTCTAAGGCGGAGCCTTTCTGGCGTCAGGCTCTGGCTGGATTCACATCGCCTACGCGATTCGACGTGTTCGTAGGAACTGCCGAGCCGTCGGATGTCAATGCCGATGCCGCGATTCAACTCTCGACGAAGACCACTTCGCGACTCGTGGTTTTCGCGCAGCGTCATAAGTTGACTCTGAATACAGTTGTGCAAGGCGTCTGGAGCTTGCTCTCGCACCGTTATTCAGGCGAACACGATGTGGTCTTCGGAGTTACCATGTCTGGCCGCTCTGGCTCGATTGCCGGGATCGAACATATCGTCGGAAATCTGCTAAACACGCTGCCGTTTAGAGTCCGAGTTTCGTCGCAAGACGTTGTTTCGTTTCTCAGAGAAATTCAAAACCGCCAAGTGGAGCTTCGCGACTACGAGCACTGTCCTCTGACGGAAATTCAGGAGTGGAGCGAGCTGCCTTCTAATGAACCGCTTTTCGATTCAATCCTCGTGTTTGAGAATGCCCCGGCCGTTGACGTCTCGGGCGCTTTGAATGGTTCGCCGCAAATTAGCGGCTTTCATCACCTGTGGGAAACAAATTACCCGCTGACAGTCCAGGTAATTCCCGGCTCAAACCTTTTCATTCGAATTCAGGGAAATCCGCAGCGTTTCCCTGTAAAAGCCATTCGCCGAATGCTTGAAAACTTCGAGACTCTTCTCGAAGGAATGGTCAGTGATCCCAGGCGTTCAATTTCAACGTTGACGTTGGTTGGGGAAGACGAAGTCAGTCAGCTACGGCAGTGGAATAGTACTGCAGCCGACAATCCCCGAAATACTTTTAGCGAATTGTTAGAGCGGCAGGCTGCGGTGGCGGCTGACGCTGTCGCCGTGGTGTACGGGGAAGAACAACTGAGCTACGGAGAGTTGAACCGGCGTGCCAATCAATTGGCGCATTACCTCCGCCGTCATGGTGTAGGGCCAGAGTCGCTGATCGGCATCTGCATGGAACGCTCGGTGGAGATGCTCGTGGCGATTGTCGGTACTTTGAAAGCTGGCGCTGCATATGTGCCGCTGGATCCTTCTTACCCACCGCAGCGACTGTCGTTCATGCTGGAAGATGCTGAGGTGCCGGTGCTGCTGACACAGGAGCGGCTGCGCGACAATCTGCCGGCACTCTCTGCGCATGTGCTGAGTCTGGATGTGGACTGGGAAGAGATGGCCGGTGAGAGTGAGGAGAATCTTTCCGTCAGCATTGATGCTCAACACCCTGCGTATGTGATTTACACCTCCGGTTCGACTGGAACACCGAAGGGAGTGATGGTCAAG
>DATEDU010000044.1:0-26722 GCA_035281525.1 Pyrinomonadaceae bacterium | reverse complement strand
CGGCAGAATCTGCTGTTCAAACTGCTTCATCGAGATCTCATAGTAGTCAACGTTCTTGCCACCCCGCACGACGAGCTTCCCAGCCCTTGGCATTACGGGCGGAATTAACAATGGCGTCTGAAACTTAGGAATAAGATTAGGGTTGAGGGTGCCGCCGGGGATCTGTGCAATCGCTTTAAGAATCCCAAACTTATTGAATGCATACCAAGTCAGTGCTGTGCCCCCTGTGTATTTCAAGAACGTACGCCTGGTAATCATGATTCAGAATCTCACTTTCCCATTTTTGAGGAGCACGGTTAAGCCGGTAACGACGAAGCTCATGTTGAAGCCCGCGCTCTGAGAACTAAAACGTCTTTTGGGTGTTCTCGGGCAAGCCTTGGTCCAGCGAGGATCCGAGCTTTTTCGCGAGGTTTCATCAGTTGGACAGTTGCAGAATTACGCAATTGCGGAATCGACTGGGGATTCTTACGCGTGCTCTACGGCTACTTTCGTCATTAATGCGTTGAGATGACGTTGGCCCGGCAGTTGCCCCTCACGTTGTTAGAGGACTAATGGTGACGAGATCAAGAAAGACGACCGACGATGAAATATTTGAGCGTCAGGCACGAATCTGCAAAGCGTTTGCACACCCTGGCCGACTACGTACCCTCGATTTCGTCGGTAGGGAAGAGCGAGGTGTCTCTGATCTTCAGCGCGAATTAGGGGTTTCAAAGGCAAACATCTCCCAACAAATCTCAATTTTGAAGTCGGCGGGCGTCCTCGCCACTCGTCGCAATGGGAAACAGATTTACTGTTCGCTCGCGATTCCGGAGGTGAAACAGGCGTGTCAGTTGATACGCCAGGTGCTTAGAGCGCAGATCGCTGACAGCCATCGTTTACATCAACCCTGGGAGGTGTGACCAATTATGGAGAATCAATATTTTTACACGACAGAAGTCGAATGGACCGGAGAACGTCACGGAGAATTGCGAGGGCCGGCACTTCCTAAGCTGGATGTTGATGCTCCACCCGAATTCAAAGGACACGAAGGGGTTTGGACCCCGGAACATCTCTTCGTGGCATCAGTTAACTCTTGCTTTATGACTACGTTCGTGGCCATAGCCGACAATTCGAAACTTGAATTTGTTAGATTCCATGCGGATGCAGTGGGAAAGCTCGAAAAAGTTGAAGGTCAAGGCTTGATGATTACGCATATTACGCTGCGGCCAAAGCTGGTACTCAAACACAATCGAGATGCGGAACGAGCGCTACGGATTTTCCAAAAGGCGGAGAAACACTGCTTGATTGCCAATTCGATCAGAACAGAAACGAAGCTCGAGCCGCAGATCAGCGGCGAAGGTTAACAGGATCTAATCGTAGCCCAGGCACTATCTTGGGAAAGTGAGGAGAAATGAAAAGCGGGAAAATCTGGACGGTCATATTGTTCGTGGCAATAGCGCTAACGCTAGTGGCTGGCATTGCTTACGCCCAAAGGCGCAGAGGTCAGACTAGTGGAATGCCGCGGTATGACACTGCCAGGGAAGTTACCTTAAAGGGAATCATAACTAAAGTTGAAACCCACATGGGAAGAATGGGATGGAATGGAACACACCTCGTGGTCAGAATCGAAACCGAAATACTAACTGTTCATGTTGGACCATCGAGCTACTTAGCTCAGCAGGGATTTTCGTTAGCGGTGGGAGAGCAGATTGAAGTTAGCGGCTCGAGAATCAGTTTCGAAGGAAGTGACGTCTTGATCGCGAGAGAGATTAAAAAGGGAGAAACAACGTTGACGCTACGAAACTCGCAGGGAATTCCCGGGTGGTCCCGAAACAAATGGCGTTATTGAAAACTACTGCAGGTAGACACCCGCGATTTTGGCCTTCCCGATTACGTTCTTGCGGGAATCTACCCAGTTGCTGAATGGGAAATCCCGCAAGAGCCAAACTAATTCGGCGTAGAACCGCTGCCTGCGATCGGGCATAACTATTGCTCTTTTGTGTAGTGACCTAACTTTGTAGGCGTCCCTCCGTGGGTCCTCGTTGCGGAGTGAATCTGGTAAGGGTCGTCCACGGAGGGACGGACGCCCCTACAAATTGGTCTGGATCGGAGGAGTTCAAATGAAATTATGGACAAAAGCGGCGATCGGTTTGGGGGCGGCGGGCGCGGCAGGCGCCGCTTACATCTTGGCCCAAAACAGCAGCACGACGGTCGGTAAGGCTAAGGACCGAGCCGAAATTCATGGATATGTGAACGCGGGGTTTGAGGCGGTGTGCGAGGCCTTCGCTGACAACTTCTCTCGCCGGGATGAACTGGGCGCAGCATGCTGCGTCTATCACAGAGGCGAAAAGGTGGTCGACTTGTGGGGCGGCGTGCGCAACAAGACAACGGGCGAACCTTGGCTAGAGGAAACCATGGTCCTCGTGTATTCGACCACAAAGGGCCTGGCTGCTATGACGTTAGCAGTCGCTCATTCTCGAGGCTGGCTCGATTATGAGGAGCGGGTCTGCAAGTACTGGCCGGAATTTGCGCAGCAAGGAAAAGAGAAAATCACTGTTCGGCAACTGCTGGCTCACCAAGCGGGCCTATTCGTGTTAGATGAGCTGGTCGACAGGAATCTGGTTGCCGATCGCGATCGTCTGGCGGCGGTTTTAGCTCGCCAAAAACCAGCGTGGGAACCGGGCACACGGCAGGCATATCACGCAATCACTCTCGGCTTCTATGAAAGTGAGTTGCTTCGAGGGGTTGACCCGCAACAGCGCAGCTTGGGCCAGTTCTTTCAAGACGAAATCGCAACGCCACTCGGCCTCGACTTCTACATCCGCTTGCCTGAGTCGATTCCGAACTCGAGGTTGGCGACGCTCGCGAATCCAAGTCGGATCGCGATGCTACTCGGGTTTCCGATGAAATTTACTTTAGCGGCATTCAATAGTCACTCGAATCTTCGCCGAACACTCATCGGTTCCGAGTTGCCTCACAACGAGCAGCGGATTTATGCCCGGAATCTTGAAATACCGGCCGGCGGAGGGGTAGGCACTGCGCGCGCTATTGCACACGCCTACAGCGTCTTTGCGACCGGGGGACGAGAACTTGGATTAAGATCGGAGACATTGAAGGCGTTGTCGGCGCCGGCGATCCCTCCGACGTATGGCTTCTACGACGAGTGCATGATGGGTGACGTGCGTTTTTCGTTGGGCTTCATGAAGACCAGTCCTTCGTTTCCATTCGGAAATGAGCATTCGTTCGGCCAACCTGGATCGGGAGGTTCCATCGGCTTTGCTGATCCGGATGCCGGTATAGGGTACGCCTACGTTACAAACAAAATGGGAACTGCGGTCACAGGTGATCCACGAGACCTTGCGTTACGAAATGCGGTGTACACCATCATTTCGCAACAGTAGAGTTTCCACGTGATTAAGGCAAACATAAACGGCAAATCAAGTGAATTTCCCGAGGGTACTTCGATCCTGCAAGCGTGTCGTTCACGCGGGATCGAAGTACCTACACTTTGTCACGACGACCGACTGAAGCCCATCGGAAGTTGTCGCATGTGTCTGGTGGAAGTTGTTGGCCGGCGGCCGCACGCGGTAACGGCATGCAATACTGTGCTTACCGACGGGATGTCAATTCGCACGCATAGACCCAAGCTCGAACGTGCGCGGACCATGCTGCTAAGAATGCTGGCGAGGGATTATCCGTGCGACGTTATTCCTCGTTATCCGGAGAAGCCCTTTCACCGATATGCAACACGTTACGGTTTGACCGAAGCTGACTTTAATGGCGGACATAGTGCCGAACTCGTCGACGACTCTCACGCTTACATTCACGTAGACATGTCACAATGCATTCTTTGTTATCGCTGCGTGCGCATCTGTGAAGAAGTACAGGGACAGTTTGTGTGGCAGGTGCTGAATAGAGGACACGACACTCGCATCGTACCGGACTCCCAAACAACCTTGCGAGAGAGTTCATGTGTGAGCTGCGGCGCATGCGTCGATACGTGTCCGACGGGAGCTTTGGAAGACAAGTCAATTATCAGCCTCGGCGAGCCTACGAACTGGACCAGGACAACGTGCCCATATTGTGGAACTGGGTGCGAGATGAAAGTGGGCACAAATAATGGCCACCTTGTTTCCATTTCACCGGCCCGCGATGCGCCGGTCAATAGTGGGCATCTTTGTGTGAAAGGTCGCTATGCTTTTGATTTTGTTTTCGCCGGCGATCGAATCACCGAGCCGATGATTCGCAAGGATGGTGAATGGAAAACGGTTCCGTGGACCGAAGCCATTGATTTTGTCGCTGGCAGGCTTTTGACAATCGTGCGGGATCACGGGCCAGACGTGGTTGGGGTGCTTGGATCCGCGCGCGGCACTAATGAAGAGAATTACCTGGCGCAAAAGTTTGCTCGCGTGGTCATTGGCACAAACAACGTCGATTGTTGCGCGCGCGTTTGCCACACTCCGACTGCCGCCGCGATGAAATTAATGTTAGGCACCGGCGCAGCGACGAATTCTTACGACGATATCGAGCGAGCAAGCACGATTTTGATTTGTGGCTCGAACGCGACTGAGAATCACCCTATTGTCGGGGCACGCGTCAAGCAAGCTGCATTGAAAGGCGCCAAGTTAATCGTCATCGATCCACGCTCAATCGAGCTCAGCCAATATGCGGCGATCCATTTACGACCTCGAGCGGGCACCAATGTCCCGTTGCTCAATGCGCTGGCATGCACGATCGTCGAAGAGAACCTTTGCGACGAAACTTTCATACAACAGCGCGTCATCGAGTTTGAGGAGTTTAGTCAGTTCATCAGCGAATTCACCCCCGAAAAAGTCGCCGGCTTATGCGGTGTGAATGCCGAACTCATCCGCGAGGCGGCTCGTCTGTACGCAACCAGCAAGCCTTCCATGTGCTTTCATGGTCTTGGTGTTACCGAACACTCGCAAGGTACGGAAGGCGTCATGTGCCTAGTCAATCTTGCTTTGCTGACTGGCAACATCGGCAAGCTGGGCACGGGCATCAATCCGCTTCGGGGCCAGAACAATGTTCAGGGCGCCGCACACATGGGATGTGATCCTGGGATTCTGACGGGAAGCATTTCAATTAACGACGGCAAGGCGTCTTTCGTAGATGTTTGGCGGAAACCCATTCCCACACAGCGCGGCTTAAACATGTTGGAAATCATGGATGAAGCGGCAGCAGGGAAACTGAAAGCGCTTTGGACCATCGGGTATGACGTAGCCCTGACGAACGCGAATGCGTCATCAACAGAAAAAGCACTACAGTCGCTCGACCTGCTCGTGGTTCAGGACATGTTCCTGAACGAGACTGCCCGGTATGCATCAGTTTTCCTGCCTGCATGCTCGTCGTTTGAACGAGATGGCACGTTTATGAATGCCGAGCGGCGCATACAGCGAGTGCGTAAAGCGATCGAGCCGTTGGGCCACTCGCGTCCTGATTGGGAAATCATTTGCGGGGTCGCACGTGAAATGGGGAACGGCGAATCCTTCAAGTACGCAACAGTAGAAGAGATTTGGAATGAGATTCGCGAAGTCTGGCCGGCCGCCAGAGGAATTACATACGACCGTTTAGACACCGAAGGAATACAGTGGCCTTGCCTGAACGAGCGTGATCCTGGCACGACGATTCTTCATGTAAATGAGTTCGGCAATGGCAATACAACGGCGCTCCGGCGCATTCCGTATCGGCCTACAACGGAAACAACGAGCGAGGAATTTCCGTTTCTACTGATTACAGGCAGGACACTCTATCAATTCAACGCCGGCACCATGACAATGCGCACAGCGAATTCAGTATTGCTCCCGACCGATTACCTTGATATTGCCGCTGAAGATGCGAAGCGCCTGCAACTCGAAAATGGCGACTACGTTCGAGTCAGAAGCCGGTATGGCGAAGCAACACTACCCATCCGAATTACCTTAACGGTAAACGCTGGCGAGCTATTCGCAACATTCCATGACCCGGAGATTTTCCTGAACCGCATCACCAGCCCACATCGCGATCGCTATGTGAAAACGCCGGAATATAAAGTGACCGCCGTGCAAATACTGAAGGATGAAGGCGGCGGAAGGATGAAGTAGCTACTCTAAGCAGATCCGCTCATTGCTTTTTCCGCCACGTCAGCAAGCAATACATTTCGATCTCCAGATCGAGAAACCGAAAGCAACAAACAATCCAAAATCGCAGAAAGAGAAGTAAATGAGCCAACAAACAAAATCAGCCGTTCCTCCCTGGTATTGGGTGATCGCGGCGGTGGCGCTCTTGTGGAACCTTGTGGGGTGTACGTTCTTCGCGATGGAGCTTTTCGCTCAGGAAGCTTTTATGGAGTCCATGACCGAGCCTCAGAAGGAGTGGATCCGATCCATTCCAAGCTGGATTTATATCGTCTATGGTCTGGCCGTATCAACCGGGGTCGTGGGTAGCATTGGCCTGTTTTTGCGAAAGGGCTGGACCACGCTGATGTTCACAATCTGCCTAGTGGCGGTGATTGTGCAAATGGTCTACACCATGATCATTGGCGGAGGGTTACAGGTCATGGGACCATCGGGACTCGTCATGCCCTCAGTGGTCATTGCCATCGCAGCGGCGCTACTGTGGTTCTCGCGGTTTGCCCGCAGTCGGAGCTGGTTAGGACAGGTTGGCCCAACAGTCGATCGTGAGTAACGTGGTGGTGTATTAAAGCCGTCGCGCCAGTAGTAAAATTTCATTATTGGCCGAAGCGATGGCGGTACTCGATCGAACTAATGAAAGCCTTGACCATTTCTGCGCCGCGAAAATCGCCTCCGAATTGATTCATCTTAGCTAGCCAGAAATCGAAGCCACCAAAGTTAGAGTCTGGGGCATCATCTGGACTACGACGTAGATAACCGAAGTATTGCATCAAGACGAAAGCGCGATTGAATTCGGCATCGCTGAATCTTTGGTGTTCGGCAATCTTCCGCAACACACTACCACGAGTCTCCAAGCCAGCCATCAACCCATTCGACAGGTGAAAAAATTCTTCGAAGGTCAGAACGTGACCAGCTTGCGTGTTCAGTTTGTCGACATACGCAGGAGCCGAAAGCCCCGGCGGATAGTTCGCCAGGAATTCAGGGCGGAACACAAAGTCATTGGTAAATCGAACCGTGTTTGCTTCCAATACCTCCTGCCAACCAGGCGTACCGACAATAACTCCCTGGCTGATCTCTTGTGTATCGCGAATGAACTCGCGATAACGCGGCATCGCGCGCGGTCTTTGCGCTGTTTCCGGCAACGAAGCCTTGTAAATACGATAGACGAGAAAGCCCGTCCTCTGAAATTCGATTGAAAGAAAGAACGCTGCCGAAGTATCAATCCGTTTTACTTCGCGACATAAAGGTGAGTTGCCACACGACTCGATGTTATTAATCCAAAAAGCTTCTCCGCCAGCATCAGACATTCGATTAAGAAAATCGTGGTAGTGCTGAACAACATACCAACTGGAGATGTCCACCACATTCTCAGGTGGTAACAGATCATTATCGTGAATAAGCAATATCGTGCTGGTTCGCGGTACAATGCTCGCGTTTCCAGTCGCATTTAACAAACCGAGGAAGGCCGTTTCGTTAGCTTCCGGAATTAGATCGTCCGTGATGAGAACGTCGAACGTCTTCTGAGTTTGTCCTCTGTCGAAGCGTAAAGTGCCAAGTGTCGTGGTGTAATCTGTTCTCTCGCTGGCGCTATTGTCGGAGACGAAATAGTCAACAGTCGCTCGGCTCGATACATCGCCAAAACGAGTTACGGTGATGTGTGCCACGCGTTGATCCTCGGAGACGTCGAATTGTGACGCGCCAAAATCAATTACGCTCGTTCCCGGAGGGCCACAGGGAGTTACGGTGTCCTGGCGCCAGCGAGGATTTGGCGTTGCAAATGAGAAGTCTTCGAGGTTGTCATTGTTGTCAGTACAACCATTGCCAGCACGCATTAAAGCCTTATCCGGCGGCGGCGCGAGTGTGACCGTTCCTTCGGCACAAATGGCGATACCGTAACCAACGTAGTCGACGACGGTTCCAGTCAGATCTGGAGCGGCGGGGCAAAAGCCAAATGCGAGCGTCTTGTCTTTACCCAGCAGGGCGATCTGCGCACCGGTATCGCTGATAGGAACGGGACCTAGATTGATGTCGGCATTGATTATTGGCTGACCATTACTGCCGGTAGCTCCAAATTTGATTAGAAAATGGCTGCCCGGAGTGAGGATGATACCGGCAGGGTTGAAGAATCTTATGGCACTAGATGAAATTTGAATATTTGGAGGAACACCAGAAAAGTTTGAAATATTCAGACTCCAACCGTTGATGTCGACGTTTGTCTGACCCCGGTTGAACAGTTCGATGTAGTCGTTTTGAAACGTGGCGCCAGCTTCGCCTCCGCGCGAGTAAATTTGGCTAATTCGGATGTCGGAGTTGGCTATCGACTGGGCGACAGATACTGAAGAAACAATGAGTACGCAGACCATTGCCGCCAAAAACTTGCGACAGTTGGCGATGTAATTAATCATGAAACTCACCGGCAAAGTCTCAATATTGCTTTCAAAAACCCCACGCTATTCCGTGCAGAGCTGATCAATGCAATGGGGATGCCGAGTGACTGGAGAATGTCTCTAAAGATCGCGACAAAAAAGCCGCGTAGCGGCGAGATGTCTATAGTCTGTCTCTTTTTCTTCCATCCGAACAGAGCGAAATGCCGTGGCATTTCGCTCTGTGTGGGTAGTTCTGGATAGAAATATCGCCATAAACATTAAGTGCCTACGGCACAGCCAATCATCAGTTCTAGCTGGTTTTAATGAAAATGAATTTAGAGACACGAAACTTGGCATCGCTGGAGGATTTTTTCCCAGTCGCGCGACTTTTTGCGCACTCCACAGTTCTATGTATGTCAGACATCGCGATATTCACCGCTGCAGAATGAGTGGCCCATGGGTATGCCGATTGCTCCTTGGTTGGTGAAAGGCAGGTCTCGTAATAATGCGCGAGACAATTCTAACAACCCATTACCCCCAATGGTTGCACTTTCTGGTTCGGTTACTCTTAATCCTGCTGTTAATCCTCTTGTTCTCAATCTTAAGTGAAGGATCTGGTCGAAAAGCGCGACAACGGTTAACACGCGAGCAGATTGCGGCAGCGGAAGAACGACTTAGCGATCTCGGCTATTGGACTGGGCCAGTTGATGGAATATTTGATGGTGCATCTCAACACGCGTTGATTGCATTCCGGAAGGTAGAGCATCGCAAGCGCGCGGGCGAACTGACAGCCGGCGATCTTGAAGCGCTGAGAATCGCAATTGCACCTCAGCCTCGTGAATCGAGCTATGCGCACATTGAAGTCGATCTTACACGGCAGATATTGATGATGGTTGACGGCAACGGCATTGCTAGCCACATCCTTTCCGTTTGCACCGGGAATGAACAGCTGTACCAAGACGGTGGCCGTTGGGAACGCGCGCACACTCCGCGCGGCAGGTTCGTCGTCACACGCAAGATCAATGGTTGGCGGCTAAGCAGCTTGGGTCTGCTGTACTATCCGAACTACATCTATCAGGGAATTGCCATTCACGGCAGCCTGGCGATCAGGACATATCCCGATAGTCACGGCTGCATCCGCATTCCAATGTTCGCGTCCAAGCGATTTAGTGAGTTAACGCCGGTCGGGACGATCGTGTTTGTTTACGAATAACTTAAAAACGATCCACGAAAACACACGAAATAACACCAAAATCAATGTCGGCTCGGGGATTGGTTTCGTTGCCTACGCTACTGCATCAACCAATTCAGGTAGCGTAGCCACACAAAACTGTAGCAGCGCTGTATTTCCATCCGCCGCTTTAATCTCAAGTGCAACGTCTGCACCTTCGTCAGTTTGCTCGAGACTTACCTCGGTGGGACGACTTATGCTGTGAGTAATGTGATCGTCGGGCTTTGCACCGGTCATTATGATGATCTTGTTTCCTTCTACTTCGTCCCATTCATCCGTAATTCCTTCCAATGCAAGTTCCTCCTCTTGCATTTGAGCCCCGACGTTTGGACCGAGAATCTGCATGTTGACCAGCCATCCTTGATGTTTGCGGCTGAAACTATCAAAGAATGCCGGCCATTCAGCTTTTGGAATTTGTTGTGTGATCATGACGAACTCCTTTTAGATATACCGCTCCGTGCGGAGAGCCAAAAATAATCCAAATACCGCGCCCGCTGTCCCAGCAACCGTCGCAACTGTGCTCACGATTCCACCCTGCAACTCCGACCACTGGGTGAAGTTCGCACCAAACATGAGCATTCCAATGAGTAATTGAAGAAGTGAAAAGACAACAGCTGCTCCTGCTGAGTATCCAATAATCTTCAAACTAGACCTCTTGCGCATGATGTCCTCCTCTCTGCGCGTCATTTGTCCTGGCACACTCCTTTAGATACCGGAAGGAAATGTTTCCGGGACTTCTCCCGTTTCCCAATCTGCGGTTCGTTCCAACGGCTCAACAGCTCGTGTTTCATCAAAATGGACAACGGCATCGAACTGGTTGGAAAGCCTTGCCTGAAAATAATGGCTCTGACGTTCGGTTTCGGGTCGATAGATAACTCCAATCGCCCGCTCCAGCATTGGACCACTTAAAGCGTTCCAGATTTGTTTTTCATTCCGAAAAGTAAGCAAGAACCTCGGAATCTGTGCGTCGTGAAATACCGATTCGTAACTGCCGCTCAATGCGGGTCGCAGACGTTTCCGTTCCGCCGGTGCGTCCCAGTTTGACGCTGCAGTGACCGTGCCGTGGTGTGTCGTGAGCCCCACCAACACTGCATTACGGCCATGTCGCTCGCGGGCCAATTGGCCCACATTCCACTCACCTTCTGTTCCCATGCTGGTGGCGCGTGCATCACCCAAATGTGAGTTGTGTTCCCACACTACGATTTTCGTACTCGGATTCTGTTCCCCCAGGAATATGAGCAGCAGATCAAGCGTGTCGGCCATGTGGCTGTCGCGCAGGTTCCATGATGAGATCCGCCCGCGGAACATCGAACGATAGTAGTGTTCGGCGTTCTTAATCAGCCGAGCGTTTTGCCAGGCATAGAAATATTCATCCCAAGCCGCGCGCCCGTCCCGACGCGCGTATATCGCTGCCCGACGGTTTAGTTCGATCAACTGCGTAATCACTTCCTCTTCACAGGGCTCGGCAATGCCTAAGCTGGTTGCATAACCATATGCTTTCTCGTCTTTGCCAAAATGGTCAAAACAGGCGTAGCGACTGCGGGCACGCCGAGCTGCTTCAGGATCGATGTTATCCAAGTAAGTAAGCACAGCTTCGATTGACGTATGTAAACTGTAAATATCGAGCCCATAGAAACCCACTTTAAATTCATCAGATTCAATTTCGTCGTTATGTGACCGCAGCCACCCGACGAAATCCAGCACGTCAGCATTTCGCCACATCCACGCGGGAAAGCGTTTGAAGCCTTTAAGAGCTTCGACGGTGTCTTCATCGTCGCCAACGGCCCGCACGTAGCGATTGACTCGATATGCGTCAGGCCAGTCAGCTTCAACAGCGACTGCCGTAAAGCCTTTTTCTTTGATCAAACGTTTGGTGATCTGAGCGCGCTCTCGATAAAACTCGTGGGTACCGTGCGATGCCTCGCCAATTAACACCAAGCGAGCGTCGCCGATCATATCTAACAATGGATCGTAATCTTCGACTTCGCCTACAAGCGGGTGAGCTGCTTCATGGACCACGTCGGTTAACAATAATGTTTCTGCAATCATGGTTCGCCTCCAACGGCAATCATGCGGCCGCTCTCGCCTGCGTCGAACGCGCCAGCAGCTCTTTTACTTCGTCATCGGTAGTTTGCGAGAAGTCTTGATACCACATCCCGACCGCATGAAAAGGCGTTGGGGTGATGGCGCAGACCGCAAGCGTATCTACTTCATCTTTAAACGAGTCGCATGTTTCCCGCGCACCGACGGGAACTGCGACGACAATTTTCTTCGCTTGCATTTGACGCAGTGCCTTAACAGCGGCACGCATCGTCGAACCGGTTGCCAATCCGTCATCGACGATGATTACCGTTCGTCCGCGCACATCCAGTGGCGGACGTCCGCCACGATAGAGATGTTCGCGCCGCTGAAGTTCGCGCATCTCGGTCGCCGCGACTTGATCGATTACGGGTTCACGGATGCCAAGATACGAGATGACATCCTCGTTGAGTACACGCGCGCCGCCACACGCAATCGCCCCCATCGCGAGTTCAGAAAAGCCCGGAACACCGAGCTTTCGTACTACAAAAATATCCAAGGGCGCCTTTAGCTTCTGCGCAACTTCGTATGCTACCGGAACGCCACCCCGTGGCAACGCCAACACGACCACATCAGAACGATAGGCGTATTCAGACAGTTTCGTAGCCAAGAACTTCCCAGCGTCGCTCCTGTTTCTAAAAATTTTCGTGAACATGACGATGCTCCAAATTACTGGACTTCGTGTCCGCCAGATGATGCGCGAACAGGACGATGCTCGCATCTTCAGGTTCGCGCGGCTGATGGCTGACCATTGGAATGACGGACTATCTCAACTGAGCACTTCGCGTGGTGAACGACGCCGTTAGACACCGAGCCCAACAGCAACCTACCCCACGCGCCAAGTCCTCGCGAACCCATCACGATTAAGTCAGCTTCCCAGTGCTCAGCCTCGTCAACGATCGCTTGCGCCGGTGTTCCCTGAAGCACCTCGCTGCTAATCTTCAGCGAGTCGGTTCCGAGCCTTTTTAGCCTGGCCATCGCTTTTTCCAAAACCGCCGACGCGGCTCCATACGTAGTTGCTTCCAGCGTCGCAAAGTAGTTATGTGGTGGCCCCCACGGCTCTATCACCGGCAGAACTGGGATTTCAGCAACAGTAACGACCTTAAGCTCACTTTTCGGGTCCCAAGGTCTTCTTATAACTTCCTGTATTGCCGCTTCGCTGCCAGTTGAGCCATCCACAGCCAATAGGATTCTCATTGCACACCTCCGTTCTCGCGCCAGCCTGCGCCGCCGAGCCCGCTTCCTATAGCAAAACTCAACCGCCTGAATTGCATTAACCATGCCGTGTGTAATTGGGCGTTTTTGCCTTTTCTTGGTGCAAATTGCGCATTTTCCCGCAGCCCTGTGGGTTTTTTGCGAGCGCAACAAGGTTGGACCGCCCATTGTTGCGCGCCAGATCGGCTACGGGTTTGTAGGCATAAGTGTTGCTTTTCTGTTTTTGCCGGATTAAGTCGCGGTGGAGGAGTGTGAAAATGAGTGGAAATTTAATCTACACGCTCGATTTGTCTGAGATAGGTCTGGCGGATGTTTCTCGTGTTGGTGGCAAGAACGCATCGCTCGGAGAACTTTTCAATGTTCTTAAGCCCAAAGGTATCGGAGTCTTAGACGGCTTTGCCACTACCGCTGATGCCTATCGGGTTCTGTTGGCAGAACGCGAGCTGGAATACGAATTACGATCACTGCTTTCTGACTTTGATGCAGAAGACGTAAAGGAACTAAGTATTCGCGGACACGCTGCTCGAGTCGCTGTGCTGGACACGCCATTTCCGAAAGAATTGCGTGAGGCTATTACAAAAGCCTATGACCAACTCTGCATTCGTCTGGGCCGAGAGCCCGAGATGGCAGTTCGATCCTCGGCAACTGCGGAAGACTTGCCCGAAGCTTCTTTTGCGGGTGCCGCCGAGACTTTCTTGAATGTGCGAGGCCCTATGGCTTTGCAGCGAGCGATTCACCAGTGCTTTGCATCGCTCTTCACCGATCGCGCGATCAGCTATCGCGCGCGTCTTGGTTACGATCAACTGAAAGTAGCCATCTCGGTCGGCGTGCAACCGATGGTACGATCTGACAAGGCTAGCTCCGGTGTGATGTTCACTCTCGATACTGAATCGGGTTTTCGCGACGTGGTACTTGTTAATAGTTCATATGGCCTCGGTGAGTACGTAGTACAAGGCGTGGTTACGCCTGACGAATGGTTAGTCTTTAAACCGACTCTTAAGCACGGATACAAGTCGATCATTGGCCGCAGGCTTGGCGCAAAGGAGGTCCGTCTGGTTTACGGTGATGGTAACCGAACAACGCGCAGCGAAGCCACGCCTGTACCAGAACGTGGAAAGTTCTCGCTTACAGACGAGGAGATTTTGAAGCTCGCCCAGTGGGCTTGTTTGATTGAAGAACATTATTCTCAGCAAGCCGGTCATCCGCAGGCAATGGATATCGAATGGGCTAAAGATGGCGTCACTGGGGAACTGTTCGTCGTGCAGGCCAGACCAGAGACCGTTCATTCGGCAAAAACCAGAAATGTAGTATCAGAGATTTACCATCTTGATCCTAATCATGGCGAGCCGATCGTCACCGGCCAAGCGGTAGGAGAGAAGATTGGCACCGGACGTGTACGCATCGTGCGCGACGCTGCCGAACTGCAAAAGGTTGAAGCCGGCGACGTACTCGTAGCCAGGCTGACCGATCCCGATTGGGAGCCGGTGATGCGACGCGTTGGTGCCATCGTGACTGATCAGGGAGGTCGCACGGCCCATGCGGCAATCGTCTCTCGCGAGTTCGGGATACCGTGTGTCGTCGGGTCTGGAAATGCAACTGACGTACTGCGCAATGGTGATGAAGTCACGGTCGTCTGTTCGGAAGGCGCTGAGGGCTATGTTTACGCAGGACGAATTCGTTACGAGATCGAAAACATCAGCGCTGACGCAGTTCCACGTACACGTACGCAAATTATGCTTACCTTAGGTGACCCGTCACGTGCGTTCCAGTTCTCATTCATACCAAATGATGGCGTCGGGCTTGCTCGGACGGAGTTTATTGTTACCAACCACATCGGTGTTCATCCGATGGCTTTGGCTCGGTATCCCAAGCTGCAGGACAAGCAGGCGATTAAAGAGATCGCCTCACGTATCGGCGATGAAGATCCACGAGAGTTTTTTGTGCGGCGTTTCAGCGAAGGTGTTGCTCGCATTGCGGCTGCGTTTTATCCCAAACCAGTGATAGTTCGCACCAGTGATTTCAAAACGAACGAGTACGCGCGTCTACTGGGAGGCCGTGAATTTGAGCCCCAGGAAGAGAATCCTATGCTCGGATTTCGAGGCGCTTCTCGTTACTACGATGCGCGCTACGCGGATGGTTTTGCGCTGGAATGTGCGGCGTTGTTGCGCGTGCGAAAAGAGATGGGGCTTACAAACGTCAAGATTATGATCCCCTTCTGCCGCACTGTCGAAGAAGGACGCCGTGTGATTGAGGTAATGGCCCAGAATGGATTGAAGCAGGGCGACGATGGGTTGGAGATCTACGCGATGTGTGAGCTTCCTGCGAACGTTGAAAGAGCAGCTGAGTTTCTGAGAGTGTTCGATGGCTACTCGATAGGTTCCAACGATCTAACGCAGCTCGTCTTGGGGATCGACCGCGACTCTGGCACTGTTTCGCAGCTTTTTAACGAGAATGATCGTGCTGTTCTTGCTGTTATTGCTCGGGCAATCGAGGAAGTGCGGCGGGCCGGAAAAGTCATTGGGATCTGTGGACAGGCACCTTCAGACTTCCCCGACTTTGCTCGTTGGCTGGTGGAGCAGGGAATTACATCGATCTCGCTCAATCCGGACGTGGCTATCAATACGCAATTCATAATTGCTGAGGAGGAGAAGCGTTTGGGTATCGAACCACCGTTTGAAGCAGAATTGCCATTGGTTGCCCAAACCACTGGAGCCGCTGCCGGTATTATGTGAAGTCAGTGGTGTTTCGTGTATTTCGTGGATCGTTTTTAATCCTCTGACAAAGGCGCCTATTACTAAGTTAAATCACGATCCACGAAAAAACACGAAACCACACGAAGGATTGCTAGCGAACTAAAATCGATGAAAGCATGGCTTCTTAACGAACCTGCGACCGTTAATCTCAGGCCACTCAAACTTGCTGACGTACCTGTGTCCGAGCCTAGCGCGGACGAGTTGCTCATTCACGTAAGCGCTTGTGGCATTTGTCGAACAGACTTGCACGTCGTCGAAGGTGAGCTTCCTGTTCGGCGATCACCCTTAATTCCAGGGCACCAGGTTGTGGGGCAGGTGACTGCTCTCGGTGATCGCGTTGAAGATTTTAACGTTGGAGACCGCGTAGGACTGGCTTGGCTCAATCGTACTTGTGGCGAATGCAAGTATTGCCGTGCCGGTCGTGAAAACCTGTGCGAGCGAGCAACGTTTACGGGTTGGACCGTTGACGGTGGTTATGCTGAACACGTTGTTGCACCGTCACCTTTTACCTACCGGATTCCTGACAACTTTGATGACACTCAAGCGGCCCCGCTCCTCTGCGCCGGCATTATCGGTTATCGCTGCCTTAAATTAACCGGACTCAAGGAGAATGAATGGCGAGACGCACGTTTAGGCTTGTATGGCTTCGGCACCGCGGGTCATATCTGTATTCAACTGGCGCGTTCACGCGGAGCTGAGGTTTACGTCTGCACGCGCGACCGCGAAAGACATCAGACCCTCGCGCATGAGTTAGGAGCCACATGGGTCGGTGATACGACTTCTGAACCACCTGTCAAACTCGATGCAGCAATTATCTTCGCGCCCGCGGGAGAACTTGTTCCAGTTGCCCTCAAAGCGTTAGGCAAAGGAAGCACACTGGTACTCGGCGGCATCCACATGAGCCCAATACCTTCCTTCGAGTACTCATTGATTTATGGCGAGCGAATGATACGAAGTGTCGCTAACAACACGCGCGCCGATGGTGTTGAGTTTCTACTGGAAGCGGCTCGGATCCCCGTGCGCACGCATGTTCAGACATTTCCATTCGATCAAGCGAACGAAGCGCTGATTGCGTTGAAGAATGATGCCATTCGCGGCGCTGCCGTACTTCGCGTTCGAGAACTGTGGTAGGGTTTCGTGAGTCTCTCCATTTGAGCGGTGAGAGATGCGTGCGTTTGCACACCTTTGAGTAACTTTACTCATTAGTTGCGCGTCCTTTTCTCTGCGAGGACACTTAGGATGAAGCACAACGGTGCGGCGGCGCCAAACGTTCAGTTTAACGCCGCTCAAAAACTGACGTGGGTGCTATCGGAAAAGAATACTTCCGTTTTACTGCGCCAAGACAATACGGCGGTTTCTGCTAGTTGTTGGGCTTTGCCTCAGTAATCTTGATCGTAACTTTTTCTCGCTTCCGCGGCGCCACTTCTCTAGCGAGCACTTCCTCCGCCTCGGATTTCACCAACTGATTGCCGGTACTTGCGCCAGGAAACCACATTTCTGCCAGAAAATACTGGTCGCCATAACGGTTAAAGACCAATTTTCCTTGCGAGACAGGTTTGGGGCTCGCGATGTCGTGAGTACAGATGATTTCCGCGACGCTCCCATCGTCGCTGCGAACGAGCAACACGTTCGCACTTGCGCTCGTAATTGGCTGCACTCTGTATTTTCCTGCCGGTAACTGTTTCTGACAAACAGTGAAGTCGAAGGGAACATCCGCAACGAGCAACTGAGATTTTTGGCCGCGAACCTGAGCTGCCATCAACGCCGCCGCCGCCGCGAGCATGATTACGCAGAAAACGTTTCTTACTTTCATGATCATTCCTCCGTATAGGAACAGAGATTGGAAAGACGCGCGTAACGTCCATCCTCGAGTAACCCAAGTGTTAATCTCCAGTCTAGAACAGCAAGTTTTGTGCCCACTTGTTGATCGCCAGGACAAACCCCGTTTGAACTCGAGTACCCTCTTCAATAAGGTTGGAAGGGATCGAACGAACTGAGGAAATCTTCGCAGGTTTAAGGCTATTTTTTCGCTCTCCAGTCGGTCAGGCTTCCGAAATACTGATGTTTCTCTGCGGTATGTACCTTGCGAAATGAAAGGCGAAGGAGACTCGGAAAATGCTCGCCTTTCAAAGAATACTTTGCCCAACTGATCTCTCTCTGGAGTCAGACGAAGCGCTTCGTTATGCCGTGGCGCTGGCCGAGGCTTATGACGCCAAGCTCTTTTTGCTGCACTGTAGCGAAACCAGCGGCAATGGCCACGGCACACAAGCCGCGGAAGAATCGGCTCAAATAAACCGGCTTTTCACTGCTTCGCTTGCCCCTTATCTCGGACTTGCGGCCTTCTCTCACTCGAATTGGGAAGGCCTCGTCTTGAGAGGTGTGAACAATGTCGGACAGGCAATCGTAGCGGAAGCTGCGAAACAACAGATTGATCTAATCGTCATGCGATCGCGACGACGGCCGCGCGCTGCGCTCTTGCTCGGCTCGACTGCCGAAACAGTGTCGCGCAGTGCTCCGTGTCCAGTGTTGGTTACCCATCCACGCGAACGAGAGTGGGTCGGGTTGTCTACGGGCGAGATTGATCTTCATCGGATTCTCATCGCACATGACTTTTCGCGCGATTCAGAACTCGCATTGAATTATGGAATCTCTCTAGCTCAGGAGTATCAGGCTGAAGTACATGTGCTACACGTGTTGAACACCGCCGGACAAGGTGAACCAGAGCTTGCATGGTCTTCGAGTAGCGGCGGTAGCGCATACACGTTTGTCGCTCAAAGATTGCAGCAAGCGATTCCAAAAGAAGTCTGTCTGTGGTGCAACTTTGTAAACGTTGTGCGCTCAGGCAAGGTGTACGAGGAAGTGCTTACGTACGCTAAAGAACGTGAGATTGATTTGATCTGCATGGGAGCGAGTGGAAGCGATTGGAGCCTGGACAAGTTCTTCGGCTCGAACGTCGATCGTGTTCTGCGTCAGGCGCCATGCCCGATCTTCGTCGCGCGCTCAACCAAAGAGGCTCGTATGAGCCAGCCATTAAGTACAAAAGGCGGAAATGGTTCAGAACTAACGGAGGTCTTATGACAACACTACACTCCTCTTTCGATCCAGACCGGCAACTGGCGACCGGCCCAACTTCGTTCATGACTGAGCGTAACGAACATGAGGTCCGTTGTGGCATGTGTGCCAGGGCTGTTTATGTGGATGAAGAAACATATCAGTTCGTTAGCGATGCTATAAAATCCGGGCTCGACAACCCATTTCGCTGCGAGATATGCGAAGAAGAGTACGATGATCTCGCCTACGAAGGCTGATGTAATACCGAAAAGCTCAGGCTTTAGCTATGTGGGAGCGCGAAGACATCGAGCGTTTCTGGAGCCTTTCTTTCGATAACCTCCTTCAACGGCTGGAGACTACTGCGAACGGACTTTCCACCACCGAGGCTAAACGCAGACTTCGGCTGTACGGCCGAAACCGGCTCCGAGCCGCGAAGGGAGCCGATGCAGTACCGCTACTGTTGTCGCAGTTCAAAAACCCACTGATCCTTAGCCGCGGCTTTCCTTTCCTTTTTTCTTAATGAGCCTTCGTCTGAATTTGCGAAAAGACTGTTCTATAGGAGCATGTTTGGGAAGGTCCAGTGGCTAGGCGGCTTGCGCTTGAGCCATTGAATTGAGAGCACGATATGCAGCACGTTCACCAATGGCAATCATCCGATCGACGGCAGCTGCGCCAGGCACATAGCCGACCGCCGGAATTTCCGGATGAATATGAATATCTGTCTGCACCAGCGCGAACCGGTAATGCGAAGGATACGCCAAGGTGGTCCAGCGGCTGGAGGGAGAATGGCCGAGGGAGCGCATCAACGAGCTCCATTCCCAAACATCGGATGAGATAACGACTTCGGCGCCCAACTCGCGGCAGACACCGGCCGGCAGTACACACGAAAGGCCACCATCTTTGAGCTGTAAGCCTTCGCGCGTTACGGGCCGGCGCAGCAGACGCACTGCACAACTGGCGCTGATCGCCGTGGGAAGCGGTCCGCTTGTTATAGTGAGTGCCTGGTTAGAAGGTACGACTGTAGCTACCGCAGCGAAGTGAGTTTCCAGAGACGAGAATGTCGGAGGTAGATATTTAGCAGAGAATCGTTCGAGGGTTTTTCCATGCAGCAGACCGGGCCAGAAGATAGACCGAGCCATTTTAGCCATTTCGCTCCAATCCATGCCGGCCGCCAGTGCCGCGCCTATAATGCTACCAACGCTCGTTCCCGCAATTACATCAGGTTTAATATCAGCTTCGTGCAGCGCCTTGATGACTCCAATATGAGCAAGCCCGCGCACTGCGCCACCGCTCAGAGCCAGGCCCACACGCTTTTCTGTAAGTGAGCCGAGAGTTCGCGACATGCAAGACAATTATCACATTAACGGCGATAAACTAGAAACCGGCTCTGACAGTACCTCTGATCGTCTCGCACTAATCGCCCGGCTAGGGACATTTTCCAACTCGACCGCGCATTTAGATAGTGAAGAGCGCGGACGAAATCTCTGGACGCGCATGGTTGATTCGGTGTTTGGCTTTGTCCGAAGCTATGCAACGCCGCTGCACTGGCTGGGAATAGTTCTGACCGCTACGGTTCTTTTTATTTATGCGCGTTTGGTGGCATTGACAGCTCGGCTGAAAACGTCAGGCGAATTGCTGTGGCCTAACGTACCAGCTCCCAGTGTCCTCGCCTTGTGGCATCAAGATGCGCCTTCACTGTTTATCGCATTTGCCAAGCGCAGGCCGGCGGCTCGAACTCTGATTATGGTGGCTAGCGATCCGCGCGGCGACTTTATAGCGTTGCTATGTCGGATGCTTGGACTTGGGGTAGTGCGAGGAGATAGCGAACACGGTGGCTGGAACGCCATCAACGAGTTGGCCGAAGAGTTGAGCCGAAATGCCTGCGTGATCATCACCGCCGATGGTGATGGTCCGGCGCGGATTGCGAAGGTGGGAGCGGTGGCGCTTGCATCGGCTACAGGCGTGCCGATTGTGCCGTTATCGGCTGACTGTCATCCGGCGATTCAAGAGAGTCATAAGTGGGACGCAGCGCGCAATCCTGTGCCTTTCAGTTCGTTGCACGTATGGCTTGGCGAACCAACAAAACTTGAACCGCTCGTTGATTTGGAATCGATCGAGCGCGCCCGAAGCTGGCTGGAAGAGACATTGAATTCAAAATAAGTAACGATTCATTAACAGTTCGCGTTGATCCGTGTAAGTTAGTGTCGTCGCAGCTTTGCCTCGAAAATCGGAATGATACGCGACGCGATAGCGTCGCATTGAGTTTAGCCTGGCCTTGAAAGGCCGGGCTAAGACCTCACTGCGCCGCTACACACGTGCTGACGCGTGTGATTTATTGCACTTTCGTAAACTCATCCTCGTGGTGTAACAGTGCAGGATTCTGCAAGTTTTGCTTCAAGACTTTTTGCACTACCTTAGTACTGCTTGTTTGCCCTCGCAGGATTTCGTCATTTACTAATCGCAGATACAGCTTAGTGCCATCTTCCGACACTCGGTATATTAAGTAGCTGTAACTTCGCGCGTCCGTCTCAAGCTCTTGCACGCTAAGAAATGGAACGCCTGAGATGTCGGAGTGAAACGCCTGAAACACAAAACCACTGTAGGAAACGATGTAAGTGTTATTCGTTAAAGATCGAATTTTGAGTCTCTGTCCTTGATGTGCAGAGGCCCAGTCGCCGATGAGCTTGTTATCCACATTCCGCGTCGGCCGTTCTGTGATTGGCACGCTGTATTGACACGCTCCTAAAACTACAAGGAGAAAGGCAATGACACCTGAGAGTGCAAACCGATGGGTTGTAGACTGCCTCGCATTCATTTTGTTTGCTCTCCTTCCATACCCAACGAATGTTCCCAATAGCGTCAATCGAAGCTCGCCAGTTCGAGACATCGCTCGCCGTCAGCCGCGACTCCAGTTGACGCGCGCTAATTTATTCTCGTGTGAGAAATCGTAATTGGTTTTACCCGCAAAGGCCTTCTCGAGAACGTGACCAAGACGCTGCGCCAGGTGTTCGGTTGTAGTAGTAATGGTTAAGGTGTCAGCTTTGCTTAAATCCCAATCCATTATCTGGGCGAGTGGATTGTCTTCGGCTGCGCGAGCGGCTTCATTCCGCAGCAACCGCTCAAACTCCTCACGGTGTGAAACGAAGAACGTACCTTGGATCGTCACAAACCCTCTCGGTACTGAAGTCTTCTTTTGCTTACATGCCGGGCAAATCACGATGTGTGGCCGGCTAAAATGTTTCACCGCCGCATTTTGACCGTTACCATTTCCCTTGCTCCAGCGCCGCTTTGCGTATGTCGCACCGCACGCGCTGCAAACAGCCGGCTCTTTTAGCGCATGCTGAGGGCGATGTCGACCCCCATCGTGATCGACGCGCTTCGTGAATGTCGTGCTGCTAGATCGTTTGTTGCTGCGCACTTTGCCTTCTCCTGTCTCCCATGACGATTCGTTGGAAGCTGGCTCTGAACAAAAGGGCACGTCCTGAATGTGCCGGACGTGCCCTCGCAAGAATTGCTGTCCTGTGGGTCCTTGGCTTGGTGCACCTTTCCCACGCCGCCTGGCTGGCGCCGATACTCGCCAGACTCGAGCGCAGGACAGCAACCTGTCAAAGTAACAAATCCAAGTTACTCCAGAAGTTAAGTTTCGCAACGAACATGCCAGACTGCGGGTACAGAAAAGCCTTGAAAAACGCAATTCTCTGGTCGACTGCATTGTGGGCTTTTGCCCAACCCTTGAGTAACTTTCCTCAATCCCACAGAACATTAGGTCTCAATCTTTCTTGTTAACCAATTTCGAGCAGGCATAAGTCTTGCAGATCGAAGGCAGGCATTGATTCTTAAAGGAGTTCGGATTCACATGACCCACAAACAAGTACTTTTCAAATCCGAAGCACGCCAGAAAATCCTGCGAGGCGCAACCGCCCTGGCCGATGCTGTGCGGGTGACGCTTGGCCCAAAGTCGAAATCCGTGCTGATTGAGAAAAAATGGGGCCAACCGCTCGTTTGTAACGACGGAGTGACCATTGCCAAGGAATTCGAGTTAGAAGATCACGATGAGAACCTTGGCGTCCAAATGATGCGCCAAGCCGCTGAGCAAACGGGCGAGAAAGTGGGCGACGGGACCAGCACGTCCACGATTCTGGCGCACGCAATCTTTGCCGATGGCGTGCGCAACGTAACCGCCGGCGCCAGTGCCATAGATCTCAAACGCGGGCTGGAAAGAGGGCTGCACATTGCTGTTGAAAAACTAAACCAGATTTCACGCCCGGTCAGCAGCCGCAAAGAGAAAGCGCAGGTGGCGACTATTTCGGCTCATAACGACGTGACAATCGGTGAATTGGTCGCGGATGCAATCGAGAAGGTGGGCCAGGAGGGAGTCATCTCTGTCGAAGAAGCCAAGGGAACAGAAACAACTTTGGAAGTAGTCGAAGGGATGCAATTCGATCGCGGTTTTCTCTCGCCATATTTTGTTACCGACACGGAGAAACTGGAAGCCGTACTGGAAGATCCTCTGATTCTGCTGTTCGAGAAAAAGATAAACAACCTGAAAGATTTACTTCCATTGTTGGAGCAGGTCGCCAAGATGAGTGCGTCCCTACTCATT
This sequence comes from Pyrinomonadaceae bacterium, assembly GCA_035281525.1. Taxonomy (GTDB): domain Bacteria; phylum Acidobacteriota; class Blastocatellia; order Pyrinomonadales; family Pyrinomonadaceae; genus PSRF01. The sequence continues at coordinate 3,314 of DATEDU010000044.1, read as the reverse complement.
GTGGCAGAGGATGTGGAAAGCGAAGCACTGGCCACTTTGGTGGTTAACAAACTGCGAGGCGTGCTTCCGTGCTTAGCCGTGAAGGCGCCGGGATTCGGCGATCGTCGCAAGGCGATGCTGGAAGATATCGCCATTCTGACGGGGGCCAAAGTGATTTCAGAGGAGCTGGGATTAAAGCTGGAAAACGTCACCATCAATGAATTAGGCAAAGCCAAGCGAGTTGTCAGTGACCGCGAAAACACAACTATTATCGATGGCGCCGGCGCAAAGGAAGCAATCAACGCTCGCTGTGAAGAAATTCGGCGGCAAATCAAGGACACGACATCCGATTACGATCGAGAGAAGCTCGAGGAACGCCTTGCGAAACTGGCGGGCGGAGTCGCAGTCATTCGTGTTGGCGCTCCTTCTGAACCCGAAATGAAGAGTCGCAAAGAGGCCTTCGACGATGCCATCAGCTCAGCAAAAGCGGCGATCGCTGAAGGCATTATTCCTGGTGGTGGGCTGGCACTCTTGCGGACAATCGATGCCATCGACTTGGAAGCCACTAAATGCGAGGGCGATGAACGAACTGGTCTACTGATTCTGAAACGCGCGCTCGAAGCCCCGACGCGGCAGATCGCCGAAAATTCTTCGGTTGACGGCGGAGTGGTAGTGGACAAGATGCGCTCGGGCAGCGGCAACTATGGATTCGATGCCGCCAGAGGCATCTACGTAGACCTGATGGGAACGGGCATCATCGATCCTACAAAAGTGGTCCGCATTGCGCTGGAGAATGCCGTTTCAGTCGCGAGTGTATTACTGCTTACGGAAGCCACCCTAACTGAAGTTCCGGAAAAGAAGTTGGAGCGTCCGGCGGCAATGGATGCAATGGCAGAGTGACAGAAAAGAGGTTGAATGAATGCACGAGACATCATCGTTATCGGAGCTTCCGCGGGTGCTCTGGATGCATTGAGAAAAGTGATTTCAGAACTGCCATTCGATCTCCGCGCCACCGTGTTTGTCGTGAGACACACCATCGCCAGCGCCGAAAGCTTATTACCCGAAATACTGGAACGCGCCGGACGCTTAAAAGCTACCCATCCCGACGATGGCGAGCGATTCAAGCCTGGGCACATTTATTGCGCACCACCGGATCGTCACATGCTGATCGAAGACGGATGTGTGAGGCTCACCCGAGGGCCAAAAGAAAATCGCTTCCGACCGGCAGTCGATCCGTTGTTCCGCTCCGCCGCGCTTGCTCTCAGAACGCGGGTTGTTGGTGTCATTTTCTCCGGCGCCCTTGATGACGGTACCGCTGGTCTCTGGTCTGTGAAATACCGTGGAGGCGTAACAATCGTACAAGACACACACGAGGCGGAGTTCCCAAGTATGCCCCAGAGCGCTCTGAATCACGTGGCAATTGATTATTGTTTGCCGATCCAAGAGATAGCTCCGACGCTGGTACGGCTGGCGAAAGATCCGGTAGAAGGGAATGGGCACGGCGTCACGGCAAGTAATCTGAAAATAGAAAATCGCATTGCCTTTGGTGATTTCGATGCTCTTAGTTCAATCGAGCGGCTTGGGAATCTCTCGAGTTTCACTTGCCCAGACTGCCACGGTTCGATGCGCGAAATACGTCAAGAAGAGTTCATTCGATTCAGATGCCGCACTGGTCATGCTTATACAGCCACAGCTTTGTTGGCTGAGCAGAATGAGATGGTCGAAAACACTCTATCCAACACGATGCGGGCACTCGAGGAAAACGTGGCTCTCAATGATTATCTGCGTGAACACGCGCGCCGAAATGGCCGCCGGCCCGGCACAGATGTTTTCTTATCCACCGCAGAAAGCTACAGAGCGCGCTTGATTCAAAGGATACTGCTGAATCATGACGCTCCGTTCGTCCCGTCCGTTCCGTTAGCGATTAATAACGCGCCTCTCGGAGAGGCGGAGGAGATCGTAGAGACTACGGCGTAGCTTCAGGATATCGAAGCTGACCAACTTGCATCTAATTGTTGTCTATGGAACGCGTTAACTTACAGGTGGCCAGCCGGCTTGGGGAAGTCGCGGACATTCTCGAAGCTCAAGGAGCAAACATCTTTCGGGTAGGAGCTTATCGACGAGCTGCCGCCATGTTGCGAGGACTGGAGAAACCAGTCGCTGACATTGCGCGTGTAGAAGGAATCGAAGGCCTACAAAAACTTCCAGGGATCGGAGAGACCCTGGGCCGCTTCATTCATCAACTGGTTTTGACCGGTCGGCTGCCCATGCTGGATAGGTTGCGCGGGGAAAGTGATCCCATCAGCTTGCTGCGCACCGTTCCGGGAATTGGAAAGATCACGGCGCAGCGACTCTATGACGAGCTGGGAATTGAGACGCTTGAAGAGCTCGAGTTAGCCGCGCACGACGGGCGACTTAACAGTTTCAGTTTTGCTGAAAAGCGGCTAGCCGGTATTCGCGATTCGTTGGCCACACGACTCGGGCGGGTAATGTCCCAAGCTTCCTTATTCGATGTTGGCCAACCCACCGTGTCTGAAATTCTCAGTGTCGATGCGGAATATCGAACTAAAGCCGTCGCAGGCGCGCTTCACAAGATCACACCACACAGATTCAACCCCGAGCATGAGCCTTGGCTGCCGATTCTGCATACAAATCGTGGAAAGCGAAACTACACCGCGCTATTCTCCAACACGGCTCGCGCGCATCAACTCAATAAAACTTCCGATTGGGTTGTTATTTACTATGAAAACGGGGACGGCGAGCGCCAGTGCACCGTCATTACCGCAGCTCATGGCCCATTAACGGGAAAGCGTATTATACGAGGACGTGAAGCTGAGTGCTTGGACCACTATCGCCGTCTTTCGGAACGTTATCCAATTTCCAAGCAAGCGGCATGAACATCTCTCCGAACGGAGCTTGCGATTAGGCGGCGGATGATTCCCTTTACCATCGACGAGTTCCTACGCGTCTTCGCTCATTACAACCTGACCGTATGGCCAGCACAGGTACTTCTTTACGGCGTGGCAGTTTGTGCAATCGGACTGGCAATTCAGCAGCGGTTTGATGCGAGCGCCGCTATCTGCCTTATCCTGGCAGCGCTATGGTTATGGAGTGGCGTAGTCTATCACCTGATTTTCTTCAGCACCGTAAATGAAGCAGCTTACCTCTTTGCAGTCCTGTTCATTGCGCAATCGTTTTGTTTGTTTACATGGGTGTATGGCGCCGAGAGTTGAGATTTCGTTTTAGCAGGAATTTATCTGGTCTCGTAGGAGCGGCCTTTGTTCTATATGCCTTCCTGATTTATCCAATGCTGAACTATCAGTTCGAACACGTGT
>DATEDU010000043.1:0-12228 GCA_035281525.1 Pyrinomonadaceae bacterium | reverse complement strand
TTTGTTTCAGCGAAGGAGTGGGTTGAAAATCCGGAACTTAAGGAAGCAGTGCTATTAGAGAGTGCGGTTCCGGATTACACTTATCAAATTAGGAACACAAAAATCGGTTCGAAACCTTTTATGAGCAGAAAAATCCGACCGAGAAACCCACGTGGCTCTTCGGACTAACTTCGATGACAGACACTTGCCTGATTAATCCGATCATCGGAGAGGCACAGCAGCCAGTAGCGGAGAACACAGACACCACTAACCAAGAGAACGGAGCTTGATGAACAGTTTCCTGAAACTATCTGCGGTTGCTGTGTACACCGTTGTACTGTTCAGCACGGAACGGCTAACTCCTGCGCCGAGTCCTCAAACAGCTATGGACTCGGCACTCCCCAGGACCCCAGCAGAATCTTCGACGACTGTTCCGCACGCGCAAATACTATTCGACGACTTTAGCTACCCTGAGAAGAAGGAACTAACAAAAAACGGTTGGATCATTCGGACAGTAGAAGGCTGGCCAGGAATACCGGGTGCAACGTGGTCGGCCGCAGGAGTGTCAATCCTAAAGGATCCCAACCAGCCTGGTAACTGGATCTTGCGTATGACTTCTGGGACCGACGGAACTGCTGAGAACACGACTCAGACCCAAATCTGTCACCACCGCAAATATCTGGAAGGTACTTATGCCGCGCGTGTTCGCTTCACGGATAGTCCCGTTTCGGGGCCGGGCGGTGATCAGCTTGTGCAGAGCTTTTACACTATCAGTCCGTTAAAGGCGCCGATGGACCTCGACTACAGTGAATTGGATTTCGAATACTTACCAAATGGCGGTTGGGGAATTGATGGACCAACCCTTTATGCAACCACCTGGGAGACCTTTAGCCCGGAACCCAATTGGAAGAAGGATAATGTCTTTGAAACCATCCGCGTTAGCCAGGCGGGTTGGCACACATTGGTGATGCAGGTCGTCAATCAAAAAGTTCGGTACTTCGTCGATGGCAAATTATTCATCGAGCATGGTGGGGAGTATTACCCGGAAGATACGATGTCGATCAACTTCAATCTTTGGTTTATCCGCGACGGAATGGTAAAAGCGAAAGAACCGCGTCAGTATCAGGAAGACATCGATTGGGTATTTTTCCAGGCGTACACCGGCCTGACACCTGAAAAGGTTGAAGCCGCGGTAGCTAACATGCGACGACACTCAGTAAAGTTTCGCGACACAGTGCCACCCAAAGTCCCTGCCCTGACGTCACCCTGCAATTTCTGAACAAAACCATCGAGAAATACGCTAAGTAGCTCGTTTGGCTTGTCACTCGTACCTGAGCGCCACAATCGGATCGACCTTCGTCGCACGGCGCGCAGGCACCCAACACGCCACCAATGCAACGACCGCGAGCAGCACTGCAATCCCAGAAAACGTCAATGGATCAGTAGCGCTGACGCCGAACAGTAGCGTCTTCATCGTTCGAGTCAATGCGAATGCCGCGGCGAGTCCCAAGACTACTCCAATGACCGCGAGTTTCATTCCCTGTCCGATCACCAGTCTCAACACATTGCGGCGCTGGGCGCCGAGCGTGATGCGCAAACCGATTTCACGCGTGCGCTGGGCGACTGCGTACGACATCATGCCGTAAATCCCAATGCTCGCAAGTACTAATGCAACGACGGCGAATACAGTGAGCAACATCATCGAGAAGCGTCGCGAAGCGACGGATTGCGACACAATCTCTTCCATTGTCCGCACGTTAAAGACTGCTTGATCTTTATTCAATGCTGCAATCTGTCCGCGCACTGCCGGCGAGAGGCTCAACGGTTCGACATCGGTGCGCGTCAGCACGTTTATACGACGCGTAGAGCTCGGCAATCGATCAACCGGAATCTGATTAAAGCTCGTATAAATCTGAGGCCTGCGCGTCGCTTGACCTTCAAGGGTATTATGCTCGACGTGCCTGACAACGCCCACAATCTCTAAACTTGGTGTTCCTGACGTTGATTGGGATATCCGCTTCCCAATCGGATCCTCATTTGGGAAGTGTTGTTGGGCCAGCGCTTCGTCAATAATGATCACTGGTGGCGACTCTGGCGTGTCCTGCGCGTTGAAAGTGCGTCCTCTTAGCAAATCAATGCCCATTGTCTGAAAGTAATCGTCACTGACGGTGTAGCGAGTAGCGCCAGGTTCTTTGCCTGGCTCTGGAAGTGGCCTGCCAACGACAATGAAAATCGGATTGTTTGCCACTCCCAGCGGCAAACCATTTGACACAGCAACAGATTTGACACCCGGCAACGTTCGAATATTTTCTTGCAACTGTTTGAAAAAGCTATCGACTTGCCGTCCATCCGGATTGTTGACCGAGACTTGCATCGTGAGAAGATTCTCCGCCTTGAAGCCAGGATCCACCTGTAGCACTCGACGGAAACTCTGAATCAGCAAACCCGCGCCTACCAAAAGCGTCAAGGTGAGCGCAACTTCAGCAACTACCAGAACGCTGCGCAAACGTTGTCGGCCTCCTGACGAACTTCGGTCTCCTTCTTTCAGTGCTTCAGTCAAATTCAGACGCGAAGCTTGTAACGCCGGTGCTAACCCGAATAACAAGCCTGTAAACAGCGACACAGCCACAGTGAAGCCTAACGCACGCATGTCAACGTAGGCCTCGTGCAAACGCGGTATGCTGTCAGGTAATTGATAAGCGATTAAACTCGTGCCCCAGTGCGCAAGCAGTACTCCCACCACACCGCCAATTGCAGCAAGCACCACGCTTTCGGTTAGTAGTTGGCGAGTTATACGCCACGCACTCGCACCAAGTGCTACGCGGACCGATATTTCTCTTTGACGTGTTGACGAACGAACCAGTAACAAATTAGCAACGTTTGCGCACGCGATTAATAAGACTAGACCGACGGCTCCCAGCAAAATCAAAAGGGGTTGGCGAACGTTGCCGACAAAACTTTCGTGTAGCGGCGTCAGGTAACAACGACGGCCGGTGTTACTCGCAGGGTATTGTTGCTCCATTCGCGCATATATCGCATTCAACTCCGTTTCAGCTTGCTGCAGGGACATGCTCGGGTGTAAACGTGCGACGGCAGTGATGCCTGGATCAGCACCACGTGTTTTAAAACGTTCTGCCGAAAGCCCGATCGGTATCGTGACCTCGGCATCCACTCCACCATACTGGAAAGTTTGAGAAGTAACACCGACAACTGTGTAGCTCTGGTTATTGAGCGTGATCTGTTTGTCGATTATGTTCGGATCACCGGCGAACCTGCGATTCCACAATCCGTAACTGAGAATTACGGTGGGAGTTGCGCCTTGTCGATCATCTTCGTCGACAAAGTCACGGCCGAGTAGTGGCTTGACTCCGAGTGTTCTTAAAAAGGCCGCTGACACAAGCCGGCCCATCAGACGTTCGGGATCGCCGGCTCCCGTAAGGTTATAGTTCTCGTTCGAACGCACCGCCGAGGCGGAAGCAAATACCTTTCGATCATTTTTCCAATCTGCGAAGTTGGGATATGACAGGCTGATATTGCCTCTGGTCCCGGTGTTGCTCTCTCCCGGTATCACGAGTTGTTCTGGTGACTCGTATGGAAACGGGCGCAGCAGCACTGCGTTGACGATGCTGAAGATCGCGGTGTTGGCGCCGATGCCGAGGCCGAGAGTCGCAACGGCAATGAACGTGAAGCTCCAATGCTTGCGTAGCATTCGTCCGCTATAACGCAGATCTTGCCAGAGTGTCTCGAACAATCCGCCTCCTCGAACGTCATAAGCGAGGTCCCTAATACTGTCGACATTGCCAAAGCTCTTCATTGCAGAACGACGCGCCTCTTCCGGCTCCATTCCAAGTTCACGATTGGCTTCGATCTCCATCTCGATATGAGCGTGCAACTCTTCATCGATGTCTTCCAGAACCTGATCGCGCCTGAAAAGAGCGCGCAAGCGATCTACTAAAACCCCTACCAACTTCATATTGTCTTCCTTATCAGCATTAAATCCGGCTTCACCCGGTTACATTCGCGGCTCGCATTTTTGCGACAACAAGCGCGAGCCGATCCCAGCTTTCTTCCTCGACGCGAAGTTGTTTTTCACCGGCTCTCGTTAACTTGTAGAACTTCGCTCGCCGTCCGGTCTCGTTGTTGGCCCACTTAGAGCTCACCCACTTCTTCTGCTCGATGCGATAGAGCGCCGGGTAAAGCGCGCCCTGCTCGACCGTCAGCATCTCGTCCGACATCCGGCGAATTCGCTGAATGATGCCGTAGCCGTGCAGCGGTCCGAGCGAAAGGGCCTTGAGAATGAGCATATCGAGAGTGCCTTGCAGAAGGTCTGCCTTTGGATTAGTCATTTGCCACCTACGCCTAAACGTTTTAGGCATACTACAACGCGCATGCCTAAGATGGCAAGGCTTCAGGTAAAATTGGTTAGTCACCAAAAATCTGGATCAACATACGACGACCATTGCTTGATATCTTTCAGCTGTACTAATATGGCGAGCCCACCAGCTTTCATTATCATCTGTTCCGGAGGCAGCATTTGATCGGCAGAACCATCTCGCACGTTACGCCAGCGTGGATCGCGCCGACGAGGCGCTGCGCGAAATTAATCTTGCAGTCAGTTTCCGACCTGACGACGCGTCGGTGCTCTACAACGCGGCTTGCGCGTACTGTCTGCTAAAGAAAAAGCCGGAAGCGCTGGCGGTGTTGGCGAAGGCTCGGGAGGCTGGGTTCAGAGATGCTGACTGGGCCCGCCGCGACCCCGACCTTGCGTTACTCCACAACGACCCCGAATTTCAGCAGCTTTATCCAGGATCAAACACCTGATTCTGTAAGACTACGAAGCCTCAATAAGAGATGTAACGAGCATAAATCTCGCCGTCTACGCAGGCCTCGCTAATCCCATTTTCGCGCGTAAGTAAACAAGCTACATGTAAATTCCAACTAAGCGCTTGACTGGGACCGGATCCCTGCGGTACAAACCCGCCGCCTTTCCCACAAAAGTTCTAAAAGGAGCGCGAACAATGCCCAGACTAGCTTCAGTGACCAGACAACTGGTTTCAATGCCCAGAATACTAGTTTCAGTTGTGTTCATCCTCGGTGTTACGTCAGCGGCGATGGCCCAGGATCCGGTGAAAGTCGACTCCAAGCATTACACGGTCGAATTTGAGAATGCGCAGGTGCGAGTGCTGCGCGTTAAGGTCGGGCCAAACGAAAAGTCTGTCATGCACCGGCACCCGAATGCAGTAGCAATATTCCTGACCGATGTAAATGGCAGATTTAATTTTCCGAAAGGGCCGGCGCAAGACGTTACCTCTAAAGCCGGCGAAGTCCGATGGACTCCAGCCATTGTTCACCAGCCGGAGAACACGAGTGATCAGCCGTTTGAAGTTATTCTAGTGGAATTGAAGGGTAGAGCACCGGCAAGGAAAGTTGCCAGGAGATCGCCTGCTCGTGCAATGCATGGCAGGTGATTGACTCAAGGTCGCAGAATTCGAGCGCCGCGAGCTCACAAACTAACTGAAAACGATCCACGAAAAAAAACGAAATCGTACGAACAGAATCTTCGAGTTTGTTTCGTCTGGTTTCGTGGATCGTTCTTTTTTGCCCGAGCGTGAAAGCGACGGCTGCTGATCGTACTGGCGATCATGTTTTTACATACCTTGCTTGTTACTTTCTGTCTTGTCTTTCTGAGCTTGCTTCTTATGTCGCAGCCATTCATCGATGCTCTCACGAATAAATTCGCCCATGTCTTCGAATTCACGCGCCGACTTCTCCCAGAACTCCTTGAAGACCTTTGGATCAAAGGCAAAGCCCTGCGCACGTCCAAAGGCCTTTGAACCTCCAAGTTCGTCCTCGTAATAAGCAGCGAGTTGACGAGAAGCCATTGCGACTACAGTTAATGAACTCCCCGCGGGCAACGGTTCGAAAATCGCACCAACTTGCGCGTCCATTTCCTTCAGGCGCGTTAGCACACGGTTGTACTGCTCAGTGCAAAAGGCAGCCGCGTCTTCTTTACCGCCAGTCCACTCTGATTGCAACGCCATGCGCGACGTGCGCCGCAGCACATTGATTAACTTCAGTAACTCTTTGTCTCTTTCCATGGATACTCCTTATCGAAAATCTTCGGTTTGCGTTACGCGTTAGATCCGCGGAGACTTTCAAAACAAGTCAATCACAACTCATTGTTATCGGCACACACTTAATCGTTGCCTTGCGTGGGCCACAACCAAAATGAAAGGCTCGACCAAAACCACGGACGAATTCAGGCTCGTCTGCTTCGAAGTAAGCCAGCAAGTCGCGAGCAGCGATGCGTATTACTTCAGCGGAAGCAGATTCACTCAATGGTGTAAACAGCGGCTTAATGGCTGGCTCGAGCTCAGAAAGTCGCGCGAGTACTCGGTTGTATTGAGCAGCGCAGAACTCTGTCGCATCCGGTTTCGCCTTGGTCCAGGCGGCGTATCCAGCCGCCCGCGCAATTCTTCGCAACACGTTAAGCAATTTCACAGTTTCTTGTTCCATCTGGTTCTCCTGGCAGATTGATAATTGTCCCCGGGCGCCCTAATAAGTTTCCTTTGCGGTTCTTTACGCTCTTGGCGTCTCTGCGGTGATCGCTTGCTTGCCTCCGTTCACCGCCAAGACGCAGAGGACGCGGAGGATTCGCAGAGTTGGCCACAGTTTTATTCAACTTTCGCGCGCAACAGTTTCTTGCCGTGATGAATCCTCCATTTCACAGTAGACAACGGTAGTCCCATGAACGCGGCAATTCGATTAAGCGGCATGTCGTCGAAAAAACGGAGTCGCAAAGGCATTGCGTAATCAGGAGGAAGGCTGTCTAGCGCTTTTATCATCGACTCGTCCTTCTCTTTCTCCGCAAGCGGCTTCGCCAAGGCTTCAATGTTTTCGAGCAGCGCCTCATCCAAAGCCACGCGTTTGGTTAAGTGCGTCGTCTCGCTCTTTCTAAAACGCAGAGCTCGATGACGCGTTATTGCTGACAACCACCCCGCAAACTTGCGCGGCTCCTCTATTGTGGGCAGTGCCTTGAAGGCCAGGAGCAATGAATCCTGCGCGATATCCTCTGCATAATCGGCACCGACGATGGTTCGCGCCAGCCTGACGACGGCGGGCCTATATCGCACCACAAGTTGTTCAAACGCCTGCAGGTTGCCGAGAATCGCCGCGACCACCAGCAGCTCGTCAGGCAACTCCGACCGTGTCATCGATACCCCACGTCAGTTCAACGTTCATTGATATAGAGACAAGTTACGAGGAAAAAGTTAGGGAGGTTTGGGGATACAACGTTCAAGGTCTGGTTTCATCAGATTACACGTTTGGCAAGGGCGGCAAACCTACACGCTTCACAAGGTCCTGAAAGCGAGGATCCGACCGAAGGAAATCGAAGAAGGGGTCGATGTTTAGTATCTGCAGCTGAGGATCATGATCGGCGTAAGCCTTTTCCAACAGGGTTATTGTAGCTTCGGTATCTTTCAGCCTGGCATACACCGCTGCCAGCTCTGTGGGTGAGACGTATTCTTTTGATCGGTTCAGTCTATCAACGATCCGCAGCGCGTCCTTTCTTTTGCCAGCGACCGCAAGCGCACCGGCCAAATAACACAAGTTGCCGGTGCGCTCGCCACTCCTCGCGATCAACTCACGAAACTCCCGAATAGCCTCCTCATGCAGTCCCTTGGCCTCGTACATAAAGCCTAGTCGCCCATGAGGCCGCGGCGGCTCGTTCAGAGTTTCGCGTATCACCGTTATCCCTTCGTCTATTCGCCGCGCAAGGTGTAATAACCAAGCCTCTTGACGTTTCAGCCTAACGGACATCGGATCCAATTCTTGCGCGCGCTTGTTTTCACTCAAAGCTTCTGCGTGCCGCGTCATAACTGCCAGGAACTGTGCATACTCAGCATGCGCGAACGCCAGACTTGGACTCAATTCGATCGCCCGCTTGTATTCTTGTTCAGCTCCCTTCCAATCCCATTCGTCCTGCTTAATTCGACCGAGTGCAATATGAGCGTCAGCCAATGCTTCGTCCAATCCAAGCGCTCGCTCCGCTGCCGCTTTGGCTTTGACCTGAGTATCTCTCGGATTGAGCAAACTGTCCCCGCCGATGTTGTTATTTGTGCGACTCACCCAGGCCCAAGCAACCGCAAAATTGGGATCCAACAACACGGCCTGGTTAAAGTATTCGAGAGCCTTCATGGGTGACCCTTGATTAACGTGAGAGCGACCATTCAGGTAGAACTCATATGCTTGAGGGTTCACGGTCGCTTGGTTCGACAACTGTCTTTCCTGCGCCACACTTAATCGTAGTTGTAACTTCCCGCTAATCGCACGCGCAATCTCAGCTTGCAACTGCTGAAGATCGGTCATCCTACGTGTGTATTGCTCGCCCCACAGCCGTGAACGATCTTGAGCATCAACCAGTTCGGCACTGACAAATAAGCCGTCACCACGCTGCTCGACCCGGCCAGTCACCAACGCCCGTACGCCGAGCGCCCGCCCCACATCCTGGATGTCGACGTGTTGCCCTTTGTAAGTGAATGACGAAGTACGCGCAATCACTTTGAGGCCCGGTCGTTTCGCCAGCTCGTCAATCAAATTCTCCGTTAATCCATCGGAAACGTATGCAACCGCTGGATCACCGCTTGCATTTACGAACGGCAGCACCGCCACTGATTTGATTGCCTGCTCACGCGGCCCGCGCATCGTGAAGTAAATAAGGCCAGTGACGCCTAGGGCGAGCACGGCCAAGACAACGAATGGCGCGCGCTTGTCGCGCGTGATTTTTCTAAATCTCTCGGTCCCGGGGGTAGTGTGCGGCGCACTTAATTCCACTGCCGCTCCCACGCTAAGTTCGGAAGGTGCCGCAGTCGAACGCGCCAGCGGCGTTTCTTCCTCATCCTCAACTACCATTCGGATCAGATCAAGCTGTTCGGTCCAACCAGGGCGATCTCTTAATACTTCCAGCTCGTCGGTTTCCAGCTCGAAAATGTAGCCGCGCCCGCGCTCGTTCCTCAGATATCGCTCGCCATTTCCCAACGCCCGACGCACGTCTCTAAGGCACTGCACGAGCGAGTCGTCGGTGACGGCCCTTCCCTCCCAGACCTCCTCGATAAGCCTGTCCTTACTTACGAGCCGGCCCCGGTTTTCAGTCAGGAACTTGAGCGCTCGATAGGCCTGCGGCCGCAAGTGAACCGGCTGACCCGCGCGTAGGAGACAGCCGCGCGCCGTATCAAGCACATACTCGCCGAAGAGAGGCAGTCTTTCGCCTTCCTCCATCAGAGACACTCCGAGATATAAATTTCTAATACCTTCCCAGGCCAAGGCGATGTTGACCGGTTCTCAACCATTTTTCAGCCAATTTTAGTCAACTTTTCACTTTACGTTCGTTACGAGAGCAGATGCACGCGGCTATCGTGTAGCGCACGCTACCAGAGAAGGCCGGCGGCGACCAACGCCCTGTACTGAGTGAGCCAGCCGAAATTATAGAGCACGCTCTACCGCCTTACCACTAAAAGGGACGGAGTTGAAGAGAAGACGCCGCATTGAAGTCATAAGGTTCCAGCGCCGGGTTACTTGGGGCAACGAGAACAACGCGCTCAAGCGATCTGCGGATCCACATATAGACGTTCTACTGGAGGCTCTCGGCGATGTCACGCCTTCTCCAGAGGAACTGGAATTCGAGACCGATCAGGGGAACGAAGAGCCTCCACGAAGCAAAAGCGAGCAGTAGCCCCGAGCAAACCAAACCAATAGGAGATCAAAGCTATGAACACAAGAGTAACAAAGACAATAGTAGTCAGCTTGGTAGCGATCAGCCTGATCGCGGTAGCAATCGCGTTCGGCCGCTACAGTCCCACGCAGGCGGCCCCTCCTGCGCAAAGTTGCGGCGCGCACACGCTGCGCGGCTCGTATGTATTCAACGCGCACGGGTGGAATATCGTCGGGGGTGTTGCCGTACCGAAAGCCATCGTGGAAGGCATCGATTTCAATGGAGATGGAACTCTGGTCAGTCCGTTTGCCACCGTCAGCCTAAACGGCACGATTCTCCACTTCGGCGCAGGTTCGGGATCCTACACGGTCAACCCGGACTGTACTGGCACGCTAACATTTAGCACAGGCCAAAGTTTTGACATGTTCGTCCAGCCCGGCGAAGGCAAGCAGGTTTGGATGATCCAGACCGGTCCAGTGGTAACCGTACCACCAAATATTGGACCGCCCGTATTTGAGGGGACGGCAACAAAGGTGTCACCATAGAACTCTGTCGATCACCGCTTCCATCCAAGTCAGCGCGGGAAACTGGTTACCGATCCACCCGACTGATTTTCGAGTCAAAGCTGAAACGCAAAAAGCCCGCTTGAAAAACGCTCAAGCGGGCTTCAATTAATCCCGGCGCTAGTATCGACCGACGTCGATCTAATCTCAGCTTTTCAAACACTCAAACTAACAGTCTACGTTACGAAGATTAGCTACGGCTTGAGCCGAAGTACTAGCGGCATCGGAGTATCCGGCGCGGCGGTCGCAATCTCGCGGCTGAAACGCAGCGTAGTACCGTCGAACGTCCACCCACCGTCACTACAACGCGACCCAGAGTCGATCGACTTCCCCTCGCGCACGCGCAATGCATTCGCCGTCGCTTCTCGCTCGGCGCGGTACCGGAATGCGCGGCGCCAAACCGATGAGAGGTCGGTTCCCAGTTCATTCATCCGCATGTTCACATCGCACTGCGTGAGCTTGAAGAGCTCTTCAGCAATCAGCCGATCGTGTTCGATCGATGCTGCCAGCCATTTCGTCGGAAATATTCGCGCGCCGCTTTCCCAATAATCTGCCGTCTGATGCTGAAACGAATCGAGCAGCGTCCGCACGTGGTCGCGTGCCTGGAACTCGCCTAACCACGGCGGCGCAGGCAACGGGATTTTCCAGGCGACCGCGTTGATCATACGCGCCATTGTCAACGCAGCTGTTTGGAACATCATCTGCGGATGACCGTCCAACGCGCGGGCGAGCTTCCACACGGCGTGCAGGTCGTCCCATGCCGCCGGATCGTTTGCGCGCGCTTTCACGAGCGCGCTTGCGACGAGCACCCTCGCCACCGTTAACTGCATCGTGCGCCTGGCATTCGCTTCATTGTCGCCGCCAATACCGTCTTCGCGCGTCCAGACGATCGGCTCGCGCAGTAGCAGATCGCGGATCGCGGAGACGTCCGGAAGCGCCGGCGGTTCGCCAATGATGAGTTCGCCCCGCGTGATCTCGCGCGACACAAAATCGTCGATGGCTTGGTTCTTCGGCAATGCGTCAGCGAGCGACTTGAGCTTGACAGAGGCATCGTTGGCTGTGAGCGGCGGCCACCGACGATCGGCCGCTCCAAGCGCTCCCATGTCACCCGGCCACGGTCGGGCGGCTGACGTGGCCACGGCGGCTTTGTCGCGAAACGAGAAGACGACCGAAGCGACGAGACCGATTCCGGCGATCACTACGATCAGCGCTTTCTTCATGGTGTGTAAACGTACACGATGACAATCAGGAAGGCGAAGTGCCGCATGGGGAGTGAGTAATTAGAAAAGCCCGCGAGGGCGTTATCCGCTCGCGGGCTTTGCGACTTCCAATTTAAGATTTGAAATCTGGGAAATAGGAAAAGCCCGTTTGAGACAAACTCTCGAGCGGGCTTTTCATTTAAAATCCCGGCGACTTCCTACTCTCCCACGCAGTTGCCCGCGCAGTACCATCGGCTCCAGCAGGCTTAACTTCCGTGTTCGGGATGGGAACGGGTGTGACCCTGCCGACAAAGTCACCGGAAAACTTTTTTAGATTCAAAATCTGACCGGTGGTCAGATTTTGAATCAGTTTTTGGTCTTGGGACTTTAGTCTTTCGCGTCTTACGAAACTTGACGCAAGCAACGGAAGAAATGCAAAGACCTAAGGCCGAAGACCAAAAACCAAAATATCGAATAGCGACTAGGCAAGCTCCATCGTGCAAGACGCGAAGCGTTTTGTTGCTTGAGTAAATTTTATGGTCAAGCCAAGGGACTGATTAGTACTGGTCAACTGAGTACATTACTGCACTTACATTTCCAGCCTATTACCTCGTGGTCTACAAGGAGTCTCACGGTCAGGATTAATCTTGGGTCTGGCTTCACGCTTAGATGCATTCAGCGTTTATCCATGCTCCACTTAGCTACCGAGCGCTACGGCTGGCGCCATAACTCGTACACTAGAGGTGGATCCATCCCGGTCCTCTCGTACTAAGGA
>DATEDU010000042.1:0-9276 GCA_035281525.1 Pyrinomonadaceae bacterium | reverse complement strand
CACCATCAGGCGTATCAAGGTTGCTGAAGATTACCAGCAGCAGCCTTTGAAGCGCGCAACGTTGGCGCCGGATCGTAAACATAGAACCGCCGCATGTGGGTCGAGAGGGGGATCGTCACGTTTCTCCGCCCCCGAACATCTATGCCTCCGGTAATCCCATCACATTCTGGTGAATGGTAAATGGTAAATGGTGAATGGAAGAGGGGGTGTCAGGTACCGGGTCGTCGGATGTCAGGTGACGGCTGTGGGAAATGACTTCACGATCTTAACGGAGCTGTGGCGTTGATTTGTATCGATGGCTATAAACATTTCGTCCCTACGGGACTCAGAATCGCAAAATCGCAAGTTTAGAACGACCTATCTCACAAACACACCAAAGAGGTAAGGACGATGGGTAAGAGAAATTATCTTATCGAGGGAGTCTCCGGCAGCGGCAAAACCTCGGTATGCCAAGAGCTGCGCCGACGCGGTTACGTAGCCATACATGGTGATAGAGATCTGCGCTACCAAGGACGCCCAACGACTTTTTCATCCCCCGAAATCCGCCACGAACACAATCTTTGGGATGTAGAAAAAGTACGGAGGTTGGCAGCAAATCAGGACGACGAAGTCACGTTCTTCTGTGGCGGTTCTAGAAATTTCAAGCAGTTCATAGACCTTTTTGATGAAGTCTTCATCTTAGACGTTGACGCAGAGACACTCAATGAACGGCTCGACAGCCGTCCTGATGACTGGGGCAAGAGCAAGAGCGAGAGGGAACTCGTCCTACGTTTACACGCCACAAAAGAAGACATCCCCAGCACTGGCATCGTTCTAGATGCAACACAGCCGCTTGTCAGCGTCGTGGACGAAATCCTTAGCCATGTCCGAGCTTAACTATTTCTCCCTAAAGCCAGAGGAAATGATATGACTCTTCAGCGGATGGACAACGTTGGCATCGTGGTGGAATCCCTCGATGTCGCCATCTCTTTTTTCGCCGAGCTTGGCCTCGAGCTCGAAGGCCGGGCCACGATCGAAGGAGACTGGGCCGAGCGCGTCACGGGACTGCATCCCATGCGCGTCGAGATCGCGATGATGCGCACTCCCGACGGCCACAGCCGGCTCGAGCTCTCGCGATTTCTTACCCCGCCTGTGGTCGCCGATCACCGGAACGCCCCGGTGAACGCTCTCGGCTACCTGCGCATCATGTTTGCCGTCGACGACATCGACGAGACACTCGCCAGGCTCCGCAAGCGCGGCGCGCAGCTCGTCGGCGAAGTGGTCCAGTACGAAGACGCGTATCGGCTCTGCTACATCCGCGGCCCCGAAGGACTTCTCATCGGGCTCGCCGAGAAGCTCGGGTAAAGCGTGCCCGGATGATTTAAGAATACCATCCACCGATTACGCAGATTACACCGATTTCTTTTCTAAAACGGTTGCGCGGCACCTGTTCTCAAGAGAAATCGATGTAATCTGCGTAATCTGTGGATGATCGTTTTCGCTTATTTCGCAACCTTGGTGAATGTGACGCCCGCGATACTCAATGAGCCGAACTTTCCATCGGCATCTTTTACGAAGCCGATCACGTCACCGCCTCCACCGGGCTGCATCACGACACGGATGGTGTCCTTTTCGGTATAGGGCGTGGCCACCGTGTTGATATTGCCCATCCGGACCGCGAGAGCGTTTTCTTTTGCGACGATCTCGATCGTGCCGAACAGATCATTCGTGTACTTGCCGGCATAGTCGGCGAAAGGATTCGTAAGCTGCCACTCCCTCTTTGCGCGTTGTGCGGCTTCAGCGGTGATTCCCTGCCTTCTTCTCTCAAAGGCCTTAACGGTGTCCTGCAATTGCTTTTCGTAGTCTGCCTCAAAGTTCACTGTTCGCAGCCACCAGTCGTAAGCATAAGCAGCCACCATGTCCGCCAGTCGTCCGCCGAGCGCATCGTTATTAACGAGCACGCCGACCGCGATCTTTTTGTCAGGCATGAATGAAACATGGCTGCGATAACCGGGATAGCCGCCATGATGATAGATCACCTTTTCGTTACGGTACTTGCCGATCTGCCACCCGAGCCCGTATTCGCCGTCCCCCGAAAATGGCGGCTCATTACGCGTGCTCTTTGTGTATCCAGTGTGGACATTGCGGAAAAGATCGGCCGGTATTACCTGTTTCCCGCCGAGTTTACCGCCGTTCATGTTCAGGTTAAGCCACCTGCCCAGGTCCGAAATGCTCATGAAGATTCCACCGGCCGACTGCATGTTCTCGTCGGTCTTGTCGAGGCGGCTTCGCACCATCTTGCCCGCATCGGCCGCATCGGTGTCAATGACATATGGAGCCGCAATTTTGTATTTTTTGGTGCGCGCCTTTGAAACGTAAGCAGTCGTGTGTTTCAGCCCGGCCGGAGCGAATATGCGTTCCTGTAGCAGGTCCTGCCATTTTTTATTCAAATGGTAATGCAGCGCGAGCCCGTAAATGTTATAGCCGAGGTTTGTGTAAGCGTACTTGCCAAAGTTGGCATCATTAAAAGTGGTGCCCTCGGCCAGGACGTGATCGAGCTCACGCTGGTCTATCTGGCCCGTAAAGGCGAGCCGGTTGATAAGCGCCACGTTCCGCAAGCCACTGGTGTGCGTCAAAAGGTTCTGAATCGTTATCTTGTCTGGTATTTCATTCTTGAATCGGATACCGGAAGTGTACTTCGTCACCGGATCGGAAAACTTGATCTTGCCTTCTTGATCCATCATCGCGGCCGCCAGCGCCGTAAACGATTTAGTCGAGGAACCGGTGTAGAAAAGCGTATCCGTATCGGCCTTTATACCGGCTTCTTTATCCGCCATCCCGTACGCGCGAAGAAAGATCGGCTTATCGTCCTTGATCACGACGATGGCGATGGCAGGAAGGTCGGGAAAGGTCGTTAGTGTCTGACGCAGACGAGCATCGTACGCTCCGGTGAAGTCCTTTTCAGTCGGCGAGGACACGGTCTGAGCGAAAACGCTGGCAGAGTTCACTAGCATGGCAACGAGCGCGATAACGATCGCTTTCTTCATAAGCTCTCCTGTGAAAGAAATTTTTTGAGGTCGTTATCCGCTACGACTCACGAAACCGGAAAGTTCCGAAATGTTAAATGGTGATTAAAAGACGTGCTGTCGGGTGTCAGGTGTCGGATGTCGGATGTCAGGTGTCAAGGAACCTTATCTATCAACCGAGCACGGTTTGCGCGTCCAGTAGGGACGCGATGTTTATAGATCCGGTGGCTTATTAATTCTCCGAGCCCATTTATGGGCGGCACCCGATTTCGCTCCTAACGGACCTCTGGTGTTGATTTGCATTCGATGGCTATAAACATTTCGTCCCTACGGGACTCAGAATCGCAAAATCGTAAGCAAGAAGGACGAAGAGACGGGCCCCATCTCAAGGACGAAATCATACGCGGCGAATCTCGCCACAAAAATCTTTACCGCGAAGCGGTTCCGCCCTCCAGCCCAACGTTGACGCGAAGCGGCTACGTTGGGTTCCCGTTCAACAATTAGACGCAACCCCATCGCGGTTGCGCATCGCGGTTGCGCATCGGGGTTGCGATTTTTTTGACAAAGTTTCCCAGGGTAGCCGCGCTGCGCGCGGCAACCCTGGGCTATGAGGCGCGACCGCTTCGCGGTCGACCAAATTTGAATTGCAAGCATCGCCAGCCCTGCGGTCGGACACGTTTGAATTGCAAGCGTCGCCAGCCCTGACTGTCAGTCATTTTAGGTAGGCGCGGCCAAGTATCTCAAAGCTATACTATGTCGCATTTGTGAATCTCGGAAGGAATCCAACAAGAGTGCCAAGAATTATTCTTCTTCTCATAACTTGTTTGCTCGCCACCACTTCGTTCGCGGAGGTTACCCGGTCGCTACCGCTCCCGGTACTGACGCTCGCGACCACTTCGTTCGAGGAAACCCGGTCGCAACCGCTCCCGGTACTGACGCTCGCGACCACTTCGTTCGAGGTTACCCGGTCGCAACCGCTCACGGTACCGACACCACTCTTTGGGCAGCAACTTTCGACCGCAACCGACACGAATTCGCTCAAACAACAGCTTCAAATCAAGCTCGATGAGTGGCACAAAGCCGGGAAGTTTCCGGGTGCCACTCTGGGAGTAGCTCTGGCCAACGGAGAATCGTTTAGCCTCGCGGTCGGATATTCAGATCGCGATGCGAAAACACCGATGAAGCCAACCGATCGAATGCTGGCGGGCAGTGTCGGCAAAACTTTTGCCGCGGCGACCGCGCTACAATTGGTGAAGGAAGGAAAAATCAATCTGGATGAGAAAGTTGAAAAATATCTCGGAGGCGAGCCGTGGTTCTCGCGTTTGCCTAACGCGAAAGAGATCACCGTTCGTCAATTGATGAACCACACGAGTGGGCTGGTAAGGTATGAATTCAAGGAGAAATTTACTCGAGACCTCACGGCGAATCCCGAAAAGCATTGGCAGCCAACCGAGCTGATTGCATATCTGCTTGATGAAAAGGCACCGTTTGCTGCCGGCCAAGGCTGGGACTATTCAGATACAAATTACATCGTTTTGGGGATGATCATCGAGAAGGTGACGGGTAAAAAGTTTTACGACGAGGCAAACCGCCGGCTCATTAAGCCTTTGAAGTTGACTAACACGATTCCGCAGGACGGAATGAGGTTAGCCGGCGTGGTTCAGGGCTATGCCGGACCGAATAATCCATTCGGCGGCAAAGACGAAATGATTCGCGCCGGCAAGTTCATCATCAATCCGCAGTTTGAATGGACCGGTGGAGGGTATGCCTCAACCGCCAAGGACCTCGCGCGCTGGGCAAAAATGATCTATGAAGGTCGCGCTTATTCGGCGGATCTGTTGCCGCAAGTTCTGGATGGAGTTCCGGCGCCAATGCTGGGACGCGAAACCAGGTATGGTCTCGGGGTGATCATTCGCAAGACGTCAGCCGGCATATCATACGGCCATAGCGGTTTTTTCCCTGGCTATATGACCGACATGATGTATTTTCCCGAGCAGAAGATCTCAGTCGCCGTGCAGGTCAACACGAGCGTTCCGCAACAGTTGGGCAAGCCACTCGGTCGTCTCATTTGGGAAGTTTTCGAAATTGTAAAAGAAACCACCCGCGAGAGAGCATCGACGGGGCTGCACCGACTCGACAATGCACGTCGCAACAGAACTGCGAGCGCAGCGAGCGGGTTAACATGGCAGAGTACTTAGTTTTGACTAAGCCGCTCGCTGCGCTCGCGGTTCCGTGCTCCAGCCCAACGTTGACGCGAAGCGGCTACGTTGGGTTAACGTTCGACGAGGCAGACGCAACCCCATCGGGGTTGCATCATTCTTTTGACGAAGTTTCCCAGGGTAGCCGCGCTGCGCGCGTCAACCCTGGGCTATGAGACTGCGACCGCGTCGTGTTGGCCATCCTCGATTTTGCGGCTCAGGAAAGTTTCGTCCCGTAGGGACGAAATGTTTATAGCCCCGTGACCGCTGGAAATCTTTTCGCCTCTCGGAAGTGGCCACGCCACTTCCGAGAGGCGATATTCTTTATATGACCGCTGTGAGCTATAAACATTTCGCTCCTCCGGAGCGAATGACACCGGTAATTGGGAACGTGGCCGGGAGTCAATCTCCGATGGAAACAAAATTTTCAATTTGCATTTTTCAATTACAATTCGCAATGCTTTTCACTTCGTCCTTAACCCAATGACTACTCCGCCTCTCCCCGAACAGATCGAACTCCATCGCGACCGAATGTGGCGCCGCGACGAAGTTCTCCGCGTTGAAAGCGCTGTTGACGCTGAACGTTTTATCGAAGACGTGGGCTTTGCAAATACGCTGACAGATACCCGTCGTGCAGGTCCTTCGTTGTACATCGCAGTATGCGGCCGGCGGGATGTTAGTTTGCCCCGCAACGTCCAAAACGACGAAGAGACGCGCCTCACCTGGTACCTCAAAGACGAAGTCATGCGCCGCAGTCGCGTTTACTACGCGAAACTCGCGGGCGGGCGTTCGATGTTTGTTGCGCCGCGCTTGATAAGCCATTTTGCCGCCATCTGGATGCCCCGGCGCAAAGACGAGCCTAAAGTTTTGTCAGACGCAGCGCAGCGTGTTCTCAAAGTGCTCCGGCGCGAACACGAACTGGCCACCGCAGACCTGCGCGCAGAGAGTGGAGTCACGGACCGTGCGGCGTTCACACGAGCCCTCGATGAGTTACAACGACAGATGAAAGTGATCCCTCAGGATGTCATCTATCAACCGTTTTCCTACATCTGGATGCTGGCCGAAGATCGTTTTCCGGAAGAGCTGAGAAAACGGGGCGATACAACAGGCGTGACCGCCAGGCGCAAGACGGCACTGCGAGAGATCGCTCGCGCATATCTGGCGGGCGCCGGGATGACGTTACTCGGCGAGACTGCACGCGCTTCGGGTTTGAGCCGCGTTGAAGCAGGTTCCGGAAACCATCAATTGGTGGATGAAGGGTATGCGATCCGCGTCAGGCAAGGGATCTACGCGCTGGCATCATCGAACAACGGTTAAGGTCATTCGAAGAACGATTAAAGTCAGTCGAAGAACGGTTAACGTCACCGTCCGGACGGCGGCAAAAATTCCTCGGTTGTATATCTAAATCGTGGTGAGCCGAGCAGGACTCGAACGTGCGACTATCTGGTTAAAAGAGTGGTCCCGATGAGGTAGACGCCAACTCCAAGCTGGTACTCTCCGTTCTACATCAAACTTAAGAGCATAAGGTCGATCCGCCTGGGATTCTGGGCTGAGGAAAGCTGCTACAATGGGGCTCGTGGACGCTGGAACGGTCAAGTGCCCGATATGTGGCGCCTCAACTTCAGCCGACGATTCGCTCTGTAAGCATTGCGACGCGACTTTGGCCACGCTGTCGTGTCCGCGTTGTCGAATCGAAATGCGACCGGCTTCGATCGGCGTCACTGCTGTCAGCGAATGCGAACGTTGTATGGGACTCTGGTTAGATGTACCGTCGTTTGAAAGAATCTGCGCCTATCGTGAAGAGCGTGCCGCAGTGCTGGGTGCCACGGCACACGCACCCGTACAAGACGCTTACGAATTGAAAGTACGATATTCGCCATGTCCTAAATGCGATCAACTGATGAACCGGATCAATTTTGATCGTTCAGGAGTAGTTGTCGACATCTGCAAAGGACATGGCATCTGGTTTGATCGCGATGAGCTGACACGCATTACCGAATTCATCCACGCCGGCAAGCTTGGGAAGGCACGCAACCGACACAAGACGGAATTGGAACAGGAGCGGATACGTACGCACCGGGCAATGACGACACGGTTTGAACTTGGGACGGACCCGGCGGATCGGGACTACCCCTGGTATCACACGGGAGTTGCGATCGCCTCAGTCGCCGACATCTTGAGTCTGCTGCGGGATTGAAGTCGCAAAGAGTACCGCGGAGCGTTGGAGAGAGAATTCGACCGCAAGTTTTTCGTTATGGAAAGTGGTGAGCCGAGCAGGACTCGAACCTGCGAGTGAATAAAAGAGCGGACAAGCCGGTTCTATGCCGTGTGGGGTCGGATTGTTTCGTTGTGCCGGCGGAGATCCCTAAGACAAATCTCCCGTTGAAGTTCATTTCAATTCTATCCTCCAGATGTTTCCGGAGTTTTCCGCATACTCAAAGACGATCCTGTCCCCCCGTGGAGACCACGCAGGCGCGCGAACGTAGGAACTGAATTTTGTGTAACTGGTCATTTGGGTTTGCTGTTTGGTTGAGCGTGCCACTGCCCAGATGTTCCAGACGCCGTCGCGCTGCCCAGCGAAAACGACATGCTCGCTGTCAGGCGACCAATCGTGGACCAAGCTCTGACCCCGATCCGAGGTCAATTGAATCAGCTGGCCCCCGTTGCTCGGGATGATAGCGACGTTGGTGTCCTCGCCGCGCTTGACCTCGAAGGCGATCCATTTTCCGTCGGGAGACCAGGCTGGGTGGGTCGCAAGCTCTTTTTCATAGGTCAGTTGCTGAGGCGTCCCGCCTTCAACCGCCGTAACCCAAATGTTGGGTGAACCGCTGCGCCTTGAAACGAAGGCGACGCGCTTGGCATCGGGGGAGAGACGAGACCACTCAGCATGTTCGCTAAACTCAATTATTCGCCTTTCTTTGCCGCCTTCAATGTTTATGGCCCACATGCCCGTTTGATTTTCGCGGTCAGCCTTGAACGCCACGCGACTGCCATCAGGAAACCACCATGGAATCGAACCAGAATTTGTCGTGATCTGAGTTTGGTTCCGGCCGTCCGCGTCCATCGTCCAGATCTGGCTCGGTACTCCAGTGGCAAAAGTCCAATAAGCAATGGTCTTTCCGTCAGGTGAAATTGCCGGCCCTAGTTCGCACGTATTGGCATGCTGAGTGAGCTGAACGGGTTTACCTGTAACCACATTTGTCTTCGGCGCGAGTGGCAGCGTCCAGATGTTGTTCATTGTCGTCATCGCGCAATAAACAAGGTTCTTGCCGTCGGCAGCGATCGCGAGTTTTCTCATGTGCTGGCCGCCTGGGGTGAAGAACTTCACAGGCTCGCCTATCGGATCGCCCGCTTCGGAGAGGTCCACTTTGTATAGAGACCAACCCGTATCTGCAGTGAAATAAATTGCCCTACCGTCGGGCGCATACACTGCATCGGATGTACCCGTGATCTGTCCCGAGATTCTCTTTAAGTCTTTTCCGTCAGCAGAGACAGACCAAACGACTTCGCCCTCCCCGCTGCCACTGAACGCTATCCGTTGCCCGTCCGGCGACCATGCTGGTCCTCCATGTCCACCTGGTGGCATTCCGGCTTGCGTAAGTTGTCGTGGCTCGCCACCTCCTGACGGGACCACCCACAAGGTGGAAGGCGCACGAGGATTCATCATCATGTACCCGAGCATGTGAAACTCCCCGGATTGAAGGGCCACCAGCGAGCCATCGGGTGAGAACGTCGGATTTGAACCGAACTCAGTCAGTTGCTTTGGCGCTCCGCCGGTCAACGGCATCAACCAGATCCCGCCCCGTTTCTTCGAGTGGTAAGCAATCACGCTACCGTCCGGCGAAAAGGCAGGCTGAAAATTCTGGGAGCCGTCGAAGGTGATTTGCATTTCACGTGCACCCGGCACTAGTTGTTTGATGTAGATTTCAAAGCTGCCGCTGCGGTCCGAGCTGAACGCGATCGTTTTGCCGTCCCGCGCTAACGCCGGATATAAATCCAGCCCCTTCCAGGTGGTGAGTTGCGTCGTCTTCACGACAGTCGGCACGAGCGCCGTCGACGTTATGCTGCGGTTT
>DATEDU010000041.1:0-13622 GCA_035281525.1 Pyrinomonadaceae bacterium | reverse complement strand
TGATGAATACGACTAGTAAAACTAAAACTCCACGTGCGAACGGCTGTGACAAATGTCCGTTTGCGCGTTGAACCCCACTTGGTCTTCATCCTTCGCACGTAGAAGTCCTGAACTCTTACTCCAATGATCGGTTCCCACTTTGCGGTTAATGGTGGCGCGCTCTCTCTGATCTGTTCCGATACCAACGCTCCAGCACTTCCTTTTCTTCGCCTCGGTAGCACCGGGACGAACGTTCAAGACCAAAGCAGAGTGTTTGATCTCGACGCTTGGCGGCGGTCTCTCTCGACCACTCGCAACAGGTAACGCTTTCCCCAAACGTAATGACTCTCGCGATTCAACACTCCACGCTTTCTAACTTGAACATTCGGCTCCGGGCCACGCGTTACGATCTTACATTTCACCTCAAATGAAATAATGAAGTCATTCGGTATTAAACCTGTGGGATCAAAGCGGATAGATTCGACCCCTGTGAGGACGATCAAACCCTCTACAAGGCGTGCAGGTCATCGATTTCGGTAAGGACTCCTTTATCAGTAGTTCGAACCGTCAACGTAAGTGTAAGGTCGCTCCTGCCTTCTTCTAGGGTCCAGAGGTCTAAATCAACTGCCCAGTATTGATCTTCTTTTCCTTCAATAGGATACGCTTCGCCAATTTGGAACGCCTCATCGGGTAAGTCGATTAACGTGCGACCGTAACCTTCCAATACATGATGAAGGTCCTTCGCAGTCAACCTACCGGCTCTCCCGTCTCGTTCTAACTTACGGAAATTTCCGGCAACAAGCTCATGAACCAAATCTTTCAGAGCTGGAATCAACTCTTTCGGTATCACGCGATTTTCACCTCAATATCGAGTTCCGGGAGTGCGAGTAGGCGTTCGTG
The DNA here is from genome assembly GCA_035281525.1 of Pyrinomonadaceae bacterium. GTDB lineage: Bacteria > Acidobacteriota > Blastocatellia > Pyrinomonadales > Pyrinomonadaceae > PSRF01. The sequence continues at coordinate 12,743 of DATEDU010000041.1, read as the reverse complement.
GGTTAACGCCGATTCCATTGAAATAGTCGTCAGCAGCTCTTATCAGCTCTCTCGCATCACTTTTCGACAGTCCCGCGCGTCTTGCAGCCTTGTACCCGATGCGACGTTCCGCACCATATGTTCCACCCCCGCGTTGTGCTTGCACTCGTGTGGCGCAGTAATGGGGCGAGCCTACTTTAGTCGACGGGCCCGGTAAGTGAACGGCTGGAGCCGCTGACCGACTGTAGCCAGGTAGGTCCCGCACTGCAGCATCTTGGATGACATGGTGTGCATCTCTTAGCCCCGCTCGTCGGATGTCACTATATGTGCCTGCGGCGCGAGCAGCACGGGTCGCAGCTCCCAAGCCTGTGACGAATGGAACGATCGCCCCGACCACGTCTGCGCCAAGCGCGATCAAGTTCGATGTGCGATCCTTGGGGCCACCTGTTGCCAGCTCATATATATCGTATCCAATGAAGCCGAGATCAACCGCAATATCAGCAGCAAGTCCGCTGGCGTCAGTGTTGTTGACCGGATCGTTCGCGACGTAGGCGTAGAGGTTCGTGTCCCCGCCGGCAAAACCCACAGGGTCCTGAGAGATGAAGCGCTGTAAAGTTGGCGAGTAGTAACGGGCGCGATAGTAGTACAGCCCCGTCGCGTCGTTCTCCCTGCCGGTGAACTGAGCGCTGTTGTTTCCCGGCGTTCCGCTCGCAGTAGTGCTGCCGAACGGGTCGTAGGTGAATTCTGCCGTCAGAGCGCCTGAGGAGTCGGCCAGTCCCAACGTGGAACCCAGACCATCAGTCATGAAGCTGCGCGAGCCTGCCGCGTCGCTACGGCTGAAGACCTCGTCCACACCGCCGAGGATCAGGTTCGCCACCGGAGTACCACCAGCCAACTCCTGCACGGCGTCAGCGCCGTCGTAGAGGTAACCAGTTGAGTTCCCGTTGATTGTTCGAAGAGTCCGCCGGCCGAACGCATCATATTGGAAGCTGGCTGTGAGTCCTGGGCCGTTGATTGAGGATAGTTGGTTGCGCGCATCCCACGTGTACGCGTTGGTGCCGTCGCTGGCGAGATTTCCTTCGGCGTCATAGGTCAGGCTTACCGCGCCTCTCTGTACGAGTTGATTCGCATCATCATAGGCCGCGTTTGACAATGCTTGTGGTAATCCCGTGCGGGCATAACTTCCACCGACCTTTACGCGTCTGCCAGCCGAGTCGTATTCGTATGTAAGATTTCCAAGAACGGTGGTATCGAATTTGTAGGTGACGCCAGTCAGTTGGGAAGCTGAATCATATCCGTATTCCACTACCACACCATTGGGCAAGGTCAGTGACGTGCGACGGTCTGCGGCGTCATAACTGAAGCCGACACTCGTCGCTCCTTGCGTGATCTGACTCAAGCGATCGCCATTGTCGTATGCATAGGACATCGCCGGTTGCCCTGTCACGGTCATGCTGGTGCGCCGTCCAACAGCGTCATAGGAGTAGCCGACCGCGCCACGCGGCGAGCTTTCGGAAGTGAGGCGGTTCAGGTTGTCGTACTCAAGATTGATTGTCCCAGTGCCACTGTGAACGATTTGTGTGAGCCGCCCAGCCGTGTCATATGTTGAATTAACGGTGCTTTCATAGGTCGTGTTTTGACCGTTCACTATTGTCCCGAAACCCGCGAAATTCATTCGGTTGAGATTGTCATAACCTAAGGTGGTAACCCTCAAGTTACGGTCTACCAGTCTCACTGGATTGCCTGCAACGTCGTACTCATATGTTTCGGCACGCAGTAGAGGATCCGTGCGACTTATTATCCAATCCATGTTGTTGTAGACGTAACTCGTTATCTTCCCACGAGCATCCGTGACACTCAACAGATTGCCGTTGGCATCGTAAGTGAAAGACGCTGCTCCTTCGTGAGGATTAATGATTCGCGTCGGGAGGTTCAAGGCGTTGTATTCAATTCGCGCGCTGTGGCCTAGCGGATCTGTGATGCGGATTGTTCGACCCGCCGCATCCACGTGCCGAGTAGTGACACGGCCCAATGGATCTCTGACTTCGACGAGATCTCCTGCAACATACCCGAACTGTGTGGTGTTATTCAGCGGATCCGTTACAGAGAGTGCTTGACCGAAAGCGTTGTATGTATAGGTGCTTTGACGACTGAGCGGATCAATCACACTCGTCACGTTCCCTTTACTGTCATGAGAAAAAGAGGTGGTGCGATTTAACGGGTCCGTGACGCTGGCGAGTTGGTTGAACGTTGGTTCGTAAGTGAAGCTGGTCGTCACCGCGGCTGGTGTCTGGGCCAGACGCGTAATGCTCGTCGTGTTGCCCAGCGAATCGTAAGCGTAACTTGTCTTGCGGCCCAGCGGGTCAGTCGCGCTCAAAACCAAATTGGTCCCTGCCTGCCGCTCGTAGGTGTAGGTTTGCTGTTCGGGCTTACCAAGGGCGTAAGTGTCGGTCAGCCAATAGCCGTTCGAATTAAACGTGAGCCGGCGAATGTTTCCACGTTGGTCGGTGACGTCAGTCTGCGTTACTTTGCCATTACCTCCGAGAGTGTAAGCGAACTGGTAAGTGGATCCGTTAGCCAGGGTCTGACGTGATACTCTTCCATGCGCGTTATATTCGTTGGTAAGAAAGACTGTGCCTCTCGCATCCTTGATCGTGACCAGCCGATGAGAGGTGTCGTACGTGTATTCGGTGACGCCGTTATTTGGATCAGTCACTTTCCATAGGCGACCGGTGGCGTCGTAGGTATAGTTGACCTCTCTTCCAATGTTGTCCCTCGCTTGCGTGATGCGGTCGCTTGCATCGTATGTAAAGGATATCCATCGGCCATTGTTGGTCTGTATTTTGGTGACGCGGTAGTCATTGCTGGAGTCCCGCCAGATAGTCAATCGATTGCCGTTGCGATCCTCTATCTCCTGAAGCACTGCCTCCGCCTGGCTATAATCAACATAAAACTTGTAACGGGTGCCGTCCTGAAGCTTGATTTCCCAGCCGCCGCGCGCACTATTCCAGAAGAGTATCGATTTATAGAAGCGGCTCGGAGTAGTGGTGTGTTCCATTACTGCGTCAACGTGTTGCGAGCCTGGTGAGATGCGCTGGTAATGGAGCCGGCCCCCATCGGGGAGAATGAGTTCGGCATAGTCATAACTACTTTCATAGTTATCGCCTAACAGAAACAGCTCATACGGGTGGGAGCCCCCAAACCCGAAAGGCCGCGTATAAATATCGTTGGGCCGATAGGTTCTGGTAAGGTGGATCGGCATGACGTCCGGAAGGATGAGATCTGTTTTGCGGTAAACAAAGAGTCCGGTGCCGAGATCTACGGGGTCGCCATCCTCGCACTCATTGCACGGCGCCGGACCATCCCCCGGGGCGCCCGCGTGCCCAAAGTAACCTATGCAGGAAAGACTCATGAGGCCCACGTTAGGATCCGGTACTATTTGCTGCCCGTTACTAGTTACTGTGCCCTGACCATACACATACCATCCTGATCTAGCGTCATAATCTGTGAGCGGAACTCGAGTACCTGGAGGTAAGCCGCCTACATTTGGCAAAACTATCCGAACGCCGACCGCGCTAGGACTACCATCTACTGTTTCCACCCGAGCCCCGTGTCCTTGAAGCGTGAACAAGAGTTTCGTTTTCCCCGGCGGCGGGATCGGAGAGCGATCGACGGGGATGGGTGTGATGGTAAGTGAAGTAAGCGGTTCACCATGCTGGCTCCGAAGCACGACCCCCGCCGGGATGTGTACTTCCAAGCCTGGTATAGACGGGCTCTTTGCAATCACCTTTTCGGTAGTAGGCACCGAAAGTGGCGTGGCATTCTTCTGATCTATGACCGCTAGCCAGATGGTATGACGTATGACATTCGTTCGACCGTCGATGACGTTTATGCCAATCTCACACATGGCGTACAACTTCCCTGGAGAACTGGCGGTGTGTCCATTGATAAGCAGTTCTTGACGCCCGGGGTTGATGCCCGCGAGGAGGAACCGGCCTGTGCCGTCTGTTCTAACTGCCCGGTCGCCAATCTGGATGGTTACGTTCGGCAGTGGCTGCCCATTAAGTTTTAAAACTTGACCAGCTATGGCTGTCACGCCGTCAGCCGCAGTCAGCGGCGGGAGCTTTGACCAGGAGGAATTCTCCCGATTGCTTCGCCACTCCCCGCGGAAGTTCTTTTCGTTTGGTATCCAACTCTCATCATCAACCGAGTACTGGTCCGGCGATAACGATCCATCTGGCGCGGGATTATGTTCATGCCGCTGAGTGGATATTGTGGTGAAGGTGATGGCTGTAAATGAGAGTGGTAGATTTGTTCGATCAATTGGACCACTTAGCGATAAAGTGTAAATAGTTCCAGGCTGTAAAGGTTGTGTCGGAGTCACGAAGGCCAGCATGCCGCCCTCTGCCGGAATGATTTTCGCTGGCACGATCCCTTGCGGCCCCGCGAGAGTTAGTGCTTCAGCATTGACGCTCTCCACTCGTAAGGTTTTCGAAAAGCGCAGGACCAATCGAGCATCCAGAGGCACGGACATCTCGTTATGTTTTGGTGCAGAGGCAAGCAGGTACGGCGGACGTCCATCCTCCGTGGGAAGGAAGCCTTCTACCAGGACGAAACGCAAAGCCTCAAGATCGAATTGCTCACTATCGTTGAGCTCCGTGCCCGCTTCGCTGATACCACCTCGGAATAACACGTCTCCATTGGGCAAAAGCGTGGCTGCATGTTTAAGACGGGGAATTTGGAGCTCAGTTGGTAAAAACGTGGTGGCGTTGCTCTTCGGATCCCAAAGCTCAGCACTGGCAAGCGCTCTCTTCTCATTGGAAGAACCACCCGCGACTAACACCTGACCTTCCGTAAGCAGGGTTGCACTGTGATTAGCGCGACTAGTTAATCCCGTTGTCGGAAGAAACCTGAATTTCCGCGTATCGGGGTTATATCCCTCGGCTTTTTCTACTATCTTGCCGGCAGCGCCGACTCCGCCGAAAATCAAAACAGTTCCGTCCGGTAACAGCGTCGCCGTATGCCAGGCACGTGCTTGCTTTAGCCGCTCGGATAGTTGCGTTGTCTCACCCGTGCGCGGGTCCTTAATCAACGCTGTAGCTGTTGGTCCGTGTTCGCCTTCGCCACCCGTCAACAACCAGCGCCCGTCAGGAAGAAGCGTGGCGGCCTGACCTGCCATCAGTGCCGGCGGACGAAGAACAGTGACGCCGGTTTGTTTCTTACTTTTAGAGCGTGATGCCGATTGAACGCTTTGAATAAGTGCGACAGATGCCGCCAACAGGCTAATCAGCAGAAGCGAGCCCCAAATCAGTTTCAAGCGCACTGCGTCTCGGACTTTCATTTAATGCCTCCGAATAGCGACTAGTTATTCATGGACTCGTCGCACTGACATCAATGCTGCCAGTAGCAAGTCCGCCTAGATCGATTGTGACGGTGTATGTGCCCGTCGCCGGCAGCGTTTTCTGAGAAAGGTTGAAACTAACGCTGCCTGATGAAAGTGATGTAAGTGTCGTCCCGTCGGGATTCAACAGCTTCACCGCGACGGCCCCCATCGTGTTTGAAGTCATTCGAACCGTTACCAACTGGCCGGAGGCGCCGTCAAAGGTCACTCTTGCGTTCTGACCAACTCGAGTTGTTGTTAGCAGAAAAGCGGGACCATTAATCGCAAGATTTCCCGTGGCATCCTCGGAGAGGGTCAACGTGATATCGCCGACATTAGCAAATTGAGGATCAACGGAGATCGCGTACGTTCCTGTCGATGGCAAGTTCACTGTGGGCGACCCAGTACCACTCGTACCCACATCAAATGCGGCGAGGAGAGTCGTTCCATCCGGATTCTTGATCAAGACTTTAGTACCGGAAGTGCTTGAGGTTCCGATCGTGACACCACTCAATCCCAAACTGACCTTTTGACCGGCAGTGCCGCCGAAAGTCACCTGCCCGTTTTGTCCGGCACGACTCAACGAGAGAGACAATGATGAGCCCCCGATGCTGACAGTTCCGGTAATCTCTTCGGATAGAGTCAGCGTGAGGTTGCCGGTGTTTGCACCTTGCGGGTCCACGACGACGTAATAAGTCCCGGCTACAGACAGGAGCACAGTTATAGTGCCGCCTCCACTAATGCCGACGTCTATAGGAGCCAGCAGCGTCGTCCCGTCGGGGTTCTTGATTGATACCTTAGTGCCGGAAGTACCTGACGTACCGATGGTGACACCGCTCATGCCGAAGCTCACACGTTGGCCCGGATTACCGGTAAATGTTAGTTGCGCGTTCTGTCCGACCCTTCCAAACGACAGTGGCACTGAAGAGTCACCAATAATGATCGAGCCGGTAAGTTCCTCAGAAAGAGTGAGCGTGATGTTGCCGGTGTTGGTACTCTGCGGGTCTACAAGGATCGAGTACGTGCCTGTCGCAGGAAGGGTTAGAGTGCTGGTGCCGCCTCCAGTCGTCCCTACGTCTGTCGGGGCAAGGAGGGTCGTTCCGTCCGGGTTCTTAATTGATACCTTGGTACCGGAAGAACCTGACGTACCGATGGTTACTCCGCTCATTCCTAAACTGACGCGCTGACCCGCACTACCATCGAAGGCTATCCTAGCGTTTTGCCCCACAACGGTGATTGACAGGGTAAGAGTCGGGCCGCCTATTACAATGGTGCCCGTGATATCAGTTGCGCTGTTAAGGGTGAGCGTCATGCTGCCCGTGTTATAAATGGCAGGGTCAACCAAGACAGTGTAGGTCCCGTCGATTGGCAGCGTCTGAGTATCGATAAAACCTCCGCTCGTGGTGGAAGAGCCCGATACGAACGTTGTTCCATCTGGTTTTTTGATGAGTACCGCGGTCGTGCCAGGAATAGTCACGCCGGTCATTCTTAGATTTACTTGCTGTCCTGCTACACCACTGAACGTTATTTGGGCGTTCTGACCTGGTACAACCGTCGTCACCGTCACCGCAGGACCTCCAATCTCCATGGTGCCTGTCACGTCCGCGGGCACATCGTAGAGCCTCAAGGTCATGGCGCCAGTCAAGGAGCTCTTCGGATCAATAAGAATTGTGTACGTCCCTGTGGCAGACAAAATTCTGGTATCAATGAAGTCGTTGGTGTTTGCATTCGTGTCCGAAGCGAGCGTCGTACCGTCCGGGTTTTTGAGAAACAGTTGGGAGTTATTTGAGCCGTACGTCGAACTCTCTATCTTCAGGCTTACCCGCTGACCCGCAGTTCCGTTAAAGACTAGCTGTGCGTTCTGTCCGGGAGTGGTGTTGGTGACTGTAACTGACGGACCTCCGGGAACAATCGTGCCCGTCGCATCGGGCGGCACTTCGTACAGCGTAAGAGTCATGCTGCCGGTGTTAGCAGCAGCCGGGTTAATGAAGATCGTGTAGGTGCCTGTTGCCGGCAAAGTTGTGGTGTCAATAAATCCGCTGGCCCCGGCGGTTGTGGGCGCGACCAATGTTGCCCCGTCCGGTTTTAAGATAGAAATGTCGCTGCTGGCGATGGTTGAACCGCTTATCTTCAAGCTAACTCGTTGTCCTGTAGTGCCGTCGAAGGTGAGTCTACCGTTTTGTCCGGGCGCGGAAGTGGTTACAGATACTGATGGTCCGTTTATGCTGATCGGTCCGGCAGTGTCAGGCGGGACGTCATAGAGGTTTACAGTTGTGGTGCCGGTCCTGGTAGATTCTGGATCGACGAGAACTGTGTACGTACCAGTGAGAGGCACTACTGCTGGTTCAATAAACCAGTTGAAGGTGCTGTTCACTATTTGTTTATAAGTTAACATCAACCCGTCCGGCCTTCGAATATAGATGTCTCGATTGCCGGCACTCATGTTGCTCATCCTCACACTCAGGCGTTGCCCGGCAGTGCCGTCGAATACGAGCAATCCCACTTTATAGACCGTATTAATCGTAACTGTGCCGCTGCTGCCAATCGTCGTCCGGCCGGTCCACACGACATCAGCCGCTGTATAAGGTGATGGGGGAATAAAGAAATCACCGCTGCTTACGGCATTGCCATATGGCGTGGCTACAGATATTCGCCCGGACGTTCCCAGAGGAGTCTTCGCATTAATATTTGTCGCCGTTGAAGAATCAACCGAGGCCCGACTCGTGTTGAATGTCACATTGTTATTTGAGGAGGTCGTTTCGAAGTTTGTTCCGGTAATAGTAACTGGAGTGTTGTAGCTGCCGATTGTGGGGGTAAAACCGGTAATAACCGGCGCGCCCGTAGACGTACCTGTGACTTCGAAGGCTGTGCTGCTTATGCCCGAACCCAGAGGCGTAGTAACTGAGATAGGCCCCGTGGTTGCTCCTGCAGGTACGGTCGTTACAATCTTGGTTGAAGTGGCGGAAACAGTCGCCGCAGCCTGCCCGTTAAAGGTGACGCTGTTCTGACTCGCCGTGGTGCTGAAGCCCGTACCGTAAATGGTGACGGTGGCACCGATTGAGCCGCTGTTCGGTGTGAATTCGATTATGGAGGTTAGCGATGTGCTGTATCGAGATATCGACAACAGATTGCCGACCGCGTCATACTTGTAGACTGCCGCCTCGCTCGCAGTATCAATCACCGCTACCAGTCTTCCTAATTCATCATACACATAGACGATCTCATTGCTCGATTGGCTTCTGTTCGTGACTGGCACAAGCAGCAAAAAGCAAAGAATCCGAGCGAGGCATACAACTCTTGCGGACCGTGAGTGCAAAAAAGCTAAGACCATGGCGGAGGCTCCTGGGCGATTATAGTGTTGCTGCCTGATTAGAAATGTTGGTCTGCGCGAGTCATCTCGCGCGGCAAATGCACCGATTCAGAGTTACGGTCGTCGTTACGAGTTATGAGAAGTCGGGGAGAGCCAAATTACCCATGCGCAATAGGAAGTTCCGAGGGTCCGCGCATAAAAGAGCAATACAACGATGTAAGTGCGCGGCATCCTACTCTGATATTTTTCGAGCGTCAATAGAAATTCATTCCCCATTCACTTCCCTTAAATAGTCAGTTCACTGTCCTTTTAACAATTCAGAAGCCTTTTTCAACGAACGTCCTTAACGAATCCTTTATTTTTTGACTGTCTGATGTGGCCGTTACCTGAAAAGCAAGACCTGCTGTTTCGTCTGCGAGGTCAATTCCGGGGAAGTTCTTTTTTATTTCCGTGTTGAGATTTTTGAGGTCCGGCAGAGTGAAAATCAGTCTGAGATGATCTCTGCTTCAGATTTTATCGATGGTCAGGTAATGGTGCTGCGGGTGATCGTGGCCGATTTGAAATTCGACACGATTCGCGAAGTAACGCAACCACGTGGCAGCTCTTCTGAGATCACCGATCGGAGAGTTGTCAGCAGTTGGTTGCCGATTCATAGTTTGATAATTTAGTGCCGCAAACGGGCGTCTTGAGGATTACGGGGACCGCGAGAAGGCAGCGCGCTAATAGTGTCAGCTACCACGGAAGTATCCGAGAGAATTTGTTTAGCCATTCGGTCACGGACAGACTTGTCCTGGTGAGATCCTGGCCAGACGCGAATTACAGTTCCAACTCGATCGACTAACAAGTGCGTAGGGTTAGTCATTGCGAACAACGACTCCAAAGGTGGTCCCGCGTGTGAACTCCAAAAATAGCTCTCACTTCCTACCTTAAGTGAATCGACATAACTGAAGAAGTCTGGCTGCGAAATTTGTGAGTCGAAAGATACTACACAGTACTCGATGTTCAGGCGCGAGAGTTCTTCCCGTAGATGAACCATTTCGTCCCTGGCGATTTTGCACAGCCCACAGCGAGGTGTAACTGAAACGAGCATAGTTGGTCTTTCGCCGACCGCACTGGCAAGGGTCCTGCCGTCGTTCGTTAACAAGCGAGTCAGGTCAATCTTTTCTCCGACGTTAGGCCCGCGCCACTCGTTATCAGGGGAGCGAAGGACACTAAAATTAAAGCCTTCGGTTAGAAGTAGGGTGGCCGAGGCATTTTGGTGCGGACTAGGTTCTAGAGGGGCAATACTCTTACCTGTTCTGATGCCCAATGGGAAAGCGAGTCCTGCCCCGACAATGAGACCTATAGCCAACTTGTACAGTGACGTGTTCATGCTTATCAGGGTGTTGCTGGTTGGCTGTGGGGAGTAGTCTGTTTGAGAGTTGAAAGTTTCGCCAGACAAGCGCCAAGCAGATCGAGACGTAGCCGGGCTCGTGTTTCCGTCTTCGATATTGTCGCAACGGCTTCCTTAACTGCAGACTCATCCATTTCAAGAAGTACTGCTGGAAGTCTTGGTGAAATGGATTTAAGCAGCGCGTTGTCTTCGCTGCGGTCTTTTACTTGTGTAGAACGGTTGAGCGACGCCACTGCATCCTTCAGTACGCTGGTGGCATTCGCGGGCTGATATTTCACCGTTAATTCCAGGAGCGCAAAGTACGCGCCAGTTTTTTCGGGCTCTAGAAGGCCCGAGCGACCTAAATCACGTCGAGCGTCGTCGAGAAACTCTTGCGTAGGATCCGTTTCGTTGTCCCGGTTCGCTGGCAGGCGCTGGACGAAGGCGATCTTCGCCAGAGGTTGCAGGTCCGCCGGTACGGTTCTCATCACCTCGCGCATCTCATAGACCTCTCCACGCTTGAAGTGGTCGAGTGCTGAAAGCGCGGACCACTCCCAGCGATAGGCAACCCACGAGTCAGCCATAAACTCGCGGGCCTCTTTACTCATGCTATCCAGAATCTTGAGTGCTCGATCATAGTCTTTTTTTCCCTTCGCCAGCGAAGCGGCCCGGTACAGATAGACTGTGCGGACTTTCAGATCCGACGCGTCATCCGCCGCCTTGACCAAGTCATCAACAGTATTGAGCGGCTGATTGCGCAGGCCGTCGTCTATACGTTGCCGGGCTAAAGGACTCAGTGCCTGACACTGATTAATGGAGTGGCGCACGATGGGCGCTTGTTGCGGCAAGAGGCGGTCGAACGCCATTACTACTGGACTAATGAAACCGGCCACGCTACCGCAGATCGAATTCCGGTTTTCCGCGTTGATTGGGTTTGCCTGAAGGAAGGCAACATGGAGTTGCAATAATTCCAAGCGTAAATCATCTGGCGGCACGGTTACCTTGGCGTTTAATTGCTGCATTTCCGCAGGAAAAGCCGCGTGCGTGAGCGAATTCAATACCTCGGGCGAAAGAGTTTGCCTGGTGACCGCCAGCGCTTGGACAAACAAACCGTCGGCCAGTTTCGCGTTCTTGCCGCGTAGAGCCCACAGCAATGACATAAGATATCTCGGCCGACCGACCCGCAATGCCAATGCGCCCAACTCCGCAGCACGTTCTGGATCCTTCTCGACTAAAGAGATCGCCGCTTCGATTAGGCCATCAGCATTGGCTGTGCGTTCAGCATCGGCAACCTGCGTGACGTCATCGCTTAGAATGCTCACCAATCGTTTGCTGAGTTTTTGATCGAGCGGCGTGACGATTTGCAGAATCAGGCGGGCGGTGCTTAGTCGTTCGCGCCGTTCAATTGAATTCTCCTTGTTCGGCACATCTTCAACTATCGCGATAGCTTTCGCCATCCAGGAGCCGGCTTTCTCAGGATTATCTCGCCACCAGAGCTCCGCCAATCTCGCCCAAAGCAAAGCCCGGTACCAAGAATTTAAAGTGGCCGCATCCTTAATCAAGTCTTCGGTGGTCGACTGCGAGCGAATCAACCAAAGATTGTAGGCGGGATTGCTTTGCTGAACTGACTCTGCTTGTTGAGCCAGTCCATCAACAGGCTGTATGGCTATGATCAAGGCGAAAGCCCATGCCAAACGCACGTTCAGTTTCCTTCGCAACAGACTGCAGACGCGAGTGTAAACCCCCGGCGAACGAAGCGCCAAGTCAGCCCTCTATGGGTTAGATATGCAGTCAAGACGGTTTGGGCAAGACGCTCCCTGCTGAACCGCGTACGTCGAGCAGTACACGTCTGAGGGTGACGCGATCGTGGACTGACAGCCGAAGCTTGCGCACCCACTAGGATAGGGACAGGAATAGCCCTCTATCCCCATGCATTCTGGACAATCCTGGGCGCTAATATAGCTGACCGAGGCACTAGCTGCGAGCATGAGCAGAGCAACCACCAGGACAGCAGGACGAATTAGTGTGTTGTTGATTTTTTTGAACATTTTTTTCACCACCTTTTCTTTCTCTTGCATGGGCAAGTTCCCGTCCGTTCTTGGGAACTGATTGGCAACACGGTAAGCGTTGTTTCACCCTTCACCCTTTCTCATGTTCGTATTAGCCCGGCGTGCGAAGGTCCTCAATCACGTCAGTCGTTATTTGATTTACCATTCGTGGCGGACAAGCGGATCCAAGCAGAAGCGACAGCACGACCGCCGGGTGAATAATCCACACGTTATTAATCTGACCATGTGCTGCGAAACCTCCTGTAGTAGTTAACTTCTCCGAAGGAATATCGACGCCTTGCTTTTTGATTCCGAGCCAGTTGAGCCCTCCGCTGTTCGTGCCGACGCCAGCAAGGCTTGCCTTTGAAAGACGCAAGTCCCTCGAAAGATATGACCGTAGTGAAGACTCAAGGTTCAGCGGGTCACAATTAATAAAGCGAGAGACGTGTTACTAGTTTGGGAGGTGTGCCGAGCGGTTTGGTTACCTTATACTCCTGCTCTCGCATTTCAGCAATAGGTAAAAACCCTCGTGTCGTTAGCACATGATGTGTCCGGTGAAATTAACAAGTGAAATGTCCGCTTTGAGCGGCACGCTCATTAACAGCATGACACGATGCGGTCACGCGGCAACTGAACGCAGCCACCGTGGAGCGG
>DATEDU010000040.1:0-62611 GCA_035281525.1 Pyrinomonadaceae bacterium | reverse complement strand
GAAGGAGATGAGTTGCGGACGCTGTTGGCGGCACTGAGGCGATTTACGAAGCTTACGCCGATGAATACTGTAGCGGCTCGGCAACGTATTGCGGCGACGGTGATTGAGGCAAACAAGTACGTTTATTGATAGTCGGTGGGATCTCAGATTATGAGATCGGAAATTTTAAGGTTCTGAAGTTTTCAGATCTCAGATCTCAGATTTCAGATCTCAGATCTGAATATCGGCTTTATCTACCTCACAAGGAGTTCCTCACATGAAGTACAGCCGTTTCGAAGAATTGCCCGTTTGGAAAGATGCAATCGAGTTGGCCGTCAGAGTCTTTGCTTTGACATCAATGCCTGTGTTGAGACGCTATCCCAGCATTCGTGGTCAAATAGAGAGAGCCTCGCTGTCAGTGTCAAACAATATTGCAGAGGGATTTGAGCGCGGCACGACGAATGAGCTTTTGAATTTCCTATATATTGCTCGAGGCTCGTGCGGCGAAACTCGCTCCACCCTGTGCGTGTGCGAACGGTTGCCACCGTTTTCTGATCTCAGATCTGAGATCTCAGACCTGAGATCAAGAGCAGAAAGCATTTCTCGTCAGCTCCGCGCGTGGTGCGATGCCGTGCAAAACTCTGACATTCGCGGCCAACGGTATTTGACTGACCGGGAGCGGCAACGCGCAAAGCTAGCTCGGGAACGCGACGAGTTCCTGAAAGAACTTGAACAGATCCGTACCGGCAAGAAGTAATCGTCAGTTTCGCAAGGGCAAAAGTTGAAAGCCCCTCCCCACTATGTGGGGAGGGGTTGGGGGTGGGGTTCCTGTGTTCGGATTTACCTCTCCCCTAACCCCCTCTTCGCAAGGCAGAGGGCGAAAATAATCGCAACCGCAAAATAATGCGCATTGTTCCTATTTCGCTGCCGACGCCGTTCTACATTGGCCCTGTCAACGTCTACTTGATCGCCGAAGATCCGGTCACCCTCATCGACACAGGGCCCAAGACGAAAGAAGCAAACGAAGCGCTGCGGGAAGGCCTGCGCCACGAACGCCTGCGTGTTTCCGATCTTCGCCGCATCGTGCTCACTCATGCACACGAAGACCACTGCGGGCTGGCCCGCTCGCTGCGTGATGAAGCCAAAGACGCCGAAGTGCTGGTCCATGACTGGGAAACAGGTCATCGAGTCGGCCGTCTCGAGTACGAGGAACACCGCGCACTTCTCGTAAAAGCGGGCGTCCCTACAGACGAGATTGCCGGCATGCGAAAAATGTACGAAGGCGTGCGGCATTACGCAGACTCTTTTGAAGACCATGAGTACGGGCAACTAGAGGATGAAGCCGAGCTCGAGTTTGGCAACGGCTCGCTGCGGATTGTCCATACGCCTGGCCACACACCGGGCTCCTGCTCGTTTGTGCGCGAAGCCGATCGAACAGTCATTGCCGGGGACTGCGTGCTCAAGCGGATTACTCCTAATCCGATTCTATCGCCCGATCCGATTGACCCGTCCAAACGGTTTCGCTCGCTCGCAGAATACCTCGTGAGTCTGGCGCGGCTACGAACGTTCGCGCCGACGCTGGTTCACGGTGGGCACGGACAACCGGTGCGCGACTACGAAGAGCTGTTCAATCGGTATTTGCGCGCGATTCGCGAGCGGCAAGCGCAGGTTATTCGACTGATTCCCACCGCCGGAGCGACGGCCTGGCAGGTTTCGCGGGGTTTGTTTCCAGAGACTGACGATGTGCATCGGTTTTTAGCTGTGTCGGAGGCGGTGGCGCACCTCGATTTGGCGCACCAGGAAGGGAAGATTGGGATGGAATTCAGTGACGGCGTTGAGGTGTACCGGCCGCTGTCGTAGGAACCCGGACGGGGAGATACGGACGGGGTGACGGGGAGACACGGGGACGGGGAGACACGGAGAAAGGGAGACACGGGGACACGGAGACACGGGGACACGGAGACACGGGGACGCGGCGCTAGAAGGACGGATCTCCGCGTCTCAGTGTCTCCCTTTCTCCGCGTCTCCCTTTCTCCGTGTCTCCCTTTCTCCGTGTCTCCCTTTCTCCGTGTCTCCCTTTCCCCGCGTCGTTTCTTCCGTGTCGTTTGTTTTTGGAACCAACCGGAAATAGTGGCGTGTAATCAGCAAAATCTTTCCGGAGGATTCTCATTTATGTCAATCAGAAGCGTCTTTTGTTTCCTGGTCTCCCTCTTTTTAACAGGCGCCATTGCCATGGCTCAGCAGACTGCTCCGCCAGCACCGCCTGCTCCAATGCCAGGCGAGCCATTCGGTCAGGCGTTTTCCTTTTTCCTGGACGGCGGGAGCTTCCTTGGCGTCTACGCGGAAGACATCAACCGAGAAAACATGAGTCGCTACGGCCTGAGGGATGCGCGAGGTGCGGGCATCACCAACATCGTTAAGGATAGTCCCGCCGAAAAGGCCGGCCTGAGAAAAGACGACGTGATCTTGCGCTTTGACACCGAAACCGTCACCAGTGTGCGGAAGCTGAATCGGCTAGTATCGGAAGTGGCTCCCGATCAAACCGTGCGCATCACCATTAGCCGCGGGGGCTCGGAACAAGAAGTCTCTGTGACAATGGGCAAACGAGAGAACCAATTCACCGGCTTTCGAAACCTCGAGGGCAAGATCGCTACGCCCGAAGGGAAATGGCGTATCGAGGGACTGGAAGGTTTCGAGCCCGGTAAGGACTTCACATTTGCGTTCGGCAGCAACCGCCGGATCGGTGTCAGCACCACCACACTCACAAAACAACTCGCGGAGTATTTTGGAGTAACTGAGGGGGTGCTTGTAACTTCAGTCACTGAGGACGGTCCAGCAGCCAAGGCTGGGATTAAAGCAGGCGATGTGATTACCAACGTCGACGGAGAGAAGGTCGATAGCGCTGGAGATCTTTCGCGCGCCATCAACAAGAAAAAGGAAGGCGACGTGACGCTTACCGTCGTCCGCGACAAGAGCCAGCGTTCAATCAGGGTGACGCCGAAGGAGGGCTCTACTCCGATGATTCACCCTGGCGGTACAATTTCCCGCGGCGGCCGAACTATCGTGGTTCCGCGAATTCAGATTCCGGCTATTCCGGAAGTGAACATTGTGATCCCGGAGATTGATCTTCCGACAATTCCGCAGGTGAATGTGCACGTTGAGCCTGCTCCTAAGGCGCGGACGAAGGTTGTGCAAGTTAATCGGCCGATCTGAGAAGGGAAAACGGGGGCAAGGAAAAACGGGGAAAAGGGGAAAAGGAGAACAGGGGAAAAGGAAAACGTTTTCTTTCCCCAGTTGACCTTTTTCCCTGTTCCTTCTTACTCCGGTTCGGTCAACCTCTTCTTTCCTTCCAGTGCTTCCTTGTACGCTCCGCCGCGGACGTCGCCAATTTTTATCGCCTCATCGAACTCTTTCGCAGCCTCCGTTCGCTCGTCGCGAAACGCATGAATGCGCCCCATTGATTCATGCGCACGCGAGATCAGCCCACGGTCTGTCTCCGGCGAAGAAGCCTGTACCGCGAGCCGATAGTTTGATAGCGCGCGATTCAACCGCTCAGCCTGTACCTCCTCGTCAGTCGCATCCGCTGCAGCGAGGCTAGCCGTCTGTGCCAGCGCAAAGAAGATACGCGGCTCTCTGGGGTACTCCTTGATCATATCCTTGAGTCTGATCTCGGCATTCGTGTAATCCTTTAATCGCAGAATCTCTTCAATCTCCGCGAGCTTCTTTACAAGTGAGGCCATGCTTGTAGCCGTGGCCTCAGAATAAACCGTCTCCGCATCAGTTCTCGTGGCTAACCGAGCCTGTCTCGCAGCAAGCGCGCGTTGCCGTGCTTCAGCATATTCGGCTGGCCGCCGCTCTTCTCGCGCGGGATCGATCGACGAGACCATGTCGGTGAAGAAATTTGCGACATCGAAGCCACTGCTTTCAATGCCCTTCAACTGATCGGCAAAGAAGAATGCGAGTACTGCTCCACGTTCATAGTCATCCGCGAGCTTAGCAATCGCTTCATCCTGGATGGCAGAAGTTGCTGCTCGATTCTCCTCAACTATGGCTGCTCGCGCGCGATCGTCTTTCGCCGCACTCAACCTCGCGCGAGACTCTCGCGTTAGAGCTTCGAGCTTCCGTACTTCTTCATACCGAGCGTCAGCCGCAGCAACCATCGAACGCGAGACGACCAGGAACACGTCCGGCGTGACTGTAGCTCCAGCCTTTTCACGCGCGGTAATTATTTGTTTTATTTGAACGCGATGCGCGGCAATCTCTCGGTTAAAGCGCAACATCAAGGGATCGATTACATATTGCAGATAAGCACGACGGAGTTCTGACGAGGATGGATCGGTTCCCTCCGGCACGATCGCATAATACTCATCGCCGATTACTCGGAAGTTAATCGCGCCGGGTGCTGCCAGCAGATCCGGAACTATAAAGAACCTGCGTTCGTGTTGTCGCGTTGTGTAAGCCGTGCCCGAACTCTTCTTGCCCGAAGGATTCTTAACGGCCACGCGTTCGGCGGCAACTGTTATCGGTCGCGTGTGCAAGTAACTGAGGACCGACCGTATCAACTCAGCCGTGGGCTGTCGTAGCCGATCACCTTCTGCTTGATACGCTCGAGTGTAAGCAACCATCCGTTCGTCAATTCCCGAAGCGCGATAAAACTCGCGCACTAGCGGCGCAAAGTCGAGCACTTCCAACAATCCAGCCGGAAGTTCATCCGATCTTTCAGGAGCCTCAAATGAAGGGGATTGGCCAAGCGCGAGCGCAAGAGAAACATATCGGGCAGCCTGGTCAGCCGCAGTAGCCGGAGCAGGGAGTTTGTTCCGTTCATAAAAGACACGCAGACGGTCTCGTAAATCCGGATTCAGCTCCGCTAGATCTTTTCGCACCTGAGCCCGGAAAACTGAAGGTGCCCGTCCTGAACCGGTTGCGTCAAAACCGGCTGCTTCAAGCGCGGCCATCATCACAATCAGTCGAGGGTCAGTGTGAAAATCTACGCCATACTCGGCCAGATCAAACGTGGTCGTAGGCCGTTGGCGAACTGGCGGTCTATTCGATGGAGTTGGAGCCGGCTTGGTTTGTGAATAGGCGACACCGAAGCCTAGTACGAGTGCGATGAGAGGCGTTATTAATCGTGTCATATCAAGCTAATGAAATTAAGACTGTAGAGGCGGAACTCCGCCCTTTCTTCGTACGTTATCGGCCCCGACAAGGGCCGACACGCAAATGTCTATGATGCCCTTTGTTTTCTTCTATGATGCTTGCGCAACGCCCACAATGTTAAAGGATATGAAACGACCGAACAAATGACCGAAAGTAGCGTTGCGCCGACCATGAACGGCCACACTATGTGCCAGCCTTGGACAAACAATTGACGGTAATAATCGGCCGTTAAAAGCCGAGGGTTGGTCAAAAGTTCAAGGCCTTCTTCTGGAATACCGAGCGGGCGGCCAAGTAGCAGGGCACCCACTCCGTAGGAGGCGATGATGATCGGGACCAGAGTTAGAAATGGATTGTTAATGAAGGTCCCGGTATATATCGCAATTTTATTGAAGCGAAAGAGAAACGCGATCACGGTGGCCGTGATGGTATGAAGGCCCAGAAAGGGCGAGAAGGCGATGAAGACCCCTATTGAAAAAGCGAGCGCCGTCCGCTCAGGTGGATCGTCGAGTGCGAGCAGACGGCGAAATGTACTACGGAACATGGAAAACCAGTGATGAGTGATGAGTAAAAAGAAATCAGGACCTTATCACTTATAACTTGTCACTTATCACTGTTATTTAAAACTATTCAAAGCCTCAGCCTCGTTGTCGTAGGCGTCGAACACAGTCAAAAGTTTAGTGATGACGAGGAGATTCTGAATCTTGTCAGTTAGATTCAATAATTTTACCTGCCCACCCTGTCGACTGATGGTGGTGTAATTTGCGATCAACTCGCCAATACCGCTGGAATCCATGTAATTGACGCCACCGAGGTTGAGCAAAATCTTTCTCTTACCTTCGTCCGCCAAGCGGCGCGTGGTGTCGCGTAAGGCAATACTGCCTTCACCCATTCTTACAGGACCGCTCAGGTCGAGGATTGTTACGTCTCCTGCCTGCCGTTCTTTAAGCTCAAGCTCAGCCATAGCGTCATCTCCGATACCCGCATGAAATGCGAAAAAAATTTGAACCCGGTTATAGCCCCTTATTTAAAACTGTTGAGGGCTTCGGATTCTTCATCGTATACGTCAAAGACCGTGAGTAGTTTCGTGATCGTTAACAGGTCCTGGAGCTTCTGTGTGAGTTTGAGCAGCTTCAGTTGCCCGGCTTCTTTTTCGATGGACGTGTAGCTCGACACTAACTCGCCGATACCGCTGGAATCAATGTAGCTGACACTAGCCAGGTTCAACAGAATCTTCTTTTTGCCTTCCTCCAGCAGCCGGCGAATGGCCGTGCGAAGAGCAACGCTGCCTTCGCCGATCGTTATCTTTCCATTCATGTCGAGAACGGTCACATCGCCTGCCTGCCGCTCAGAAATATTCAGCTCAGCCATGTTACGGAATCTCCTTTGTCAATTTACACGCCGCTTAATCATGCGAACCCAAGTGCCGCCTTCGGGAGCAATCGACCAATCAACTTCATCCATGAAGTTGCGCATGAAAAAGATGCCGCGCCCGGAACTCTTAAGGATGTTTTCTTCTTTGGTCGGATCGGAAATGTTTTTTGGGTCGAAGCCTTGTCCCTGATCGTGCACCTTGATCTCGAGAGAATCTGGAGAACTCTTTACCTTGACCTCAACGAGTTTTGTTTCATCCAGCTTATTGCCGTGAATAACGGCATTAGCTATGGCTTCACGGACAGCCATATCTATTCCAAAGGCGGCTTCTTCACTGATTCCGGAGCGGTTAACGAACCCGGCAACTGCATTAGCAGCTTCCTCAATGGCCTCAACGCGGCTGGGCAACTTGAGTTCGGTCGTCTCTACAGTCACAAGAGAAAAGCATGGCCTCTCCAAGAGCCATTGCACACTGACTTTGGCTACGCTTTGGGAACCGCTAAAAAGCTTCCTGGAAGATGCAGGGTGTAACATGCGAACTGCCCTAATGTCAAGAAAATGGCCCTCGACGTCCGACAAGCTTTAGCTTGTCGACAAACTGAAGTTTGTCGGACATTTTCTGCCCTTACACGTTAAGATTGACCCATGAGGATTAGCCCTGCTCGCCGAGTAAATGGGCGAATTCGCCTGCCCGGCGACAAGTCCATCTCGCATCGAGCAGCCATCATAGCTGCCTTAGCTGCTACTCCCTCCCACATTAAAAACTTTTCTCCCAGCCAGGATTGCGCGGCGACACTTTCGTGTTTGGAACAGCTCGGGGTGGGGCTTGAGCGCGCCGGTGAGAGCGTTCGAGTTGACGGCGTACGCAGCCTGGCGCAACCCGCGGCGACGTTGGATTGTGGCAACAGTGGTTCAACCATTCGCATGCTGGCGGGAGTCCTAGCTGGACAGAGCTTTACTTCAACTTTGAATGGCGATGACTCGCTACGCTCGCGGCCAATGAAGAGGATTATCGAGCCGCTCGAGCTGATGGGCGCGAAGGTCGAATCTTATGATGGAAAGCCGCCGTTAATCGTTGCGGGAAGACGTCCTCTTAAGCCGATCAGGTACGAACTGCCGGTAGCGAGTGCGCAGGTAAAGACGTGCGTACTCCTGGCCGGGCTGCATGCTGAAGGGCTTACTGAAGTAATTGAGAAAAGAGGCGCCACGCGTGACCACACTGAACGAATGCTGAAATGGTTTGGTGTGCCACTGGAAACAGCCGTTGCTGATTCCGGATCAGTCACAACTTCCGTAGCACGCATAGAGATGTTTTCTGGCCGCGAGCTCAGCATTCCGGGCGATATCTCATCCGCGGCCTTTCTAATTGCCGCGGCAGCTTTGTTGCCCAACTCCGAGTTGGATATTGAAGGCGTTGGCATCAATCCAACTCGGACAATGTTCATGAGGCAGCTTCAATCGTTCGGACTCGCGATCGAGATTGAAGAAAAAGGCGAGGAGAGCGGCGAACCTATCGGGAATGTTCGCGTTAGGAGCGGTGCCGGACTCGATACCCGTGGAAACTTAATCGAGATCAAGGGCGATCTAATTCCGCAGCTAATCGATGAACTACCTCTGCTGGCGGTCGTCGGAACTCAGCTGCAGGGAGGATTGACGATTGGCGATGCGAGCGAGCTCCGAACCAAAGAAAGTGATCGGATTGCGGCTACTGTTAAGAACCTGCGCTCGATGGGCGCTGACGTAGAAGAGTTGGAAGATGGTTTGCGCGTAGCCGGCCCAATCACGCTCCGAGGAGCGCGCGTCGATTCATACGGAGATCATCGCATCGCAATGGCATTCGCCGTGGCCGCGCTAATAGCTCAGGGGGATTCGGAGATTGCGGGCGCAGGTTGCGTGAATGTTTCATTCCCTGGGTTTTTCAATGTACTCGACTCTGTAATCCAGAGGTGATATGTCCGACAAACTTCAGTTTGTCGTTTCTGTTGGAGATCCGCGGCCATCATAACGGTCGACAAACTAAAGTTTGTCGGACACTTTGCGAAAATGCCTCAAGAACGACTCATCATTGTCGGATTTATGGGCTCAGGAAAGAGCACAGTCGCACGAGCTCTCGCACGCCGCCTCAGTTCTACAATGACTGACCTCGATGCAGAGATTGCGCGCACCGACGGACGTGCACCCAAGGAGATAATCGAACAAGACGGCGAGGCTGCCTTCAGAAAAATCGAGACGCGCGTGCTGGAACAAGTTCTGAACGAGCAGACCGAGCAAGTTATCGCTCTCGGCGGCGGCGCTTGGCCCTTGCCGAACAACCGGAACCTGATTTCAAACCATGGCGCAATCACTATCTGGCTTGATGCGCCTTTTGATCTTTGCTGGCAGCGGATTGTTAGGACTGGTAACGAACGCCCGCTAGCCCAAAATGTGCCGCAAGCACGAGCACTTTATAACGCGCGACGCCCCGCCTACAGCTTGGCTAAAATTCATGTAACAGCCTCGGCCGACAAGTCAGCCGAACAAATTGCCGACGAAGTAATCCGGCACCTTACTCAAGCCGGCGCACAATAACTGTTTTCACGACCACCTAACGAGAAACTCCCGCAGCACCTGAAACATCTCGTCAAACGAATCGGCACAGAACAATACCGGTTGGTAATGCGTCGGGTCGTACTCCTGACGGGATGCCGCCAGCAGATCGAACGATCGCAGTTCTGCCTTATGCATAGACTCTAATTCTCCTGCAGATGACAACAATCCCGTGCCGTATGCCTTCACAATGCCGTTTTCGCGAAGCACCCCAAATTCAATGGTAAACCAGTAAACGCGCGAAAGTTGATCAAGCGCGGTTGTTGAAGTTGTGCGTTTTACTGCGGCACCGAAGAGGCGGTTGAGCTCGGCCAACGCTCCGCTTGCCAAGGTCACGCCGTGACCCAGTATCTCGTGAACAACGTCCGGTTCAGGTGTGTAAAGCGGTGTTGAGTGATGACGGATGTACTGAGTGCAAAGAAAGACTCCGTCGGCGAGATTTTCCAGGAAGACTCGTGGCTGCACTAACCCGGCGACGGGCTCCAGTCGAAAACCGCTGATTGCTTCGACTTTCTTGCTTACCTCGCGCAATTGTGGAATGCGCTGTGGATCGAACTGTAAGAGCTCAAGGCACTTCAAGTATTCAGCGCACGCATGTTTTCGATGTGCGGGTTGGAGAGCTTTCCAAATCACGCTCCATACTTCGTTTTCCTCTTGAGTGTAAGGAGCGTCGGGAATCGGATCGCCGGGTTGGTACGCGAGCGCAATCTGAGCAATTTGATTGCGGCGCTCGCGATACTCTCGATCGCGAAAGCCTGGATGCTCGGGATCGAGTTGAACAATCAGATTACGGTCGGGAGTAACTTCGCCCTCGGCTGGCATCAGTCGTAGATCGACGTGGTCAGAGAGAGGCGTTTGTTGTTCTAATGCTCCTATAGTCATGTGACGACTCCTTCATGTTCGACAAACTTCAGTTTGTCGTCTTCTGCCTCCGTCATTGACAAGCTGAAGCTTGTCGGACAAAAAAAACCGGCCACCGATCCCTCCTCATTGGAAGGACCGATGGCCGGTTGGAAAAGCTTTTTAGTGCGCTACCTGATTAGTGCACGCCGCCAGCTTATCGCCCGACCGTCCCTCCAGGTGGAGAGCGGGCCGTAATAGTAGTAATAGCGATAGCTGTAACCTTGCGTGATCATCTCAATGCGGTTCGGCAGCTTGCCAAACTGCGGCCAGAGTAAACTTGACGCACATCCTCAGTCAAGGCGATCCACGAAATTCACGAATGAAGCCCACGAAATATCCAACAGAACCGTTTGCGGTAGCCAATGGATCCACCGCTCAAGGCCCGTCGGAAACACGAACCAAGAAATTTCCTGAACATGTTCAAAAAAGTTCTTGACACACCCTTTTTACTGGGCGTAGACTCACAATTGAACGTGTTCAAAAATTCCTTTAAGGAGGAAACGACCATGACAATCGAAATAGCCACTTACCTGCTGTATCTAGCAATCAGCGTCGCGTTGACCGTTTGGGTCGCCCACACCCTCCACAAAAATGGCCGGGTATTTCTGGTCGACGTCTTTCACGGCAATGAAGCGCTGGCGGATTCAGTCAACCATCTACTGGTGGTCGGCTTTTACCTAATCAACTTCGGCTATGTCAGCCTGGCCCTTAAGCTCGGCTACCAGATAGCGGACGCTAAGGAAGGCATCGAGGCTTTGTCGGCCAAAGTGGGTATGGTGCTTGTCGTGCTGGGCGGCATGCACTTCTTCAACCTGTTTGTGTTCAGCCGGATGCGTCGCCGTGCGACGACGAGATTCCAGCCGCCGCCGGTAGCTCCCGACGCGTTTACGGCAGTGCGGGAGGCCTAAAGCCATGACATCTCTAACCGTGCTTTACGATCCCGACTGTGGATTGTGCCGGCGAGTCCATCAGTGGCTGGACGAACAATCTCAGCTGGTTGAGCTTAAGCTAATTCCCATCAAGTCTGACGAGGCGCGACAACGGTTTCCGCATCTCGATCACGAAGTGACGTCGAAAGATCTAACTGTAATCGGCGATCAGGGCGATGTTTACTTTGGACCCAAGGCGTGGCTGATGGTTTTGTGGGCCCTGGTTGGATATCGGGAGTGGTCGTACAGGCTCGCAGCGCCGGAATTATTGCCGACCGTGCGCCGGGTCGTATCTCTGATCTCGCAGCACCGGTATCAAATTGGCCGCGTCTCAGTCTTTCGAGGTGAGTGAACATGAAGCAGGTAAAAAAGCCAAGGACTAAGAAGACGCCAAAAGGCGAGCAGACCCGAACGGTCATTGAAAACGCTGCGCTCGAGCTCATTCGGGAACGCGGGTATGAGCAAACCACGATGCGCGCGATCGCCGAGAAGGCGAAAGTCTCACTTGGCAATGCCTATCATTATTTCCCTTCAAAGGACCACCTGGTGCAAGCCTTCTATCATCGGATCCACGAAGAGCATTTGGCGGTTGTTGTGCCTGCGCTGGAGAAGGAAACAACTCTTAAAGACAGGTTACATGCTGTGATACGGCTCAAGGTCGACATACTTGAGCCGTATCACCAGTTTGCGGCAGTACTCTTCAAGACTGCAGCCCATCCCGAAAGTCCGCTTAATCCGTTTGCAGATGAATCAGCTCCGGTCCGCCGCGAGGACATAAAAGTTTTCGAAGAGGTCGTCGCTGGATCAAAGGTTCGCGTCCCGGACGATCTTCGAGCCGAGCTGCCGTACCTTTTATGGGTCTTTCACATGGGTATCGTTCTCTTTTGGATTCACGATAGTTCGAAGAAACGCGTGCGCACGTACAGATTGGTAGAGCGAATGGTCGATCTCGTAAGCCAGCTCATATCGTTCGCCAGCAATCCGTTGATCCGCCCGGTTCGAAAAAAGGCGCTGCGCCTTCTCATTGAGCTAAAGGATTTTGGAGACGACGAAGAGACTGATTAAGCGAGGATTTGGCTTCGCGGAGAGACTAACTCTTATGGAAAGGCGATCCATCAGAACTCTTCTTTCGCAAGGCGCAGCGGGTGGCGCCTGCGCGACCTTCTTGTGCACTTTGTTCCTCATCGCTGTAGCTTACCCTGACGAAGGCTTGGTCTGGATTCTTGTCTTTCCAGTTAGTCTTGCGTTTGGAATGGTGGCAGGCGCAGCAGCAGGTTTCGCCATCTGGATCTCGCAGAAAGTTATAAATCGAAACCTGAGAGTTCCGTCGAGAATATTAATTTCAACTCTATTTACACTGGGTCTCTGTGTTCTGTTCATCCTTTCACTTGGCACAATAGGAGCCGCGGCCGAGAATTCCTTCGGGCTGCGTTTCGTTTTTCACATTCTTTTCGGCACGCCGATCGGAATGCTGGCGGGGTCGACAGTCCGGCCATGGCGCTTGATCGCGCGTGGAATCAACGGCGGATCAACAACGAGGGTGCTGTTCAGAAGAGGCCCTATTCGGATCAGCCAGCCGATAAGAGAATTGGGGTTTACAGGATTGCCACTTCGTGCAGCGAGTCTTTTCGCACTGATGGTTTCATGGTTGCTGGTAACGTGCGTCTTGAATTCGGTCTGGAGGGGTTCGGCATCCCTAAACAATTTAGAAGTTCTTACCGAATTCCTGCTTGCGACGGCGTATTTCGGTTTGACGGTTGCCGTCAGCTTCACTGAGCGACGTAAGTGGGGCGTCCTAATTATTGCAGTGCTCCTGAATGTGCCTTGGGCCATATGGATGCTCAAAACAGATCAGCCAGAGCCCAACGCGTTCGCGCTGCTGCTCGTTTCTATTTTCATTATCTCCTGGCTGCTCTTTGTGACGGGAATGATCGTTTTTCCGGAGAAAGGCTCGGTACAAGTGGAGCTTGGCCATACAGAGATTAGATTCGGCAAACAGCAGTGGGTAAGGGAAAGCCAATGAAGATAGTAATCCCAGGAGGTTCAGGACAGATTGGGACACTGCTCGCGCGCGCATTCCACGCACGCGGAGACGAAGTGGCTGTTCTCAGTCGCAATCCCGGCAAGCAGCCCTGGCGCACGGTTGAATGGGATGGCGAAATGATTGGTGGCTGGGCCCTGGAATTTGAGAAAGCAGACGCAGTCATCAATCTGGCGGGGCAGAGCGTGCAGTGTCGTTACAATGATGCCAACAAGAAAATTCTCACCGATTCGCGACTGAACTCGACCAGAATTGTAGGCCAGGCGATTGCGCGAGCCGCGCGTCCACCGGGGGTCTGGCTACAAGCGAGTACCGCCACCATTTATACTCATCGTTACGATGCACCGAATGATGAGGCCACAGGCATCATCGGCGGTTCAGAAGCTGACGCGCCGCATGCATGGCGCTTTAGCATCGACCTCGCGACTACTTGGGAAAACACGTTCAATGAGGTTGTGACGAATCGTACTCGCAAGATTCTCATGCGAACGGCCATCGTCATGAGTCCGGAAGAAGGCGGCGCATTCGACGTTCTGCTGCGATTAGTGCGATTCGGACTCGGCGGCCGCGCCGGAAACGGCAAGCAGTACATGTCCTGGATCCACGATCAGGATTTTGTGCACGCTGTATCGTGGCTCATCGAACACAATAACTTCGAAGGCCCTGTAAATATTGCCTCACCAAATCCGCTACCCAACTCTGAGTTCATGCGGGTGCTGCGACATGCGTGGGGAATGCCGATCGGGTTGCCGGCAACGGAGTTGATGCTTGAGGTCGGGGCGTTTCTGCTGGGCAGTGAAACGGAGCTTATTCTCAAGAGCCGTCGGGTGGTCCCTGGCAAGTTGCTGAAGTCAGGCTTCCCTTTTCAGTTTCCTGAGTGGCTTGAGGCCGCACTGGATCTCTGCACCAGAGCCCGGCAACGACTCGTCAATGGCTCAAAAGCTTAACCTTAACCCAGTTTAAGTGTTTGGCGGTTGGCGAAGAAATCGGCCCACGCGTCGCCCGTCTTCTTTACCAGCGCAAGTACGTTCTTCAAAGTGAAGTCGGAGATCTTCACACCTCTCTCGACCTGCTTCCACGTGAGCGGCATTGATACTGTTGCCTTCGGTTTTGCTCGCGTTGTGTAGACCGAAGCCAAACTCTTGCCGCGCGCGTTCTGCATCCAATCGACGTAAACCTGATCCGGTTTTCGTCTCGACAAAGAACGTTCGATCGTGGCAATGTTCGGCGCCCGTCCGGCGATCTCGCTCGCGAGCAATCTCGCAAACTCTGCTACGCCGTCATAGGTGTTCGTCGGTTTTAAAGGAAGATAAACGTGAATACCAGACGAACCCGACGTCTTGGGAAATGCCTTGATGCCGATCTCTTCGCAAACTTGTCTGGCCAGCAGCGCAACCTGGAGTACGTTTTCCCAAGGCGCTTTCTTCGGATCAAGATCAAGTGCAATCCAATCCGGCTTGTCCAACTTTTTCGTCGTCGAATGCCATGGATGTTGTTCAATGGTTCCGAGATTTACGAAGTGAAGCAGTGAGGCGGTGTTCGTGTAGACTCCATAATCGAGCTGGCGACCTTCCTGGTTTGTCAGCCGGACAGACTTCACAAACGCAGGCGCGCTTTCTAAATCCTGCTGAAAGAACATCGGCGCGTTCACTCCACGTGGCCACCGTTGAAGTATGGCAGGCCGGTCTTTCAGGAACGGTAGCAAGTGAGGGCCGATCCGGATGTAATAACTAAGCAGGTCAAATTTCGTTATCTTTTCGTCCGGCCAGTAGACTCGATCGAGTGAAGTCAGCGGTACACGATCGCCATCGGCTTCGACAATTACATCACCCTTGGGATTTTTAAGAGCGAGAAACTCTTCGATCGAAATCGACGGTCCTTGTTTCTGCGCCGTTCGTTTTAGCTTCGCTTTCGCCATCACAAGATCGCTTACGAACGGTAACCATCGGGATGGGCCAGCAGCCAACGCCAGGCGGACTCGACGATCAGCCTGAGGTCCTGATATTGAGGCCTCCAACCCAATTCACGTTTGATTTTTTCTGAACTGGCAATCAATACGGCCGGATCTCCGGGGCGCCGCGGTACAATCCGCACGGGAATATCTTTCCCCGTTACTTCTCGCGCAACGTCAATCACTTGACTCACACTGTAACCATCCCCGCCACACCCCAAATTGTAAATTCGGCTGCCTTGATCCAAAACGTTGAGTGCCAGGATGTGGGCTCGAGCAAGATCGATCACATGGATGTAGTCACGTATGCAGGTCCCATCTCGCGTGGGATAGTCCTGACCGTAAACTTCGACCTCAGCACGTTGACCAATTGCTGTTTGCAACAGAATCGGAATGAGGTGCGTTTCCGGGTCGTGCGATTCTCCGCACCGGCTGCTCGCGCCGGCTGCGTTGAAGTAACGCAAGCTCGCATACCGCAAACCATAAGCGGAGTCGTACCAACGCATCGCTCGCTCAAAAGCCAGCTTTGACTCCCCGTACGGATTGGTGGGGTTAGTCGGATCGCCTTCTTCTATCGGCTGTTTCTCGGGTTCGCCATACGTGGCTGCGGTTGAGGAAAAGACCAGGTATTTAACGCCGCAGTCGCGCATGGCATCCAGGAGCGCTAGTCCGGCAACGACGTTATTGCGGAAATACTTCGCAGGCTCGACCGACGACTCGCCGACCAACGAGTCAGCTGCCATGTGAATTACACCGTCAATGGAGTGCTCTGACAGTGTATCTCGCAAGGTCGAGCCATCCATTAAATCCGCGCGCACAAAAATAGCGGCCGGATCAATGGCTTCGCGGTGACCTTTAGCGAGATTGTCATAAACGACAACCTCATGACCGTCTTTCAGTAACTCTTCAGTAACGGTGCTACCGATGTAGCCGGCCCCACCGGTAACAAGGATCTTCACGTTTTAGGTGTGGACGACTTTCGGTTGGACTGAAGTCGAATTCGTAGCTGCTGCATCTGCGGGGGCAAAGTAGAGGATTCGATTGCAGTTGTCACACGTGATCACTTCCTCGCCACGACGCACTTCTGCCATCGCTTGCGGTCGGAGTGACATAAAACACGCCATGCATGCACCGTTGCGAGCTTCGGCGACTGCGACTCCATCCCGAATGCGCGCACTGATGCGTTTGTAGAGTGTGCTCATCGACTTTGGCAGCGCGTTGAACACTCGCTCGCGATCGGTTCGACAAGTTTCGAGCTGCTGCGACTGCGAACGGCTGTCCTCGTCAAAAGTCTTGAGTCTCGCTTCTCTATCTGAATTCAATGTGGCAATTTCCGCTGCGCGTTCAGCGAGCGCAGCTTCAGTCTGGTCCAAAATTTCCAACTGCTCGAGCGACTGAGTCTCAAGCGCCGAAATCTGCTTACGAGCTGCATCGGCTTCGCGAATGGCGGCGGTGTACTCGTCCTGTTTTTTAGAGGACATGAGATTTCGTTCAGCTCGTTCACCGCGGGCTCGTTGCTCGGCTATTTCCGTGTCGAGTCGAGCGCGTGTGTGTCGAGCCTCATCGCGGCGGTTTTCAAGGGCCCGAATTTCAAAAGCGCGCTGATCGAATTCTTTTTCGATCGCGGCGCGCCTTTGTGGAATTGCTTCGAGTTCTGCTTGTAGTCGTCTTATGTTTGTATCTAGTGTTTGTAAAGCGACCAATTGCTCCAATTCCGCTTTCACTCTTTATCTTCTCCTCAAGAGCTCGAGTCTGGTTTTGGTGGGAGTATGGACAATCATCGTAAGTGATTATCCGGCATGGGATGGCTTGTACGCAAGGAACGCTACTGAGCGGCGACGGCTTTGGCGGCGTTGATTCGGCCGCCGGTCGTGGTTTTTCCTTCGAGTGAGGGGATTTTATCGACCGACTTGAGCAGCAGGGACTTTAGCTCGTCGACTGGCATTTTCGGGTGCTTGGAAAGGACCAGGCCCGCCACACCTGAGACTGCGGGTGTGGCCATGGACGTGCCCGAGCGGATTTCAAATTCGTCGCCCGGCCAGGTACTCAAAATGCCTGCGCCCGGAGCGCCGACGTGAACACTCTTTGCGCCGTAATTTGAGAAAGAAGCGAGCTGGTCGTTTCGATCGAGAGCAGCAACACTGATTACATTCCCAAGCTTATAACTGGACGGAAAGTGCGGCGATCGATCCGTATCCGCGGTGGAGTTGCCACTAGCAGCGACGAACAATATGTCGGCTTCGTATGCTTTCTTAATGACGTCTTCGAGTGCTCGCGACCGAATGGTCGAGCCCCAGCTGGCGCTGATTACACGGACATTAACGCCGGCCTGCTTGCGATTGATCACGTAGTTGATCGCTTCAATCGCATCCTTGGTCGTACCGAAGCCGTTCCTGTTCATGAATTTCAGCGGCATGATCTTGACCTTCCAGTTAATGCCGCTGATGCCTATCGAGTTTCCTCCTTCAGCGCCAATAATTCCGGCGCAGTGCGTGCCGTGGCCATTCTCGTCCATCGGATCGCCCGAGTTGTCGATGGCGTTATAACCATGAAGGTCCTCGACCGCACCGTTCTGGCGATCCTCGTACCGTTTGATAACCACCGGGCGCCGCCAGATGTTATTTATCAAATCGCTGTGCGTGTAATCGACACCGCTGTCGAGCACCGCGATCACGAGATCATCGGCACCGGTGGTCGCGGCCCAGGCGCGCATCGCTCCGATGTCCGCACCTTCTTTTCCTCCGTCACGGCCATCGTTGTCCAAACTCCACTGTTCGGCAAACCGCGGATCGTTGGGATGAAGGTGTTTGAATCCTCCACCTCCATGATCGAGAGTGATTTCGTAACTTGGCTCGGCGTACTCAACCTCCGGTAACGCACGGTATTGAGCAGCGATTTCCTCAGCGTCCTCGTTGTCGAGGTCGTCGATTGCGGTAAGTCCAGACACGGACTCTATTTCGTCTTCCACGCGATCGTTCAGCCGGTTAGTAATCGTTCGTATTGCGTCTTGAGAGACGGCGTCGCGGAACCTGACGATGACCTCAGGAGGATCGGCATTCGGCGCGACATCATCTGCGTCGCGATCGAAAGGTTGGGGATCTTTCGACGCGGTCGGCATGATGCTGGTGGCGGTTTTCCAGTTCTGCTGCCATTTTCGGAACTGTCCGGCGAATGCAGCTATCGTGATAATCACAATCGCCAGAGCCAGATGGAGGACGAAATTATTGCGGTTCATTTCTGTAAAGCGGTCTTTGGTCCTGGGTCTTTGAACTCAGTACTTTGAACTTAGTACTGAGTCCTGAGTACTGAGTTCAAAGTACCTTATGGTTTGCACCCTTGTAATTGTACAACCTCAACTGATCCTTGTTTGCGCGATATTCGAGAGTCTGGTCGCCGCCGAGCAGCCGAATGCGCCATCCCGGCGTAATCATCTGCCCACTCATCTCGCCGCGGGCTGGCGCGCCCAGAGCCATGTCCGGAAAGTCGGCTTCTTCAGCCGTTTCGTCTTGAATCTCTTTTTCGCTTACCCCGAGCCGTCGCGCCGCGTCCTGCCGAGCCCTTTTGATAGCCTCTTCTTTGGTGAAACTCATCGATCGCCCCCAAACCCCGTAATCGGTAAAACGACCTGGTTTTTAGTTTGTTCCCTCTAACAGAGCTAACGCAAGTCGCCGAAGGTATGTTGGAGTAAAACGGCTGCGGTAATTGCGGCGGTTTCCGCCCGCAGTGTTCGGCCGCTGAGAGTTATGACAGTCCAACCATGTTCGCGTGCTAAGGCAATCTCCTCGTCAGACCAACCGCCTTCCGATCCAACCGCTGCAATGATGGAATCAGGGTTTTTAACCGGGATTTCGGAGAACGATTGCCCGTCACATTCCGAGAACAGCAGCTTTTGCTGATTCTGAAGTTCGGCCGCGTTTACCAACGCGTCGAACGGAACCGGAGTACTGACTTCGGTTACGCGCGGACGTCCAGACTGCTTAGCTGCTTCAAGCGCAATCCTTCGCCAACGCTGCACTCGCTTGTCGGCGTCCATGCCGTCTCGAAGTTGAATGTCGGCATGCTTTGTAATCATCGGCACTATACGCGTGACTCCCAACTCGCTCGCTTTTTGAGTGACCAGGTCGAATTTCTCACCTTTCAAAAGCGCTACTGCAAGCGTCAACTGAAGTGGTGACTCAGGCCTGGAAGGTTCGGCTTCGGAAATTATGTTGAGTTGGGCAGCGTCTCGTCCTGAGTTGACGACCGTACATTGGAACTCTCTGCCGAGGCCGTCGAAGACATAAACTTCGTCACCCGACTTCAGACGCAGCACGTCGCGCAGATGTCGCGCTTCATCTGCTGCGAGAGTAACGCGTTCGTGATTCGAGCTGAATGCGTCCGGAGGCGCATAGAATCTACGGCGAGTCATACAACTACTGCGGTCCATTCTCCGTCATTCTTAATTTCAACCACATCGGTAACAGCGTGACGACGAAGTTCATCCACGACAAATTCCAATTGTGACTCGAGTATCCCGGAAAGAATCAGGCGCCCACACGTCGCTCCGAGCAACAAAGGGAGAAGTTGCGATATAGCATCTGCTGTCAGATTGGCGCAGACGCAATCGGCAGAGGCTGTGCTGTCGTTCACAGTTCCAACACGGAACGCGATGTGGTCCATGGCGTTCAGTTTCGCGTTGTCCCGAGCGATCGCGATTGCATCTGAATCGGTGTCGCACGCTTCGATGCGAGCGTTCGGAAGCAGTTTCGCGGCCGCGATCGCGAGTATTCCCGTTCCAGTGCCGACGTCCAGGAAACTTGCACCGTCACAATACTTTTCCATCAATGCCAGGCACAGCCGCGTCGTCTCATGAGTGCCAGTGCCGAACGCCATACCCGGATCAATCCGGATGACAATTCGATCAGTTCGTGGAACATCACTCCACGGTGGAGCGACGATGAAACGCTCGCCTACCTCGACGGGTTGCCAACTATTCTTCCACTCAGCCAGCCAATCTCTATACCCGACCTCGCGCAGACTCATGTCGCGCACTGAGGAAGAAGGCAAATTGTAAATCCTTAAACCTTCAGCTAATTCCGTGCGGACCCGTTGGCGATCGGGTATGCCGTCGAAGTATGCAGTTACACGAAGAAAACCCGGTTCGGCTTCATCTGTTTCAGTCCCATGGGCGCCCGCTTCCATAAGCGCGTACTCCACCGCTTCACGGGCTGCCGGCTCTACTTGCGCGTCGAGTGCATACCACACAATTGTCTTTTGCCGTTTAATGGGTGCGCTCGCAATTTGTGACGGATTATTCAAGATTATGACGGTCTTCTACTGTTACACTTCCGACCCGGACAATCAACTAAAGGAGGCCGAAGATGGAACTACCGAGGTTGGGAGTTGGCGCGATTGTGTTTTTGGTGGGCGCAATTATTTATATCGTCAATCTGGTGATTGTTTTGTCGGGGCGCGGTAGAGCGATACCGGTGGATGGCATTGGTCTGATGGTTCTGGGTTTGGGCCTCGCCTTGCTCTTTAGGCTATGAGCGTATCCCCATCTCATCCAGCAAACGCTCTTTGTTACGCCATTCTTCTTCCACCTTGACGAATAACTCGAGGTGACACCGATGGCCCAGGAGCTGCTCGATCTCTTTGCGAGCCCTGGTGCCAATCTCTTTAAGACGCGCGCCGCCCTTACCAATAATTATCTTCTTTTGCGACGTGCGTTCGACGAAGATCGCGCAGTAGATCCGCGTAAAGTCCTCTCTTACATCTTCCCACTTCTCAGTTACGACAGCGGTGACGTAGGGAATCTCTTCAGCGGTAGTTTGCAAAATCTTTTCCCTAACGATTTCAGCGACCAGGGTGCGCATTGACTGATCGGTCAGTTCATCTTCTTCAAAGATCGGATCGGCTTGAGGTAGATGCTTGATGATCTCCTTTTGCAGCGCGTCAAGCATGTTGCCTTTCAACGCGGAGATGGGGAAATATGACAGCCACTCGTATTCCTTGCGGTACCACTCAATCATCGGCAGGAGTTTCAGCTTATCGGATACCTTATCAATCTTGTTCAGTATCAGGATTGCCGGCTTGCGTGACTTTTGAATCAACTCGAGGACAAAGCGATCCCCTTTACCGGTTGAGACCGATGCGTCGCGGATCATGCAAACGAGGTCGACGCCCAGCAAAGCATCCTGGACGGCGGACATCATGCGTCGATTCATTTCATAACCGGGCCGGTGAACGCCGGGTGTGTCAACGAAGACGATCTGTCCGTCAGGTCTGGTGGTGACGCCTTGAATTCGGAATCGGGTGGTCTGCGGTTTATCTGAGACGGCGGCGATCTTTTGGCCTACGAGCCGGTTGAGGAGCGTTGACTTGCCTGCATTCGGCCGCCCTATGAGAGCTACATACCCACTCCGGTAAGGTCTTGGCATTATCAGTCTTCACGTTCCTTTAAATGTGGTGGGTGCGCCAGGACTCCCCGTTTTGATTCAGCTCATCTAACGCTTGCTGTAATTCACTGAGCTTGGTCGCGAGTGTTTCCTCATCGGCGTCCGACGGCACGTAAATCGACGGCGCAATGTCCACGCGAGCCCTCGTAAATGGCCGCGGCACCTGAAGATGATCCCAACTCTTTTTCACCGACCAATAACGAGCAGCCGTGACGGTAAACGGTAGGATCGGATGGCCCGTCTTCTTTGCCAGCATCACTGCGCCCATCTTGGCGACGTACTTTGGGCCTCGCGGGCCATCGATACTGAATCCCGTGGGACAACCAGCTCGCATTAATCGAACCATCTCGACAATTGCACCCGTACCGCCGCGCGTACTCGAGCCTCGCGCGGCGCCATACCCGAAGCGTTGAATAAACCGCGCAATGTATTCCCCGTCAAAACTCTGTGAAGTCATGACGACGATACGGCGCTGCCGGAAATAATAAGTCGCGAGGAAGATCCGGTTGTGCCAGAAAGCCATGATGGGGAGATTGCCGTTAGCCGATGCAGCTTCCCAGTTCTCCCAGCCTTCCACTTCAAACCGGACCGTTCGTCCAATGAGCGTGATCAAAACGAAAAAAGTCAGATCAGCAAGCCTGATGAGAAGCCGATCCTTGAAGCTATAGGCCGTCAGTTCCGCAAACTCATACGCGCGCTCCACGGCGTCGCGCGCGGGTCGCACGCCTGCTCCTGCCACCTGCTCCTGCCTACTCATAAATCTCTGGCTCACCGGCCGGCCTCGTCTTCCAACGTTTATGAATCCATAACCACTGATCCGGATAGAGCCTCACCATTTTTTCCATGGCAGCAGCGAACCGCGCGGTATTCAGCTCAACGTCTTTCTTATGATCGCCGGTCCGCACGAGCTCAATCGGAGGCTCGCCGTGAAAGTAATAGGCGCTACGTTCCTTGTCCCACACGGCGCACGTTGGAATCACAATCGCATTCGTCTTCAGTGCCAGCGTGGCAATTCCAGCAGTGGTGCAAGCCAGACGCGCAAAAAACGGCACAAAAACACCTTCATGGGGATGTGTGTTCAGGTCCGACAGAATGCCCAACGTCCCGCCCTCGCGCAAAACTCGCAACGACTCACGTGCCGCATTCTTCTTATCAATCGGTCGATTTCCAAAGCGAGTCCTGATTCTTTCAATCATCTCCTCGATACGCGGGTTATCGATTGGACGGACCAAAAAGCTAATCGGGTACTCAAGTGCCGACCAACCAAAGCTGAGCATTTCCCACGACCCTAGATGTCCGGTCAAAAAGATCATTCCCCGGCCACTCTTTTCGGCCTCCCGCAAATGAGCCAGCCCGACCGGATCGTATTCGATTAATTGACGGAGGCCTTCGGGAGTGGCTCTGGGCAGTTGACTAAACTCTCCCAGAAGCCGCCCAAGACTTTCAAAACAACCCAGCAGAAGTCGCAGGCGCTCGGCCTCGGTCTTTTCCGGAAAAGCCAGTTTGAGATTGACCTCGCCCGCTCGCTTCAGGCCTCCGGGAAAGTGATATGCAATACGACCCAGCAGTACGCCGAAAGCCAGTGCCGCCCGCCGCGGTAAAAGTCCCAGGCCAGAAATGATGGTGCGCGCGAAGAGAAACTCCAAAGTTGTTAGAAAACTTCCGCGCTTCGACATGAATCGGAGCCAAAAAGGCGGGGTCTAGCTTATCACTTCTCCCGGCTTCTGATATATTTCGAACGCGGCTTGACACATTTTCGTACAGTACGTCGAAAGCGCCAGCCGCGCGCTTTAATTCTCTCCTCGGACATGACAGTGAGATTGCAATCGGATGCAGATGCGTAAGATTCTCATCGTCGACAATAACGATGAGCTGCGCACCTTACTCGAAGAGGTGCTTGGCGATTTGGGCCACGCTGTCGTGGTGACGGGCGATCGAGAGCAGGCGCTGGCTCGCGAGGATCTCGACCAGTTTGACCTCATCATTAGCGACCTCACAGAAGACGCTAACTCAAACGGACAGCCAATCAGCGACTTGCACCGAAAACACCTGTTAGTGCCAGTCGCCTGTGACGGATCGGTTGCATGTGACGAATCAAGGCCACCCGTAATCAAAGCATTCAAGATGGGCGCCGCCAATTACCTGCGCGCGCCATATAACCAGGCAGAACTACGCGAGATTGTCGAGCAGACTTTGTCTTACAAACTGCGCTACGTGGACGACCCGTCCATCCTGCCTCAGGTTCATGAAAAGATCGAATTCGAACTACCTAGCGATCTGGCGTTGATGAACGGAGTCTTGCAGTACCTGCTCGAGCGGGTGTCCCAGCTCGGCGTGATCCAACCCGAACGGTCGAATCTATTCATTGCTCTTGACGAAGCTTTCGTGAACGCGGTCAAGCATGGAAATAAGAACGATCCCACCAAGCTTTTGCGAGTTACTGCCGACCTGTCCTGCAAAGAAGCGAGTTTTACAATCGAAGACGAAGGGACCGGCTTTAACATTCAGGAGATTCCAGACCCCCGCGATCCCGCCAACCTCTTCAAGACCTCCGGCCGAGGCGTCCTGCTTATCTACAACATCATGGACGAAGTTGAGTACAATGCGCAGGGTAATCGAGTGAAAATGGTCAAACGCCCGGAAGCGTCGATTGAGACTCAACTCGTTGATTCGAGCACCGCTAGCGACAAACACGTCAAGAACGGCTGATTTTCTTCAGGAAAACGGCGAGTCGACGCGCCTGCTGTCATTTTGGGCGGCTTGGAAGTGGTGGCTACCGCCCGCGGTCTTTTCGGTAGTTCTCTCAGTCTACTTCATCGATCCTTTCATCGGAGATTGGGACGGGTTCGACTATACGATACTGTCTCTGGCCGGCTATCCCTCCTCGATGGCCCTCGGCCGCAACCTGTTTATCTTCAGTAATCATTTCCTTTATCAGGTGGCCCATGCGCTGTTTCGCATACCGCCCGAGAATGCTTACCTGATTTTCAAGTACACGGTGCTTGCGCAAGCGCCACTTGCCGTGATCGCGTGCTGGATACTTGCACGGTACGTGACGACGTCGATTTATGCAGCCACACTCGCGGCGTCGTTCTTGGTCTTCTCTCCGGTATTCATACTTTATGCCGGTCAAGTCATGACTGACGTTCCGTCAGTGCTATTGGTGACGGCGGCGTTGATCCTTCATCTCAAAGGAATCACTCAACATCGTGGATCGCTCATTGTGGTTGGCGCGGCGTTGCTTGGCTTGGGAATGAATCTTCGAGAGACCGCGGGCTTTTACGTGCTGTGGCTGGCCTTTGCTCCATTCCTGTTAGGTTGGAAGTTACAACGACGCGAAGTGGGTTTGGTCGCACTCTCATTGGGAGTATTTGTCGTTCTCGGCTTTGCCTGGTTTGGGTATTGGTTTGTGACTGACTCGCACTACCGGTTTGTTTGGTTTGGCTGGCGCGAGTCGATGCGTCAGGAATCAGCACGCCACCCTGTTAGCATTTCCAACTTAACGCCCTTTGTCACATACCTTTTCATCACGGCGCCACTAGTTCTCATGGCTTTCCCCTTCGCAATGATTAGCGAGTGGCGACGTCGAAGGTTGTCACCCTTGCTGCTGCTGGGCTTGATGGGTTTTGTCGCGGACTTGATGCTGTTTTTCAACTACAGCACCACAGTTAACTGGCGTTACTTTCTGACTGGTTTACCCGCGCTCGCGCCGCTTTCTGCAGAATACGTAATCCGCGGATTAGCGCGCGTTCTTGGCTCAGCGCAACTCGCTTTCGTAACTTGTGTGACTTTGCTCCTCGTGCTGGCCGCGAGCTTCGTCATCGTGATGGAGCCAGTCACTGAGCAGTTCATGGCAAGACGAGCGATGAGCAAGGAATATCGGCGCGAGCTGATGAAAGTCCCACCCGATGCAGTGATGATCTCGGGGTCGCAAACCATCGCCGTGATCTACTGGAAGGCGATAGGAATGGGAAAATGGGAAACAATCGGCACCGGAGGTGGATGGCCGGGAGACGCCAATGTGATTCCTGTGATTGAAAAGTATCTGAACGGGGCCCGGCGCGTTTTCGTGGATACGGATCCACGCTGGTGGCCGCCTTGCGGATGGCAGCGCGAAGAGATCCCGATCATCGTCGATTTGGAAAAGAGATTTCGGTTCCGGCGCGTGACGGATACCATCTACGAGATCAGGCCTGCTTCCGATCAGTCCGCCGGTGATGAACCCGCGTTGAGCCGTTTGTTGCCGGAGAACCGGCCTGCAGACACGATCAAGTGCCCTCCTGGTCGCGCTTAGAAACCAAATGAATTAATCTTCATGCCGTACGAACTATTTCTCGCCCTGCGCTATCTCCGGTCGCGCCGCAAGCGTAGGCTCGCGCGCGTCACGACGGCCGTAGCCATCCTCGGGATCTGCGTTGGCGTTGCAGCATTGGTTGCAGCGCTCGCTTTAGCGAACGGCTTTCGTGACGAGATGCGGGAAAAGATCTTGAGTGGTACGTCACACATTAACGTCATGCGAGCTGACGGCCAGCCGATAACAGATTACCGGGAGCTCTCGACCAGGATTAAGGGAATCGCAGGCGTTGTAAATGCCGCCGGCACGAGCTACGAAGGCGCCGTGTTGATTGGACCACGCGGCTCGACTTATGCGGTGCTTCGCGGAATCGACAAAGAGGCGCAAACATTCAGTGATGGCGGGGTTATTGCCGGTTCGGTGGCTCCCTTGTTCGACGTCAATACTCAACTACCCGCGGTTCTTTTAGGCGCGGAGTTGGCCGATCGAACTGGCCTTCACGTAGGTGATACGGCTGAGATCATCTCGGCCAACGCATCGCTCTCTTCTCTGACTCCTGTGAAGCGATCGGTGCGGATCGCCGGAATCTTTCGTGCAGGACTTTTTGAGTACGACTCGAGCTGGATCTATCTCTCACTTGATACTGTTTCGCAGTTTTCTCAAGCACGCGACTCAGCACCTGTGATTAGCGTGCAGCTGACCGACATTTACA
Source organism: Pyrinomonadaceae bacterium (assembly GCA_035281525.1). GTDB lineage: Bacteria > Acidobacteriota > Blastocatellia > Pyrinomonadales > Pyrinomonadaceae > PSRF01. Next base: position 36,251 of record DATEDU010000040.1, on the reverse strand, counting down.
CAGCGAAACAGATAGCTGCAAACATTCGGACTGCTCTTGGTCCAACGTACTCGACTGTCGATTGGGAAGAAACTAATCGTCCACTCTTTAATGCTCTTGCTTTGGAGCGGCGGATGGGTGCAGTCGTGATCGCGTTAATCATTCTGATCGCGTCGCTCAACATAACGACCACACTCATTCTTGTCGTTGTAGACAGGCGGCACGACATCGGCGTACTCAGAACCCTGGGTGCAACGTCGCGAGGCATCATGATGATATTCATGATCGAAGGCGCGATCATCGGAGCGATAGGAGCGATTGCAGGCGTACTGCTGGGAGCGCTCGCGTGTTTCGTGGGCAATCGTTATCAACTTGTCAGTTTGCCGGCCGACGTTTATTCGATCACAAATGTACCGTTCCATACTCAGCCGAGCGACGTCGCACTAGCAGCCACCGCCGCGTTTCTGCTGAGCCTCGCCGCAACGATTTATCCTGCGCGAGCTGCGACTCGCGTGCGGCCCGTAGAAATACTCCGTGATGAAAATTAGTCCAACGTCCAAAGTCCAAAGTCCAACGTCTGAAGTCCCAGGTCCGATTTCAGAATCCAACCCTCCCAACTCAGACGTTGGACATTGGACTTTGGACGTTGGACTTAGGGTCGCCGATCTGCGCAAAAATTTTACATCGCCGACCGGCGAAAGACTCGAGGTGCTGCGCGGAGTTTCTTTTTCAGCCGAGCCGGGTGAGGCACTTGCCGTCACGGGCGCTTCGGGAGCCGGCAAAACGACGCTTTTGAATCTGCTGGGTGGTCTCGAGAAGCCTGATCACGGAAAAATTGCAATGGGAGAATTTGAAATTGATAAAGCCACTGAGAAGTCACTCGCCGCTTTTCGTCAATCCCGGGTGGGTTTCCTGTTTCAGTTTCATCATCTGCTGGCTGATCTAACCGCTCTCGAGAATGTCGCGCTGCCGCTGGCAATCGCTCGCGTCAGTTGGGACGACGCGATAAAACGGGCGTCGCAACTTTTGCAAACTATGGCTATTGGCGAACGCATGCGCCACCCGGTAACCCACCTTTCCGGAGGCGAGCAACAAAGAGTTGCAGTGTGTCGAGCCCTGATTACCAGCCCTTCACTCGTTTTAGCTGATGAGCCTACGGGAAACCTGGATTCCAATTTAGCGTTAGAAATCGGCAAGATTCTGACAGGTTATGCCAAAAGCAGTGGCGCGACCGTCATCATAGCCACTCACAATCAAGAACTCGCCTACCTATGCGACCGTATACTCGTTTTGACCGACGGCAAAACACGAGAAGGTCTGAAATAGGCATCCTGTTAATAGTTTTATTAAGTTTGAAACCAGACAATGATTTCTTGCCTCTTCCGTCATAGGTTATAATGCGCCAAGTGCCGGGCGGGTTCTTACTTCCGCCCGGCATGGTAATTCTTTAGAAGGATTGTTAGCCGAGTCTAATGTTCGAACGCTACACCGAAAAAGCGCGCCGTGTGATTTTTTTCGCGCGCTATGAGGCATCCCAATTCGGAGCTCCTGCGATTGAACCGGAGCACCTCTTGTTGGGGTTGATGCGTGAAGACAAGACCCTGACCGGCCGCTTCTTTCCTCGAGCTCAAGTTTCCATTGAATCCATCCGCAAAGAGATCGAGGGTCGAACATTATTAAGAGAAAAGATCTCGACTTCGGTCGAATTGCCGCTGGCGCCGGAAACGAAACGAGTTCTCGCCTACGCTCACGAAGAAAGCGATCGACTACAGAATAGGCATATCGGCACAGAGCACCTGCTGCTCGGACTGTTGCGCGAAGAGCGTTCCATGGCCGCCGAAATACTTTACGAACGAGGTTTGCGGCTCAACGCCGTCCGCGATGAGATTGCTCGCCAGTCCGGAGCCGACACACGGAGCTCGCAAAAGAAAGACACTCCACACCTGGTCGAGTTTTCACGCGACCTGACTGACGACGCAGCCAACGACAAGCTCGATCCGTTGATCGGTCGCGAGTCTGAGATTGAACGCGTAGTTCAAATACTCTGCCGGCGTACGAAGAATAATCCGGTCCTTATCGGCGAGCCAGGTGTAGGTAAGACCGCGATTGTCGAAGGGCTTGCTCAACGTATCGTGCGCGGCGACGTGCCATCCTTCCTCGAGAACAAGAGAATTCTGTCGCTGGATCTGTCGCTCATCGTCGCCGGTACGAAATATCGCGGACAGTTCGAAGAGCGGTTGAAACAGATCATGCGCGAGCTGATCGAGAATCCGCAGTACATTGTTTTCATCGACGAGCTGCACACACTGGTTGGCGCCGGATCAGCGGAAGGCTCTTTGGATGCGGCTAACATATTGAAACCTGCATTGTCGCGCGGTGAGATTCAATGCATCGGCGCAACTACTCCTGCCGAGTTTCGTAAGTCAATCGAGAAGGATCGCTCGCTTGAGCGACGCTTTCAGGCAGTGAAAGTACCACCACCGTCGGAAGAAGAAGCGGTTGCGATTCTCGATGGCGTGCGGGAGCGTTATGAAAGTTTTCACCAGGTACGTTACACAACCGACGCTCTCGAAGCTGCCGTTTATCAATCGCACCGTTACATTCCGGATCGATTTCTCCCTGACAAAGCCATTGACGTGATCGATGAAGCCGGCGCGCGGGTGAAGCTCAGAGTCCGGCGCGATCAGGAAAATTTGGCGGACTGGAATCAGATTTCGGAATGGGCTCGTTCTTACGACGACGATCTCAGCGTGCGTGAGACAAACGAGGATGCGTTAGTCGCAGCCGAGGTCACGCGCGACGACGTAGAAGAAGTCATCGCGCGTTGGACCGGCATTCCCGTAACTTCGCTCAAAGAAGAAGAAGGCCGCAAGCTGCTGCGAATCGAAAGCGAGTTGCACCGGCGCGTTGTTTCTCAACGTCCGGCTATCTCGGCGCTAGCTCGAGCAATTCGGCGCTCGCGCGCCGGCTTGAAGAATCCGCTGCGACCGGTAGGTTCGTTTCTCTTCCTTGGACCGACCGGAGTAGGAAAGACCGAAGTCGCGCGATCTCTCGCTCAGTTCCTCTTCGGCAGCGAGCGTTCGATGATCCGGTTCGATATGTCGGAGTTCATGGAGAAGCACTCAGTCTCCAAACTAATTGGCTCTCCGCCGGGTTATGTAGGGCATGAGGAAGGCGGGCAGCTGACGGAGCGCATCAAGCGTGCTCCGTATTCCGTCCTGCTGTTTGACGAGATCGAGAAGGCCCACCCGGACGTCTTCAACATCCTGCTCCAGGTGTTTGAGGATGGCCTGCTCACGGACGCACTCGGAAATGCCATCGACTTCAAGAATGCCATCATCATCATGACTTCCAATATCGGCGCTCGCTTCATTCAAAAGAAGGGTACGCTGGGCTTCCAGGGCACAGCAGAAGCGTCGCGTCAAAAAGTGGAAGAAATGGTGATGTCGCAGGTGCGACAAACCTTCAATCCCGAATTCATTAACAGGCTCGATGAGATCATCATCTTTGATCAACTGCTCGACGCAGAGTTATTGGAAGTAGTCCAATTACAGGTCGACCAGATCAACAAGACCATGGCTCGTCACGGCCTCGAAGTGAGACTGACGGACGAAGCAAAACGCTGGATTGTCGCCAAGACCTGTGCCGATCGCTCGTACGGAGCTCGACCCCTGCGCCGGGCCTTGCAAAAACATGTCGAAGACCCACTTTCGGAGGCAATGATTCAGGGCGAACTCGGTGGCGCGACCCTCATCGAGGTCTATGTCGCTGGTGATGAACTGAGTCACCGGCCGATAGGCGTCGAGACCGCCGACGACGTCCTCCTAATCCATTAACCTTCCAAAAACCTAAAAAAGCCGCACTATGCTGGTCAGTTGAAGAACGCCGAAGGCGTTCGCTAACTGAGCCTAGGGTTGCCTTTGGCAACCCTGGGAAAGAAGGAACCAATATTTGAGACCCACGCAACCCTGTCAGGGTTGCGACGAAAACGACGCGGACCGTTCTTCCCAGGGTTTCAAAGCAACGCTGGGCTGGAATTACGCAACGCCTACGGCGTATTCCAAACTGGGGCTGGAATTACGCAACGGCTACGGCGTATTCAAACTGTTACTTTGGACTTTGGACTTTTTGCCGTTATAATGCGCCACTTTGCGGGAATTTTATGGCAACGAGACAGTAACCCTCTGGAATCCAAGGGTTCCAGTTATCAAGGTATGCTCGGCTGGTGCCGCGATGCTGTTTTGCCTTTATTTCAAGAAACGATAGTTTAATCACTCATAAGGCTCCCCGAAGTATCTGAGATCCGATAAGAACCACTGAGGGAATCGGCGTCAATGCACTCATTTCGCGCGCTTTTGCTCATCTTCATGAGCGCCATTTGCTCCCTGGCTTCCTTGCTCTTCACGCCGGAAAAAGCACATGCCCAACAAAGCCAACGCCTCGTCGAGTCCGTAGATATTACGGGTAATCGTCGTCTGCGTGAGGACGACATTCTGTATTACGTGCAGACACGTGCGGGCGATCCTTTCAACGAACAGCAGGTGCAAAGAGATTTGCAGGCAATCCTGGCGCTCGGGTTTTTTGATAAGACGGCCACGCGCGTCCTAACCGAAGAAGGCGCTCGGGGTGGAGTAAACGTCATATTCGAAGTCCGAGAGCTGCCAATTATTCGCGATCTTCAGTTTGAAGGATTAAGCAGTGTCGCCGAGTCGGATGTGCTCAAGGCTTTCCGTGAACGCCGTGTGGGTGTTTCGAAAGAGAGCATCTATGACCCGGTGAAGGTGAGAAACGCCATTCGCGTATTGAAGGAGTTATTGGCTGCGCGAGGCCACCCGAACGCCACCATCGAAGAGCGTCGGGACGAAGTTTCCGCAACATCAACAGCTCTAACGTTCGAGATCGACGAAGGCGATCGCGTACGCGTGGTCGACATTCAATTCGAAGGCAATCAGGTTTTTAGTGACGGCAGCCTTCGTGGCTCGATGAAGTACGTGAAGGAGGCTGGCCTGATTTCTCGTTTCCGTGGCCAGGACATCCTCGATCGCGAGAAACTGGACGTTGACCTGCGGTTGGTCGACAACTACATGCGCTCCAAGGGCTATCTTCAGGCGCGCCACGGCGAGCCGCGAGTCGAAGGTGTTGGGCGACGCCGCACGGGTTTCCCGATCCTTCCCTTGCCGTTTCTTTCTTCCGTAGACGAAGGTCTTCGAGTGACGGTTCCGATCGTGGAAGGCAAGATCTACCGGATCGGAGAAATGAAGATTGAGGGCAACTCGATTTATTCAGAAGACCAGATTCGCTCAGTCATCGGTCTGAACAAAGGTGACGTTGCGAACGGCGAGAAAATCGGCAAGGCACTGTTTGAGAATTTGAAGAAGGTCTACGGCTCACAGGGTTTCATTGAATACACGGCCGAGCCGAGCCCAACCTTTAAAGACAATCCACAGAATCCCGAGGAAGGCATTGTCGACTTCACCATCACGATCGAGGAAGGAAAACAGTTTACGCTGCGACGCCTCGAGTTTCTCGGCAATACGTTTACCCGAGACAACGTGCTGCGCCGGGAAGTGCTGATTAACGAAGGTGACATCTACAACCAGACGGCTTGGGAGTATTCAGTTATCAAACTGAATCAGAGCGGCTACTTCGAACCCATCGACAAGGACAAGGACGCCGACTTTCGAACTAATGACGAAGAAGCCACGGTCGATATCAATTTGAAAGTTACGGAGCGCGGTCGCCAGCAGATCTCGTTCAATGGTGGCATCTCAGGTATCGGCGGATCATTCTTCGGACTCGAGTATTCGACGAACAACCTGCTCGGTCGCGGCGAGATCCTTTCGATTCAGCTTGCCGCCGGCAACCGGCAAAGATCGTTTCAGTTTTCGTTTACCGAGCCGTACATCAGGAACCGGCCCATCTCCGCTGGATTCTCCATCTTTGCTTTCACACAGAAGTTCTTTGGTGAAGGCACGTTTCTTTCGCAGAACATCAATGCTCAACAAGGCCTGACAGGTTCAGCCATCGACTTTCTGAACGTCAGTGAAGAGAACCTGTTTACTCGTACCTCGTATGGCGGTTCTATTTTCGCGAGCGCGCCACTCTCAGAGTTTTATCGGAAGCGGCGCTTTACACAGTTTTCGCGCGTTGGAGCCTCTTATCAGTTCTCGCGCTCGAGCGTTACTGACCCCGAGGTCAACCAGGATCCAAACAACCCAACCCAGTTCATCCCCGTCGTCTATGCTCAGCCGAACATCATTACCAGCCGCGGTACAGTTAGCTTCAGCTACGATACGCGCAACGCGAGCATCGACCCGACGAGTGGACGAGAGGTTTCGGTCGCGCTGGCTTTGGCCGGGTTGGGAGGCGACGTTCGCACTTACCAGCCGACACTCTCTTACACTCAATTTTTCGCGATGCGTCGTAAGAGATCCGAACACCCCGAGGTCTTCGGATTCCGCATCATCGCCGGAACGGTAGGAAGCTTTGCCACCACGAGTAAGGTTCGGAACTCGAACTCGTTGGCGTTCGTCGATGGTGTTCCGATCTTTGAACGCTTCTTTCTCGGCGATGAATTCACTATCCGCGGTTACAACGTGCGCTCGATTAGCCCGATTGCGCCGCTCGATACGTTTATTACTTCGCGCAACGTAATATTCGCCCAAAATGCTTTTGGGGACCCAGTGGAGATCGAGGGCCTGCCACCCGAAGCTGCGAACATCGGCGTATTTACCGGGATCTCCGGCAGCAACGTGGCCTCGCTACCCCGGTCGTTCACATCAATCGGCGGCGATACGCAGCTACTCGGAAACTTTGAATATCGCATTCCCGTCGTCGGCAACACTCTGAGCCTTGCGGCTTTCGCCGATATCGGTACGGCTTTCAACCTGCGGTCAAAGGGAGATCAGTTTTTCAACAGTAACTTCCTGGATGACCAGCCGTTCCTGCAGACGGTGGGTTTCATCCCGTGCCCACGCTTTAACCAGTTCCTTCGCGTCAGCTTGAGTACGCTGGCGCTGTGCAAGAACGAGAACCTGGCAGCTCACGCGCTCTTTGGAGCACTCGTCGCTCGCGATAATCGAATTGTGACTCAGGCTGAGCTCGAAAACGCGCAGACCGGCGATATCAATCCGATCACGGGACTACCACACGGGTTTCAACCCGTTTTCTTGCGCGGTCAGGCCCAAACCAACACCGCCGTGCGCTTGTCACAAAGCTTGTTTGCCAAACTGGGAGATTTCCGGAGCAGTCTAGGTATGGAGGTGCGCGTTCAGGTGCCCGTTCTGAACGTGCCGTTTAGGCTGATCTTTGCTTATAATCCGAATGCAAGAGCGAACCAGGTCATTGATGGATTCCCGTTCTTCTTTAACGAGAAAAAGCGAGTTATCCGTTTCAGCGTCGGACGAACGTTTTAATCATTCGAGGCTAAACATGGCGGTGGCGTAAATACTAAGCCGCCTTTACTTAAGGAGCGTTACAAAGAAAGTTATGAAGATAGATCGTTTTATTGCCGCCATCGCTTTTTTAGCGGCTCTCGCTGTTTCGCCCGCGTTGGCCCAAACGAAACCGGCTACAACGCCGGCGACTTCACCTCAAACGGCCGCGCCGCAACAAACCAGCGCCTCGGTACCCGACAGCAAGATTGCGCTTATTCAGTCCGACTTGTTTATGGATCCGAAAACGGGCATCGCTAAATTCAACACGCTGCTGAACACTTTGAACCGCGAGTTTCAGCCGCGCCAGACTGAATTGCAGGGAATTCAAACAAAAGTTCAGACACTCAGTGACGATATCGAGAAGACCAAGAGTGTGGCTGACCCGGGAGCCTTGCAGCGAAAGGTCGACGATCTCGAGCAGTTGAAGAAGGACTTTCAACGCAAAGGTGAGGACGCGCAGGCTGCGTACAATCGCCGGCGCCAGGAAATATTCCAACCGCTTCAGCTGGAGATTGGCAAAGCGCTTGAGGCTTTTGCGAAACAGCGTGGAATTACTGTGATCATCGATGCTAGCCAGGTGCCTGTCGTTTATGCTTCTGAAAGCATCGATGTCACCCGCGCTTTCATTAACGAGTTTAATAGCAAGAACCCGGCGACCGCCGCATCAGTAACGCCTCCACAATAGCTTTCTTTCTTCGCGGCACGACATTTCAGACGCGGAGATGCGGGGCACTGTTCCGCGTCCCGCGTCTCTTTGATGTTTAGCCTACCAGTTATGGAAACTATTCTCGATTCGCAAGCGATTCAAAAGCTGCTGCCACACCGTTACCCGTTTCTGCTGGTCGATCGAATCATCGAATTGGTGCCGCGCGAGCGAATCGTGGGTGTCAAGCAAGTAAGCATTAATGAGCCGTTCTTCCAGGGACATTTTCCCGGCGCGCCGGTCATGCCTGGAGTGCTGGTCGTGGAAGCGCTGGCCCAGGTAGGGGCCGTGCTCGCATTGCGTGAAATCGAGGATCGCGATCAAAAACTCGTTCTGTTCACCGGCATCAAAGAGGCAAGGTTTCGGCGCCCGGTCGTGCCGGGGGACACTTTGATATTGGAAGTAACCGCAGTCCGAATTGGCTCGCGCGTGCAACGAATGCGAGGAGAAGCAAAGGTTGAAGGGCAGCTCGCAGCAGACGCAGATATCATGAGCATTGTCGCGGAGCGTGACGCCGCCCGATGAACGTACAAGGAAAGGGTAACCGGGGAACAGGAAAACAGGAGAATAATTGTCCTCTTTCCCCGTTCCCCTTTTCCCCTGTTGATTGATATGGCTATCGCCACTGATACCGCTAACATTCATCCGACTGCCGTGGTCGCCGCCGGCGCGCGCATTGGCCGCGACTGTTACATCGGCCCATATACGACAATAGGCGCGGAGGTTGAGCTCGGCGAGGAGGTTCGACTCGATTCCCATTGCGTCGTCGACGGCCGGACAACGATCGGCGCCGGTTCTCACGTCTTCCCGTTTGTCTCGATTGGTCTCGCTCCGCAGGATCTAAAGTACAAGGGGGAACCTGCGGAGACTCGCATTGGCCGACGTAATCAGATTCGAGAGTTCGTAACGATCCATCGCGGCAGTAAGGGCGGTGGAATGCTGACGCAAATCGGAGACGACTGCCTGATCATGGCGCAGGCGCATATCGCTCACGACTGTAAGATTGGTAACGGAGTCATCATGGCTAATGCCGCGACTCTGGCCGGACACGTCACAATCGAAGACGGCGCGAACATCGGGGCGTACTCAGGCGTACATCAATTTTGCCGTATAGGTCGAGAGGCTTACGTTGGTGGTTACTCGGTCGTCGTAAAGGACGCGCTACCGTTTGCGCTGACGGTTGGCAATCATGCCCGCTGTTATGGGTTGAACACGACTGGTATGAAGCGTCGTCGTTATCCGCGCGAGACGATTAAGTGGCTACATCACGCCTTTCATTTGCTGCTCTCCTCAAAATTGAATACGACTCAAGCCTTGCAACGGATTCGAGAAGAAATAACGAACGTCGGCGAGGTTGACGAACTGGTTCACTTCATCGAAACATCAGAACGCGGCGTAATAAAGTGAGGTGAAGGGAATAACGGGTGGAAGCGGAGACAGGGGACGGGGAGACGCGGGGGATCGCCGTGTCTCCCCGTCTCCCCTTCTCCGTGTCTTAGGCAAGTTAGCTCATGCGTTATGGATTGATTGCCGGTAACGGTAAATTCCCATTCATGGTGCTCGAGGGTGCCCGGCGTGCGGGCGCCAATTTCTCCGTCGTCGCAATCCGCGAAGAAACGGACGAGGAAATCGAGCGGATCGCCGAACGCATCCAGTGGGTCGGCATCGGCCAACTGGGAAAGATGATTCGCTTTTTCAAAAGCGAGGGCGTCGAAAAAGCAATCATGGCCGGTCAGGTTAAGCATGTTCAGATCTTTAGCCGTGCCGTTCCTGACGCTCGCATGTTGAAGCTCCTGCTGAAGCTGCCTCGTCGCAACACCGACTCACTCATTGGTGCCGTCGCCGACGAATTGAATAGCGAAGGAATCGAGTTAATTGATTCCACCCATTTTCTTCAGGATTATCTTCCGGCCACCGGAACGCTCACCGAGCGCGAGCCGCGTCCCCACGAGCGGGAAGATATTCAATACGCTCTGGAGATTGCACAAGAGGTGGCCAAGCTCGATCTGGGGCAAACAATAGTCGTTAGAGGCAAGGCTTGCGTTGCCATCGAGGCCATGGAAGGCACGGACGCGACGATCCGGCGGGCGGGTGAACTTACGCAGAGCCGGTCAGTTCTTTCCAATCTCATGCGGGGGCGCCGTCCGAACACCAGCGGCGGCCGGCTTACGGTAGTCAAGTTGGCGAAGCCGGGACAGGACATGCGTTTCGATGTCCCGGTCGTCGGTGTCTCGACAATCGAGACGATGGTCGAAGCAGGTGCTACCTGTCTTTGTATCTCGGCAGGGAAAACTCTTTTGTTGGATCGCGACGAGACGCTCGCTCGTGCTAATCAACATAAAATCTCAATCGTCGCCGTGTGACAACGATGCCAGATGAAACTCAGTACCACCCGCGGTAGCGGGTGGGTAACGCCATGAAAACTTTTGAGCAAACCGAACGCACTAAACTCAAACGGCTTCCCGCCAGGGGTGTTTACGATCGCGACCTTGTCTACCGAATTCTCGATGAAGGATTGATTTGTCACGTTGGGTTCGCAGTCGAAGGTCGCCCGTACGTAATTCCGACTGGATACGCTCGCGTAGACGATCAATTGTACATTCACGGATCTCAGGCGAGTCGAATGCTACGCACGTTACATCGCGGCGTTGAAGCTTGCGTTACTGTGACGCTGCTGGATGGTCTGGTGCTCGCGCGATCAGCATTTCACCATTCGATGAACTACCGTTCGGTTGTGATCTTTGGGAATGCGAGGTTGGTTGATGACCCGCAAGCGAAACTTTCGGCGCTCCGAGCGTTCTCTGAGCACATGATTCGCGGCAGGTGGGACGAAGTGCGGCAACCAACGGAGGAGGAAATGCGAGCCACGACTGTGTTGTCGTTGCCGCTCGAAGAGGCCTCAGCGAAAGTGCGAACCGGCCCCCCGCTCGACGACGAAGAGGATTATGAGCTTCCGATTTGGGCAGGAGTTATTCCGCTATCTTTGGTGGCTGGAGCGCCGGTTCCTGATCTTAGACTGAACCCTGAGATTGAAGTTCCGCGTTACGCGGCACCCTACGATCGCAGAACAAAAGAATAGGTCCTATAGGACAAATAAGTCCTATTAGGACCAATAGTGTCCGGTTGAAAATTCTTACTGGCCGGGGCTGGTGGCTGCTTCAGCAGTCTGAGCAGCCTTCGGATCGAACGGTGTCGCAAGGTACTTCTTCGCCACAGCCTGAGCATTGTCGTAGTTAATCCCGGACTGAAGCGCCTTATTGTATTCCGCCACCGCACGGTTCCGCTCACCACGCGCATCGTAAGCATTGCCCCGCTTGATACGCGCCCAAACTTCAATCCAAGACGGCTTCAACGTGCCGTTAAGTGCTGCGTCGAAATTGTCCAGCGCCTGAGCCCAGTTACGCTGCTCGAGGAAAAGCAGTCCCAGGTTGTAATAGACCCAGGAGTTTGAACGGTCCATCTTCAGCGCGGCTTCAAACTGCTGCTGAGCCTCGGCGTAGAGACCCTCTTTCATTTGCTCGATCGCCCGTCGTGCGATAATTGAAATCCGCAGCTCATCAGACATGCGCAGAATGCGATAATTCGGATCGACGACAATCTCGAGCGGCTGACCATTCGATTCGAAATCAAAGTCTTCGCTGCGACCTTCGAGCTTGAGAGTCGTTGTCTGACTATCGCCTTCCGAACGCAGCATCAACTGCACCGGCATCCGTAGTGTTTCGAGATTTTGTTTTACCGTCCCTCTAGCACGGAACTTTCCGCCGCGAGTACGAATGATCTGATATTCGACGGTGAACTCAGGAACGCCCGTGCCCTCAATCCACTGCGCGAAAAAGTACCGCATGCTTTCGGCCGCCGCCTGCGTAGTGAGCTTCTCGAAATCGTCGATCGAGGCATTCTTGCCGCGATACTGCTGGAGAAATTCGCGCAACAACGCATCAAACTTTTCTTTGCCAATCGTCTCGCGCAGCATGCGAAACACCATGGCGCCTTTATAGAAAACGATTGACTGGTACGCCGCAGACTGATCGTCCAGTGCACTTGGCGCGCGCGCAATCGATGCCGTCTGTTCGAACGTCAAAGCGCGCTCTTGTTCTTCGCGTTGTGCCAGGTCAAGTGCGCCGGCGCTTAAGCTTGACTCGCGAAAGGCGAACGCACTCCACTCGGCCAGGCCTTGCGAAAGCCACGCGTCGTCGAACGACCTCAAGCCGACTGTTTGGCCCCACCACTGGTAAGCAACTTCACGTTGCAGTCTTTCTTCGGGAATAGGCCGAGTGGTGTCGAACATCCTCGAACCCAAAAAGATTATGCCCGAGCCCGAGTAGGTATCGAGCGTTTCGTCATCAACCTGGGCCACCACCAATCGCTTTCCAAACAACGGCGCACCGTACTGGTTCGTATAAAACTCCAGCACATGGCCCATCAGTTCCCCATAGCTGTCGATTCGACCTTCGCTGCCCGGCTTTGCAAAAAACTGAATCTCATAATCACGGAACCGGAGGTTCTTGTTTATGTATTGGCCTGCCACGAAGTTGCCGACCAGCACCGGTTGCCGGTGAACAAATCGATAGCGCGTCGCGCCTTCTTTCGGCGAAGGTTGAGCAACCACCGGATCATCGCTGGTGCCCGCGACCTGAATACCGGTGGGAACAATGATCGTTATGTCAGACGTAGCCCGGTCGGCAGCATAATCATGAAAAGGAAACCAGCGTGAGGCATACATCAAATAAGAGCCTTCCTGGCCAACATAGGCTAACCGTTTGGTCGCCAATGGACCACCCTCTGGCGACACGAGTGCTCCGCTCCAGCGAAATCGCAGTGTGATAGGCTGGTTTCCAGGAACAATCTGACCGAGATCTACTCGCACATTGGGACCGAGAGCACCCACGCCGACGGCGTCCTGAACCACACCGGTCAATGGCTTGCCACCTAGTTCGACACTTTCAACTTTAAGCGATCCATTTAGCTCGAAAACAAGGGAGCGCGTGGGCTCGAGCGGAACCAGCATGACGTCAGCTCCGGCTCGCAGCATATGCGTCTCCGGAATCAACTGGGCCTCGATGCGATAGTTGGTTATGTCGAAACGTGCGCCCGCCGGCTGAGGTGCTGGTTGCTGAGCGCTGGCGGTGGCGATACTGGCTACAAGCGCGATCAGTACAAAAATAACGGAAAGAGAGCGTGACGGTTTAATCATTGTTCTGTCTTGTCTGGATTCCACGAATTATAGCCGCCCTTGCCCGGTCCGATAAGTCCGGCAGCTAGCGCGAGAGGCTTTTTAGGGCAGACTGGCTTTTGATGGCTATAAGCCCCAGCCGGTTGGCTGGATTGGCCCTCGGAGCTAGGGCGAGCTGCTGGAAGTACCGATGAAATCGATATCTTTCTGATCTTCCGTGAATCCGGGCAGTACCTTGTCGATCGGCGCGAACGTGTATCCATCCTTGGACGGTATGATCCGGTAATTTTGCAGCGACGGCGCTATAACAAATGAATAGATTCCTTCACTATTCGTGGTGGTAGCCAGAACCGTTCCTCGCGGGCTAATCAGGACTACGACGACGTTCGGTACGGGAATATTGTTGGCGTCCCTAATCTTGCCTGTGAGCTTCACTGTCTTTGGCAGGAGTGTTCCGGGGAAGCCGTCTGACGATGCGCGTGAAGTGTTGGTTTGCGGCGTTGCTTCAGCCGTCGCGGCTGCACGTTCCGGTGAAGGAGAAGGTTGCGACTCGGATGGCGAAACCGGAGTAGCCGGCGAAGCCGACGATTCAGGAGCTGACGGAGAACTGACTGCTTCAGGTGACGGTGACGGAGTTTCGCCTGCCGCAGGTTTATCAATTGAGATCGGAGCAATATTCGCAGCGACCAGTTGACCTCCACCTCGTTCGCTCAAACCATCGAGTGAGCCATATGTCTTTTGATAAAGCTGTTCTATCACCGCCTTGCGTCCGGCATCAGGCTCTCCAGAGTTGTAGCTCTTGATGTAATAGGCGAGTGCTTCTTCCTTTTGATCTTCCTGAACCAGTGCCGCGCCCACATGCCACAGCGCTGTGCGGGACGCTGGTGTGCCTTCCGGCAGGATGTTCGCCGCACGCTTGAGATGCACCAGCGCTTCGCTCGTCTTGTTCTGTTGGAACAAGGCCCAGCCGGCGATGTCCTCGATGCGCCCACGAAGAATGTTGGACATCACATCGCGTGGAGCCTCAGCAATCTCAGGCGTGCCACCTTGTGCGAGCACACGCGCGCGCAGGTCGCGATACTCTTCAGCTTGAACTGCCACCGTCAACACGGGCACCATGAGAGCTTCATCAACGCTACTCCTGGCTGCTTCGGTAAGCTCATACGCAGTGGGCAATGCGATACCTTTTTCCACCAGCCGGTTTGCAGCGTACAGCTGTCGATAAACACGCATCTCGTCTGGCCCGGATGCGAACTCTTTCGCGGCTACGGCCGCCGCAGCCTCGTCAAATTTGCCTTCGTTCGGTTGAGTGGTCGCAGCAACCAAGGCCATCAGAGCCTTAAGCATTGCCGCGTTGTGAGTGTTATCCGCCGCTGCAAACTGAAAAAGACCGGCTTGACGTTCGGCAGCGAGTAGTTTCATAAAATCTGACTCGCGAGCCAGGATTCCCCCTGCAAGACGAACTTCAATCGACCCATCGTTAAGAGAGAACGTCTGCGACAACACCTCTGCGGCTTCGCCATAAAGACCAGCCGCGGCGAGAGCGCTCGCGAGCTCGTACTCGAGCGTAGGAAATTTTCCATATTGCCGGGCAAACCTGATTGCGCGTTCGGCTTCGAGCGGCTTTTTTTGACCGATCAACGCTCGCGCTAAAGCTATTTGTGACCACGTGTATCGTGGCTCGACCTCAACAGCCTTGCGGCCGAGCTCGAGCGCGCGTTCGGAGTTGTTGTGCGCTGCAAACCAGTAAGCCGCGCCGGTAAGCAAAGCCAGATTGCGAGGATCTTCATTCAAAGCTGCGGCGAGCTCCTTCTCAGCTTCATCTGTTCGCGACAACTCCAGCAAAGAAAAAACGACGCCTGCCCGCGCAGCTTTGTCGTTGGGCTCAACTGCCAGCTGGGAGCGATAAAGGTTCAGCGCTTCCTCAGCTTTGCCGGCAGCGCGATAAAGATCGGCGAGGCTGCGTCGCGTTCCTTTGATATTCGGATCGAGGTCAAGCGCGCGTTGATATTCAGCCGACGCCTCGTCCAACCGAAGAGAGATGTGTAAAGCGAGAGCGAGAGTCTGATGCGCTTCGGCGGACTCAGGCGCCAGCTTAACTGCTTGCGTAGAGATCCTCGTTGCATCGTTGCCAAGCTCGAGTCGCAAATAAAAACGAGCGATGGTCAGTAATCGTTTAGCGTCCGCACCGAATTTATTTTCGAGAGCCCTCGCGGCATCGACTGCCTCGACCGTATGCCCTCGTACATAAAGGTTGAGCGGAATTTGGGCGATCACGCCCGAGAACAATTTGTCTGAGATGTCGACGGGAGCCTCGTTGATGGCCAGCATGAGTTGCTCAATCCCACCGCGATTGTCGCCATCCTGAAGCTTCCGATCGCCAATAGCCGCATAACTGCTGACTAACAGTTCAATCGCTCGCGGTTTTGCCTTTGACTTCGGGTACTCCTGAAGAAACTCTTTCAGTTTTTTTACTCGTTCCTCGAGCGGCAGGGTAAGCGTAAGCTCGACTTCTTCCAATTCATCCTCGTCGGCCAGCTCGCGTTCTGTTTTGTTCCGATCCTCCGGTCGACGAGTTGAAACAGCGGGCGACTCTTCTGGTCGTTCTACTGAAACGCGCGGAGACTCTTCTTGAACACCCGCAGTCTTCACAGGTGCCGGCGCATCAGGGCTCGGACTGACTTCTGCGACTGGCGTCGGGTCAGGTGTTGCTGCAGGAGTTGCCGGTTGGTCTGTTGTTGGCTGCGGAGTTGCTGCTGGGTCCGTTGCGGGCTGCGGTGTTGCGGTTGGCTCAGTTGAAAGCTGTTGAGTTGGCGTTGGGTCTGTTGCGGGTGGCGAAGTCACACTCGCCGTCAGCACTTGATCGATGTCTTCCGTATTAAAGCCTAGCTTCCGCGACAACGCAGCAACAAAATAATTAACGCCGTCAGTCAGTCCCTGGCTAAACTGGCCAGAGGTGAGTTGGCTGCGCACGCGTTGGCTCATATCCCCGAGAATGCCTTCGGGAAGCTGTCGCTGGACCGATCTGCTTAACTGAGTGAAGACCGCCTGCTCGTTGACTGAGACAACCAGCAGCAGACTTTTCTTCGTACTGTTCGGAGCACCCAAATTCCAATCTGCTGCAAGCCGTCTCGAGTAATCGAAGATGTCCTGATTACCTGTAGTTTGCACCGTCGCCAGATCGAATTCGATTCCCGTTCGCTGCTTTACATTATCGAGAATCGTCTCCAGCCGCTGCTTCGTTTTCTCATCAACGACGCCCGCAAAATCGTTCACGTAACCGATCCTCGCAGGCAATTTGACCTTTTCCTGCGCGCGTGAGGTGCCGCCCAGGTAAACGATGCCACACACAATACCGGCAATAATCAGAGTCGATAACAATCTGCGAAGGGAATTGTGCATAGTCCGAAGTGAATTTGATTGAATGGGGGACAATTCGCTGGCCATGATAACATCGTCGCGCGGCTCCCGCGAGTCGGTTTTGACCAGGTACTCAACCGCAATTCTGTGTTCGGTAATTCATGAGCGAACTTAACGAAGCATGGGCCTCTGTGCTGGCAGAAGCAGAGGCGCGAGCGCGACGAGAAGGGCGAACGGACATCGCCAAATACGTCGCGCTGCGCAAATCGAACGATTTGTTGCGGGAGACTGGAATAAAGTGGCTCCTCTCGACATTTCAACAACTGGCCGCGGAAGCGAACCGCAAAGGCGGCTCAATCCAGATTGCGAAAGAGGATGGACATCGATTTCACATCGGCAATGCCACTATGGTTGGAACTCTACTGACGTTTAGCGTTCGCGTACGAAAGTTGTCAGTGGAAGCTGGTTGGCCACGAGCTCCTAGAGATGGCTTCATTCGTGGCGGTGGCTTGGCTTGCGCAAACATCAAACACTTCGGTCTCAAGTCAGCTAACGAAGAGTTGAAGCTGGTTCAAACGTCTCAGGGCACGCCGCGATGGATAGTGCGAGACAGGCATGGCCGGCAACATGAGGTTCATGAAGCGAGACTGAAGAAGCACCTCGATCTATTGGTTGGGGATGATTAAGCTCTCAGTGTCCTCCGTGTCTCCGTGGTAATTTTTCGAAGAGGATCACCACGGAGGGCACGGAGAACACGGGGAAATCCAAACGTCTACCATTTGAGCCAAGGCTGCACCTTTTCGAACCCTCTCGGACTTAACCCGCTCAAAAAACCTCATTTTCCTTTGATCTTCAACATGACTTGCCTGTGATGGACCATTCGGCACGATGCTTGCCAAGAACCCTCGCGGCGTAACGCTGAGCTAACACAGCAGTCCCCAGAGCAGGCGTTCAACCCCGGCGAGACCACCACTACGGCGGTCAGCACTGAAGATGGATTTGATGAGGAGATTAAAGAAAATGAACAGCCGACGAACTTTGAGTTTTTCAATCTTTGCAGCGGCATTGCTCGCGTTATGCTTCCCCGTAGTGGCAACCGCACAGTGGCCCGATTATGGACGAAACCGTGATTACGGACGTTACGATACACGTTACCTGCGCGATTCAATTCACCGGCTCGATCGCCTCGCGAAGGATTTTGAAAAAGAAGTCGATCGATCCCTCGATCGCAGCCGCCGAAACGGCAGCAGATCCGAAGATCGGATTAATGCTGAGGCACATCAATTCCGTGATTCGGTTGGCGATCTGAAGTCGCGATTTGGCAACGGACGCGATTTGAACCGCAGCCGAGACGAGGCTCATCGAGTACTACAAGATGCGCGCAATTTGGATCGGATCGGCTTTGGACGCTATGGCAACGGCCGTTTGTCATCGCTCTGGTCACAGATTAGGCGTGAGCTGAATACCATATCTAACGCGTACGGATCGTATGGTTACGATAACGGAAGGCGTGATGACGATTGGCGACGCAGACGTGACGATGACTGGCGACGTAATCCAAACAACAACGATGATTGGTGGAGGCGTATTCCGTGGCCTAACTAACGCGTAAACACAATCAACCTAACTCATCGAGCCTCATCTTGCCGAACCGGCAGGATGAGGCTCTTGATTTCACGATGTGATAATAACGGCAACCCACCCGCTACCGCGGGTCGTACTGACTTAATTCACATTGATCATCACTGCCGGCAGTGGCTTATCAACTTTCAAACGCACCGGCCGATTGGCAATCTCCAGCATAGTCATGAAGACCGTACGCGTGACCTTTTCCATCTTTTGATAGTCAATCTTGTCCGGTGAATCGCTCGGTTGATGATAGTCTTCGTGCTCTCCATCGAAGAAGAAGACGATAGGAATACCTTTGCGAGCATAGTTGTAATGATCGCTGCGGTAGAAGAACCGATTCGGATCGGCCGGGTTATCGTATAGATAGTTGTAACTCAGGTTCAGGTACCCTTTGTTCACGCTTTCGACCAGGTCACCAAGCTCGGTGCTCATCATTCTTGAACCAATCACATAAATCTCGTGCGGCCCCGAAAGCGAACGATTTCGCGGGTTGATATCGCCTTCTTTTTTGCTGCGGCCGATCATGTCGATGTTGATCTGGGCCACAATCTTATCAAGCCGGACCGTCGGGTATTCGACGAAGTAGCGCGACCCCCAAAGTCCTTTTTCTTCGCCTGAGTGCCAGACGAATAGAATCGAACGCTTCGGTCGAGTCGGACTCTTCGCCAATGCTTCGGCAATTGCGAGCAAAGCCGTCGTGCCTGACCCATCATCGTCTGCACCGTTGTAAATCCGGTCTCCACCGACCTGGCCGCCCACCCCGACGTGATCGTAGTGAGCGCCCAACGCAATATATTCCTGCTTCAATACAGGATCGCTGCCTTCAAAAAGTGCAACGACGTTTTGCGTCCAGATTGGGTCTTTGACTTCTTCGATCTTTATGCGCAACTGCTTCTGTGAGTTCATGGCAAACGGCGCGGGCATTTCGCCCGTAGTTGCAGCTTCGAGAAATGCCGCTGCGTTCGGTTGCTCTCCTTGTAATAACAATTCGGCGAGCTTGGGTGAGGCGATGATCCCCGGGATCTGAGGACTGCGTGCGGTGTAAAACTTTTCAACCAGAGTCGACCCACGTTCAGTCATGCGCCGGCGGTTGCGCTCCCAATTATTCACAAAGTGGACGTCGGGAACGACCACGAGGGCCGCTACGCCCTGCTTAATCGCATATTCGCTTGGGGCCATCCAATCTTCACCGTTCTTACCTGATAGATCCGACGGCCGTATTCCCCGGGGAAATGTATTGAGGGGACCGAAAATGACAGCGATCTTTCCCTTCGCATCGATCCCGTTATACGCATCGATATTTTTCGATTTAACAAACCAGCCGTTGCCGGCAAAGACGATCTGCGACGTTACGTCAACGGTTTTCGCGAACGGAATGTAGTCCGATCCAAATGCTTGAGTTTGACCATTCAGCGCGACCATGGTTTGGCTCTGATCAATCAAGTCGCGGCGCAGCGCAATCCTTTGGAAATATGTTCCTTCATCACCGGCAGGTTTCAAACGCCATTGTGCGACCTTAGACGCGAGGAACTTTGCGGCATTGTCCAGCCCGCGTGAAGGCGTGTCGCGACCTTCCATCTCATCTGAAGCAATGTAGTAAAGGTATTCCTTAATCTGGTCGGCGGTGATGCGTTCTACGCCTTTGGTTGAAATGGAGACCGCTTTAGTCGCAGCTGGTTTCCGCGGTCTAACGCTTCGCCTCTGGGCGTTGGAGCCCGGAAGCGGGAGTATCAGAACGCTCGCGACTATAAGGACGGCCAAAAATCTTCGCATGTTTTCTCCAGTGCTGGTTCGAATTGGGTTTGGGTTAGATGCAGCCGGTCAGAAAAGGTTCTACGCCTGTTGGACGGCCTGGGTCATTCTGGTCAACGTATCTTTCGCATCGCCGTACAGCATACCCGTGACGTCTTTGTAGAACAGCGGGTTTTCAAGCCCTGAGAAACCCTTACCCTGCCCTCGTTTAAGTACCACGACTGATTTGGCTCGATCGACCTCCAGTATCGGCATACCGGCAATCGGACTACTGGGATTATCGCGCGCATCGGGATTGACTACGTCATTGGCGCCAATCACTACGGCAACATCAGTCGCCGGAAATTCCGGATTAATTTGTTCCAGTTCGTAGAGTGAGGAATAAGGCACGTTAGCTTCGGCGAGCAGCACATTCATGTGTCCGGGCATACGCCCAGCTACGGGATGAATTCCATACTTTACCGTGACGCCTCTTTTTTCCAACGTATCGGCTAACTCTCGCACGGCGTGCTGTGCCTGCGCCGTAGCCATGCCGTAACCAGGGACAAAAACAACCTGCTTTGCATAAGCGAGTTGGATTGCGATGTCGTCCATCGTCACTTCACGCATAATGCCGTCCCGGCGATCACCGGCATCTGCAGTCGCAGCACTACCGAACGCGCCGAACAGAACATTAGTGATCGATCGGTTCATCGCCCGGCACATGAGAATCGAAAGAATGAATCCGGAGAATCCATCCAGCGTTCCTGCAATAATCAGAACTTTGTTGTTGAGTACGAAGCCAGTCGCCGCAGACGCCAATCCAGCATACGAGTTCAGCAGCGACATGACGACCGGCATGTCAGCCGATCCGATCGGCATCACCAGCAGCAGGCCAAATGCCAGCGACAGTGCAACCAGTGTGAAGAAGAGCGGCATCGACTCGGGTATGACGATCAAGTAGATGAAGATTCCCACCATCGTTGCCAGCAACGTCATGTTGAATATGTTCTGGCCTTTGTAAGTCATGGGTGTGCCGCGCACGAGACCTTGCAGCTTTGCAAAGGCCAGCAGACTTCCAGTTGTGGTGAGTGCGCCTAACATGACTTCGAAGCCGAGCGCGCTCATCGTAATCTTGTCGATATGACCTGCATGCCTGTAGAACTCTGAAATACCTACGAGTGCCGCGGCCAGGGCGCCGAAAGCGTGGCTCAATGCGGTTCGTTGCGGCATCGCCGTCATGGGCACCCAGAAACCCATTGCCAGGCCGACGAGCGATCCGATTACGAGTCCGATTAGGATCCAGGTGTAGCTGACGATCTCGTGATGGAGCAGCGTGCCGATGATGGCCATCAGCATGCCGAATTCCGCAAGGTGCATCCCGCGCTTGGCAGTCTCAGGATGGCTAAGTCCCTTGAGGCCGAGGATGAAGAGGATGGAAGCGAGCAGGTAGCTGAATTCGATGAAGTAGGTCTGCATTTACTAACTGGTCTTTGGCCTTGGGTCTTTGGCTTTTGAATCGATCCGCGTTATCCGCGTAAATCCGCGGCTTGCTTATTCTTTTTTCGGTGACGGTTTGCGTTTGAACATTCTTAACATTCGGTCCGTGATCACAAATCCGCCTACTACGTTGGTAGTTGAGCACACCACGGCAGTGAAACCGAGTATGGTGCTGATGAGGTTGTAGTCTGCTCCTGCAGTCACGATCGATCCGACCAGCGAGATGCCGGAGATCGCATTCGTGGCGGACATAAGAGGCGTGTGCAGGAGGGGCGGCACCCGCGAAATCACCTGGTAGCCAAGGAACGCCGCCAGCGCAAACACATAAAGCGCATTGATTAATACTTCAGCCGACACTCTTAACTCCTTCTACGCCTATCGAAAATCACGCCTCTACTTTTACCGGTGCTAGCGCCGCGCCGACTCGTTTATTGACTACCTGACCTTCATGCGTTACGCAGGAGGGGCCGATGACGTCATCCGCCAGGTCGATCGCGAGCTGACCTTCCTTAATCATCAGAGCAAGAAACGCCGTAACATTCCGCGAATACATTTGGCTTGCGTGCACAGGCACACTCGCTGCCAGGTTGGTAGGAGCGAGAATCGTCACGCCGCCCACTTGGACCACTTGATCGGCTTTACTAACAGCACAGTTTCCGCCCGTCGATCCCGCCAAATCGATCACGACCGAGCCAAGCTTCATCCCATGCACGCCGGCTTCTGTTAACAACAATGGCGCCCGCTTGCCAGGCACCTGCGCTGTGGTGATCACCACGTCTGCCGTTTTAGCATGCTCCGCGATGAGTGTGCGGCCGCGTTCCAATGCTTCGTCGCTTAACTCAACTGCATACCCGCCCGCGTCTTCAGTTTGCAGGCCGCCGAGATCGACTTCCAGGAATTTGGCGCCAAGCGAACGCACCTGCTCGCCCGCTGCCGCCCGCACGTCGTACGCTTCGAGTACCGCCCCTAACCTTCGTGCTGTTGCGATTGCCTGAAGCCCCGCTACACCTGCGCCCAACACGAGTACGCGCGCAGGCGGAACAGTGCCTGCGGCTGTCATCAACAACGGAAACATGCGTGGAATGTGCGCAGCACCAAGCAGGACGGCTTTATAACCAACAACGGTGGCCATTGAAGAGAGAGCGTCCATTGCCTGCGCGCGAGTAATGCGCGGAATGAGCTCGACCGCGAAAGTTGTGATGCCGTGCTGTAGTGCTGGAAGGAGGGCTTCGGGCTCGTCGAGTGGACGCAGAAAGCCGAGTACTACAGTTCCATTTTTTAGATTTTCGAAATCTCTGGCGGAAGGTCTGTTGATGACAACCCAAACATGGGCGTCGGCAAGCAGCGCTGAGCGATCTTCCGATACTTCCGCGCCGGCATCTCGATAATCATCATCGGTGCGCGCGGCCCCTAGTCCTGCTCCACTTTCAACTTTTACTGAGGCGCCGAGAGCGGTGAGTTTGCGCACGGATTCAGGCACGAGCGCGACGCGGGACTCATCGGGCGCCGTCTCACGCAACACTACAATGTTCATTCTTTCCAGAACCCGGGTTTGGATTTTGAACGAAGCTGGGACTACGTGAGGGAGTATATCATTCAGGAAATAGCTCTCAAAAGTATGCTTCTCCGTGTTCTCCCTGTCTCTGTGGTGAATCTGGTCTCAGCATTTCATCACCACAGAGGCACGGAGAACACGAAGGAAACTCTACTGCGGCAGCGGAGGCTTCTTCAAATTGCAGTCAACATCCAACGCCTTGAGAAAGTCGATCAACGCAGCACGCTGATCCGGCAGTACGTCATGCTTCTCCAAATTCTTACGGTCCAAATACTGGTTTGGTTTTCCGCCGCCGAGCATTATGTCGACCGCCTCCTCGAGCGTGGCCGCGCTGCCGTCGTGGAAATAAGGAGCTGACTGTGAAATGTCTCGCAGCGTCGGAGTCTTGAATGCTCCTGTGTCCTGCGGATTCTTGGTCGCAACGAATCTGCCAAGATCGGGTTCTTTCTGGTCCATACCGATTCCGACGTTGTGATACTGCTGGTCCGTCAGCAAAACACCGTCGTGACAGTTGGTGCACTTGATGGCCTGAAAAACATTCCAGCCTCTCACCGCGCTTTCGCTCATCGCAGATTGATTACCGGCACGGTAGCGATCCCACGGAGTGTCGCCGCTGATGAGTGTTCGCTCGTAAGCGGCGATCGCCTTCACGATGTTGTCAGGAGTGGCATCACCCCCGAACACCTGGTGAAACTGTGAGTGGTAACCTTCAATCGCATTGAGCTTCGCCGCAATTTCATCTGCTTTAGCGCCCATGTTCCCACCAGTCCACGCCGCCATCGCCTGCTTTTCCAGCGACGGGCTGCGTCCATCCCAGTAAAACTCTTTGTGATAGCCAATGTTCCAAAGCGTCGGACTGCTGCGTGGCAACTGTTTGTTGAATGCGCCGATGGCTTTCGCCAAACCATCCGTCAAGCCTTTTTCGCAAACGTGGCACGAGTAACATGAGCGCGTGCCGTCGCCACTCAGTCGTTCGTCAAAAAAGAGCTGACGTCCGAGCGCCACTTTCTCCGGCGTCATTGGGTTGTCGGCCGGAATCGTCATCGCCTCGTAAGTACTCAACTGCGCGGGCAGAGGCTGGACCTCCGGCTTGAAGCCGGCTGTTTCAGTTTGCCGTCTACAAGCGCCGGCGAGTAAGGCAGTCAATACGAGAATGAATAAAGCCAAATAACCCAGGCGACGAGTTTTCATTAATTCTGCGCGAAGTACGACTTCGGCCTCCGTAGAAAGAAGTGTGAAAGCGAATTGCCAGATTGACGCCGGATTTTTACACCGCTCCGGGAAAATGTCTAGTTTCGTGTGATTTCGCGGGCCTGTTTGTGTGCTTTCGTGGTTCGTTTCGTGTTATTTCGTGGATGCATTTGCAAAACTCATGGCCTACTCTGTCAACATGAGAAAAATTATTTTATTCATCTTCGTTGCATTGTTCGCGGGTTGTTCGGGCAATCCGGACAATGCGAACACGACGGCTACGTCGACCGTTACACCGCCACCGGTTCAGGCTCTACAGATTACGCGAACGCCACAAAAAATTCTTGATGAGAAGAAGAACCGTGGTGAGCAGGATGAGGCTAAGCCTGAGCTGCACATTGTTTCTCCCGAGGAAGGAGCGGTGATTGAAGGCCCACTGGTGAAAGTCACACTGCATCTGGCCGGTGATCTGAAGGGTTATAAACCAGCTCAGGATGCCAGTGGACAGGGAAATCACGTCCATGTCATTCTCGATAATGAGCCCTATGAAGCTTATTACGATTTGAGTCAGCCGTTCGAATTGCGGAACGTGTCTCCGGGCAAACATACTCTGCGGGTTTTTCCTTCACGACCATGGCATGAGAGTTACAAGAACGAGGGAGCCTTTGCGATGGTCACATTCACCGTTAAAGGTGAACCGCCGAAGCCGTCGGATGCCAGCGATGTCGATGCTCGCGCGCCTCTGCTCACATACAGCCGGCCGAAAGGTGAGTACAAAGGCGCCGATGCGGACGCAATCATGATCGACTTCCTGCTGTCGAATGTTAAGTTAAAAGGCGACGGCGGAGAATACCGAGTTCGCTACTTCGTTGATGATGACGAAGCACGTTTCATTGATAAGTGGGAACCGGTGTGGTTAACGGGCTGGCTGCCGGGAAAGCATACTGTCAGATTAGAATTGTTGGGACCAGACAATTATCCGGTTAAGAATGGAACTTACAACGTCACGACCCGCGAAATCACTGTCGTGAAGTAGCCATTGTCCGACAAACTTCAGTTTGTCGGTTCTTTCGTTTATGTTCGCGCCTACGACAAACTAAAGTTTGTCGGACACCGGCTGATGAAACGCAGCAACGAATCGAAGAACACGCAGTTCGCACAACTGGTCCAAGAGGCGGCAGTGTGTACTCGCTGCGTAGCGATGTGCGAGCGAACTGCCGTACTGAGTGAGCTCAATGGCGCCATCCAATCGCGCGTGATGTTCATTGGCGAGGCTCCGGGACGTAAGGGTGCCGATCGGACGCGGATTCCTTTCTCAGGTGATCAGTCGGGAAAGAATTTCGATCGATTTCTTGCCTCAATCGGCTTGACCCGAGATCGCATTTTCATCACCAGTGCCGCTCTTTGTAATCCGCGCACAGAGTCAGGTGCGAACCGAAGGCCGACCAGGACGGAAGTGGAGAATTGTTCTGGGTTTTTGGCCCGAACGGTTCAGATTATTGATCCGGACATCATCGTGACGCTGGGTTCGGTTGCGCTTGAGGCGTTAAAGCGAATTAAATGGCACGACTTGCATCTGAAAGAAGCTGCCGGGAGCATCGTCGAGTGGGACGGACGGCTGCTGGTGCCGATTTATCATCCGAGTCCGCAAGTGCTGGCGTCGCACCGCCGCGAGCCAGAACAGTTGAAGGATTACAAAGTTATCGCGGGAGCTATTGCAAAAATTAATTTCTCATTCACACCTGGCTTCAGCCAGGTGTCCGGGACGGTAGCAGGATCGGAAACCGTTTAAACGGTTTCCTCTTTTCACAATCTCCAAACCACCTGGCTGAAGCCAGGTGAGAATGAGAAGGAAGTATTCACGGACACAATGAGCGAAGCAGCAGGACAAATCGCCTTACACACCCTGCACTTAAACGATCTGCACGTGCGTTTGGGTGCAACGATGAAAGAACAGGACGGTTGGTCAGTACCGGAGTCCTACGGCGATGAGCTTTTCGAGTACGCAGCTGCACGTGAACGTGGTGCCGGGTTGATCGACCTCTCCTCACGCGGCCGCTTTCATGTAACGGGTTCCGAAACTGTTCAGTTTCTCAATGGCCTGATCACGAACGACGTGAAGACGCTTCCGGAAAATCAGTGGATACCAGCGGCCTTTCCAAACGTTCAGGGACGATTGATTGCAAGTATTCGCGTCGGACGCCTCAAAGACGGGTTTTTGATTGACACAGAAGCTGCGACGCGTCAGAAGGTGTTTCAAACAGTCCAGCGCTTCACGCTCGCCGGCGACTTCCACGTCAGCGACATAACGGAGACGACGACGCTCTTGTCGATCCAAGGTAAGCAGACGAATGAGACGATGCGTCACGTTTTAGGGGCTTCCGCGGCGGATCTACCAAACAACGGCTTGATTCAGACCACTTGGCGAGAGCATGAGTTAACCGTCATCCGTACTACGCACGGCTTGGATCTCATCGTTGACGTCGGACATGCGCAATTGCTCTGGCAAGTGCTTACCGAGAAAGGCGCTCGTCCAATCGGTTATAACGCGTTTGAGATCCTGAGAATCGAAGCGGGTGAGCCGCGTTACACCATCGACATGGACGAGACAACTGTCGTCACCGAAGCGCTAGAAGATGCTGTGAGCTACACAAAGGGGTGTTATATCGGACAGGAGATCATCGCGCGTATAAAGTACCGCGGCCATGTGGCTAAGAAGCTGGTCGGCGTTGTTTTCGATGGTCCAATAAAGCTCAATGACAATCTGAAAGTCGCATCGATTGATGACGACGAAATTGGTCGCATTACTTCGACGACCTTTTCACCGCATCTTGGCTGCATGATCGCGTTGGGCTACGTGAAATACGACTACATTGCGGCCGGCACAGAAGTAAAAGTGGTTTCAAACGGCGAATTCGTGCCGGCCCACATTTCAGAGCTTCCGTTCATTCGCAAAAGCATTTAGTGCCTTTTCGTGTCTTCCATTCGTGTTATTTCGTGGTTTGATTCGTGGAACCTGAATCACAAACAGTCAAAGACTTCGATGCTGAACAAGCCCGGCTTGCATACTCAATCATCAACTCACTCCTCGAACACACACGCATAGTCGGAGACCTAATCGCCGTCATGGCCCAAGCACTGGACACCGACACTCAGAAAGCCTTGACGCAGACTCCACATTGGGCTGCTTACCTCGAAAGCAGACGCGTCCTGGAACGCACTCGCGAGGACGTGGAAAAGTTCGCGGAAATAATGAAAAAGCTGAGCGAAGAATAGTTAAACGCGGCAGGCTATCAAGTTGATAATCCCTCCAAAGCTGCTCTCAACCTTCAACAAATGAAGCCCCGCGGCTCGAGCCAGATCAGCAGTGCGCCTATTGAAGTGATCGCCAAATAACGGACACGTCACCAGATTGATGGCATCGCACAGCAGCCCGAATAAACCTGGAGGGCGCACGTGCTCGAGCAGAAGGACTGTGCCACCCGATTTCACTACTCGCTGCAATTCGGCAAACGCCTTTTGCGGCGAAGTGACGGAACAAAAGACGAGCGTCGCAAACGCGGCATCAAACGAAGCGTTCTGGAAAGGCAACTGCTCGGCCTCACTTTGGACCAGTGTCACTGCCGGAGGCCGTTTTCGATCTTTAGCGATGTTCAGCATCCCTTGACTCGGCTCACTCGCGACCCCACTGGTTCCCGCAGGATAGAAAACAAAATTGCGACCAGTACCGGCGCCGACTTCCAAAATCCGAGCATTCTCCGGCAACAAATTTAACGTCTGTTGTCGCAAGCGTGCGAGGAACCAGCGGTCCAAGGGCCGCATGGTGTCGTCGTAACGTGGCGCAAACCTGTCGTAAGTCTCTCGAGAGTTCATCGCACCATCATGATGACTTGCCGTTCGCGTCCGCCGTCGAATTCGCACAGAAAAATTCCCTGCCAGCGTCCCAACAGGAGCTTTCCATCTTTGAAAGGAACTGTCACTGAAGATCCGACGAGGCTCGCTTTGATGTGTGCGTCTGAGTTTTCTTCGCCGTGGCGGAAGTCCATGCCATGCTGAGGAATCAACGTACGGAATGCGTGAAGCATGTCGCGCGGCACGTCAGGGTCCGCGTTTTCATTGACGGTCAAGCCTGCGGTCGTGTGTTGCACATAGAGCACAACCACTCCTTCACGGGCTTCTGACTCTGTGAGCTTCTTTTGGACGTCTTTGGTGAACTCGACCAGTTCTTCACGATTGTGAGATCGGACTTTAATGATGTGCATCGTCGTGAGAGAGGATAACGGCTTGCCGAGAGATAATGCAAAGAACTACTGAGATGAGCGAATAAGCGCCTTTGGCGCATACCTTGCGGTAAGGCTTTGCCTTACCGGGCGACGGCGCCAAAAAAAAACGCGCGAGGCTGAGCCTCGCGCATTGTAGTGTTTGAGCCATGCCGGAAAGCCAAGGCTTTCCGCAAGGAGGGCGGCAGAGCCGCAAACTAATTTTCTTCAAGTTTAAAGTCGTAGGTCATCGTACCGACTACTTTTGCGGGCTTGCCATTTACGGTCGAAGGTTCGAAACGAGCCTTGTAGGCTGCGGCAACTGATGCCTCATGTAAAAGTGAAGGGCCGCTGGTGGCCTTCGCCGATATCACCTTGCCCTCTTCTCCAATGACGATACTGACGGCGACCGAGCCTTCAATCTTCTTGTCCCTGGCTTCTTGAGGATACTCAGGACGGGGAGCCTCAATGAGTTTCCCTTTCACTCTCACGTCTTTCTTCTCTTGAGAGGACTCTTCATTCTTTTTGTCCGAAGGTTTGTCTTGTGGTGAGGCGGGAGTAATCGGAGCCGCCGGAGGAGTTGGCGGCACAGCGGCGGGCTGTGTCGTTCGTGGCGGCGAAGGCGGTTGCGTGTTTTGTGGTGGAGAAGGCGCGCGCCCATCGTTTGGCTGCGATGGTGGCTGCATATCGCTGGGAGGCGAAGCTGGTTGTGTGGCTTGCGGTGGGGATGGCGGTTGCGTGACTTGCGGCGTCGAAGGGGGTTGCATATTTTGGGGTGGTTGCGGAGGCGCAGTCTCGTTGCGTTTGGCCTCTTGCGCTGACTCTTCTGAGTAATTGTCAAACGTGATAGGCACGCTGCCAGGCTCTTCGCTCGAGCGGGTAAGTTCAGAAACTATGCTCGTGGAGTGAGTGTTGGCTGCGCTACTGTAAACACCGGCAGCAACCATTACCGCTAACGTGACACCTACGAACAGCGAAGCCAACCGGCGGATCCCCACTTCGGTACTGTTACTTTTCTTTGTCATGATGTTGTCAATCCTCCTCCGCAAATTCGAGCCGCCGCCCGCACCAGGCAGTCCAGCGACCTTCCACCCAAAGCAAAATCGCACCACCTTGAGAATGCTCGTCGCGTATCGTTCCGGCGCGCCGTAAACTTCCAACACCTTCTCGTCGCAAGCCTGCTCACGCTCGTCAAACAGCTTTCGGCTGATGAACCAGACAGGCGGGAAAAACCAAAACATCGCACAGACAATCATCTGCAGGGTGCCCACGAGGTTGTCGCGCCTGATAATGTGAACGAGTTCGTGCAGCATTATCGTCTCCAGCTCGTCATCGTCGAGGTGTTCTGCTACTGATTCAGGCAGTAACAACACGGGCCGGAAAACACCACACACGGTTGGTTCTGTCTTGTCTCGAGAAATAATCAGCTGAACGTCAGTCGTGAGGTTGACCGTCTTCATAGCGTTTTGAAACGCATTCCATTCGCGGCCGCTTTGAACGCGTTGGCCACGGTGAAGAACACGCACAAGGTTGCGTCGACGCCAAACCCAACTGCCAACCAACGTAATCACACCGGCAAGCCAAATAGCGGTGAGCGCACAGTACATCTCGTTGTGTCGAACGGCATTGTGCACGAAGACGGTGAATTCGTAAGTATTAGTTAGCGTTGCTACCGGAGCAGTGATTCCGCCGACGAACAAGCCGTGTTGTTGTCCATTGAAGATCGTCTTTAAGAAATCAATTCCCGCTTGTCCCAGGAATAAAGCAAACAAACCAGTGGGAACGAGTAGCTTGGCTGAGGCGAGCAGCCAGAATGTATAACGCACGCGCGCGGGTCCGCGCTTGACGAGGAAAGTGGCTGCGAGCACCACGAGCACGAATACAGCCGATTGCCACAGATGGTCCGCCACACTGGGCCACCACGATGACGCTGCTCGGCCAAGCCAATCGTGCGCGGAACTCATCTGCGGGTCCTTCTGCGACGCTTGTCGCGAGCGGCTGTTTGATCGCTCGGTTTTTGACCTTTGTTAGCTGCGAGCGAGGCCAGCGTGCTCTCGAGTTCCTTGATGTCATCAAGCGTGAGCCGTCCGGTTTCGACAAGTTGAGCCATCAATAGGCGTGGTGAGCCGCCAAACATGTGCAGCAGGTCTTCAATCAGACGCCGGTGCGCGGCCTTGCGCGTTATCACCGGTTCGAAGATATGTGCATTCCCGATCTTTTTAACTCGGCGTACGGCGCCTTTCTCCTCCAGCCGGTAGATGATGGTTTGCACGGTCGTGTACGCGGGACGCTTGTGTTCCGGCAGTTGTTCCTGGACTTCGCGCACAGAGGCAGTACCGAGCGACCAGACGACCTGCATAATTTCCATCTCGAATTTTGTGAGTTTGATGTCTTTGGTCATGCGCGTCTCAGCGTTGGCTTACTACGAATGAGGTTGACTCTACTACAAGTGTCATAGAGCAGTCAAGACCTTCGTGTGGTTCGTGGATCATTTTTGGACCTCCGTCTGCGATCAAGATCCACTAAATCACACGGAACAGAGACATGAAAACACACGAATCGAGGTGAGTGTTAGTGTTTGCCTGACGCGCGACGTTTTAACAGGCGCCAGCCGGCGGGGAGGGCGGCAGCGGCGAGTGCGATTTTCACAATGTCACCCGGAATGAACTGCAAAACCGTATGTTGAAATGCGATAAGCGGCGAGGTGCTGGTAAGAATCGAAAAATACAGCCAACCCGTAACCATTATCACGGCAGAGCCAACTGCCATGGCTGCAGCCGCCGTCAGGAAACGACGATCCCAACCGTGTTCGGCAAACGCGCCGGTAATAAATGCAGCCGCCGGAAACGCTACGAGATAACCACCCGTCTGCCCAAACAGATGCGCGACGCCGCTTGAGCCTCCGTAAAAGAACGGCAGGCCACTCGCGCCCTCCATGAGGTAAACAATCATCGTGATTGCGCCGAGCCGCGAGCCGAGCAACGCGCCAGTCAATAGCACTGCAAATGTTTGTCCCGTAATCGGCACCGGCCCAACCGGAATAACGATCTGAGCTGAAAGCGCCACCAGCAAACTAAAAGCGAAGACGAGCGCAACTGATCTGGTCCAATCAAGCGGTGCCAGGGCAGTGCCAATCAAGGTGTCGGGCTGAGCGTAAGTGTTATCCATTTCTGAACTCTCCTAGCGGCATCAATCTCCCAGGTCGGCAGCTTTCGCTTTATCGCCTACCGGCTCGACCGCAACTGTAGCGCGCTGGACGGCTAAAGTGCCAATGCGCATTCCGTGGAACGACCGCCAGATGAAGAATACTGAAATCAGGAAGAATAGAAGAGCGAGCACGTGAGTCAACGTAGCATCGCCATCGTTCCGGTTCGTTAGACTTACGGCTAACTCAACGGCTAGCAAGCCGAACAATGTCGTGAACTTAATGACCGGATTCATTGCTACGGACGACGTATCTTTGAAAGGATCGCCAACAGTGTCGCCGACGACTGTGGCGTCGTGCAGCGCAGTGCCTTTTTGTTTCAAGTCGACTTCCACGACTTTCTTCGCGTTATCCCAGGCACCACCAGCGTTGGCCATGAAAATCGCCTGGTAGAGACCGAAGACGGCGATCGAGATCAGGTAGCCGATAAAGAAGAACGGCTCGACGAACGCGAAAGCGAGGGTCGAGAAAAACACGGTCAGAAAGATATTGAACATCCCCTTCTGAGCATACTGTGTGCAGATCTGGACCACTTTCTTACTGTCGGTGACTGAGGCTTTCTCGACTCCCTCCAAGCGTATGTTCGCCTTAATGAATTCGACTGCACGATAAGCACCCGTCGTCACAGCCTGAGTCGATGCTCCCGTAAACCAATAGATCACCGCACCGCCCGTGATCAGTCCCAGCACGAACGGCGCGTGCAGCAATGAGAGACTCGCAGTGTTCGTAGTCAGCCCGTTTGTGAGGAGCATGATGATCGAGAAAATCATCGTCGTGGCACCGACCACAGCCGTGCCGATGAGTACGGGCTTGGCCGTAGCCTTGAACGTGTTACCCGCACCGTCGTTTTCCTCTAACAGATGTTTCGCGCGCGCGAAGTTCACATCGACCTTGAAATCATTCTTCACTTCCTGTTCCACGTCGGGAATCTGCTCGATCAACGACAGTTCATATACGGACTGTGCATTGTCCGTGACGGGCCCATAAGAGTCGACGGCAATGGTTACCGGGCCCATGCCCAAAAATCCAAACGCTACGAGCCCGAACCCAAAGACCGGCGCCGCCAGCGGATCGACCATCAGTACGCCGAGACCCTGGCTGGTGAAGAAATAAGCAATCGCCATCAAGCCAACAATGCTAATGCCGAGCCAGTAGGCGGAATAGTTTCCGGCGACTAGTCCTGAAAGTATGTTCAGCGATGCCCCGCCTTCTCGCGAAGAGGTAACCACTTCGCTGACGTGTCGCGATTCCGTCGAGGTAAATACTTTGACTAGCTCCGGAATGATGGCTCCGGCCAACGTGCCGCAGGAGATGATGATTGCCAGTTTCCACCACAGTGTCGTGTCGCCGCCAAGCTCTGGAATAGTTAACTTCGAGACGATGAACGTTAAGGCTACGGAAACAATTGATGTGATCCACACCAGCGAAGTTAGCGGCGCCTCGAAATTCATTGAACTGGAGTTCTGATAGCGAGCTTTAGCGATCAGATCGTTGACGAAGTAGGAGACTGCGCTCGCGATGATCATCATGATGCGCATCACGAAGATCCAGACGAGCAGTTGCACTTGAACTGTCGCATTCGGCACTGCGATCAGAATGAACGTAATCAACGCGACTCCGGTGACGCCGTAGGTCTCGAAACCGTCGGCGCTGGGCCCCACGGAATCGCCGGCGTTGTCACCCGTGCAGTCGGCAATTACGCCCGGGTTGCGCGCATCGTCTTCCTTGATCTTGAAGACAATCTTCATCAGGTCGGAGCCGATGTCGGCGATCTTAGTGAAGATGCCACCCGCGATGCGCAAGGCGGCCGCGCCCAACGATTCGCCGATGGCGAAGCCGATGAAGCATGGACCTGCGTATGCGCCCGGAATGAACAACAGAATCGCAAGCATGATCAGCAGCTCAACGCTGATGAGCATCATGCCGATGCTCATGCCGGCTTTGAGCGGGATTGCATAGAGTGGAAACGGTCTGCCCTCGAGGCTCGCGAAGGCCGTGCGCGAGTTGGCGAATGTGTTTACCCTGATTCCAAACCAAGCTACGCCGTAGCTGCCGGCAATTCCCACCAGGCTGAAAGCGAGAATGATCAGAACTCGAGCCGGTCCAAACTCATCGCCTCGCAGTACGCCGAAATAAAGAATGATGACGACGCCGATGAAGATTTCCAGGATCAGGATGAACTTACCCTGAGTGATGAGGTAGGTTTTGCAAGTTTCGTAAATGAGCTCGGAGATTTCGCGCATCGCGCGATGAACCGGGAGCTTTTTCAGATTCATGTAAATCGCCAACCCGAAGAGCAGACCCAGAACGCAGATGGCGATGCCCACCAGGAGCAGGTTGTGCCCGTTCACGCCACCGAAGAAAGACACGTCGGAGAGGTCGGGGAGGATTAGATTGGCTTCACCACCATGCGACTGGCCGAACGCCGGCGCCGCACCAGCCGCGAGTGCAATAAGAAGCGTGAAAAGAGCGAACAATGGCTTGCGAATACGTGATGCCAAACCACAGGTAAAACTCATCAACTTTGCGTCCCGATTCAAACCACGCGGAAAACTCATCAACTGTGCGTTCTGATTCATAATGTTTGAAATGTCCGCTGCGCATACCGCGAGCAAAGCTGATTGCGCAGCGAAGTCCGCCTTGGAAATTCCTTTCTTGTATTAAACGATGGCGAGATTACTTAGCCGAAAACGACAATCTCTTACCGAAACTGCGTATTATCAATGATGAGAGGCAAAACTGTCCAGACGAGCCGCGGAAAACAGTTGTGCTTTCGCTGTGACCTCCGTCCCTCCGTGGTGCGTTGTGCTTTGGATTTATTTACCACGGAGGCACGGAGATCACGGAGTCGCTCATTCCAAGCTAGTGGCGGGGTGGGGGGTGATGAGGCTGGCGAGGCGGCGGTCGGTGCGCATCTTCACCAACGCCAACACTGCCAAGTAAAGTGCGAGCACTACCAGCGCAGCAGCCGCAATCGCGTTCACCAGCTCAATATCCAACTGGCCGGCACCAATATGAGTTATTCGCAGATTTCCAATTACCAAGGCGATCAGCGCCCACAGCGTAATCACCAACACGAAAATCATGGGCAGCAATGTGAAAGCGATCCGTTGCCGCGCCTGGTAAAGCCAAACAGTGATTGAAAGCAGAGTAAGCGCTGCGAGTAACTGATTCGAAGCGCCAAACAGAGTCCAGAACTTAGCCCAGGAGTTCGGCGGAGCAAACAGAATGAAATACATAGGCAAAGCCATCGTGCCAAGAGTTCCCATGAGCGCGCCTATCCGCCCTGTCCAACCAAAAAGCTCTTGTACGATGTAACGCCCAAGCCGCGTGCAGACGTCAAGCGTGTCGAACACAAACGTGGAAAAGGCCATCGCGCCAAAGGTTACCGCAAACGCGAGTTTGTCCTGGCCAATGATGAGCGTGAGAAATTGTCCGATGCCGTTGCCGTAGATTGTGCCAGGCGCTTTACCACGCAACGCGTCCTGCGCGACGATCATGACGGTGACGAGCGCGATGAGTGCGACAAACCCTTCCGCCAGCATGCCTCCGTAACCAACCGGGCGAATGTGAGATTCGCGATCGACTTGCTTAGAAGTCGTTCCTGAACACACCAACCCGTGGAAGCCCGAGCATGCGCCACAAGCGATCGTCACGAAGAGAAATGGAAAGAGCATGCCGGTCATGCCCCCGATGTCAAAAGCCTTGAACGCGGGTTGCCGGATTTCATAACCGCCAAAGAACACGCCGATGATGCCGAGCGCCAACGCGGAGTAAAGGATAAATCCACCCAGATAACCGCGCGGTTGCAGCAAAGCCCACACAGGCACCATTGAAGCGATGCCACAGTACAAAATAATCAACACGCCCCAGGTCTTATGGTCCAACGCAAAAAAGTTAGAAGTCATCGTGCCGACCCAAGACAACGCAAATGCGGCCGGAACGAAGATGAGCGTGACGAGCCACAGTGGAGGCTTGAGAAAGTGCTGGACCAGCCCCAGTACAACCGACAACCCAAGGTACATGATGCTTGCCGCCGCGACTGCTCCACCCGGATTGAAGTTCACTGTCGCCGCACGCAATTCTTCCGAGCCGCCCACAAATGTTCCGGCTGTGATATCTGCGAAAGCAACGATGACGTAAAGCAGTGCTATCCAGATGAACCCCATCATCGCGCGACCCGCGCGTCCGCCGAGATGCTCGCGTGTGATCTCCGCAATCGAGGTAGCGCCGTGACGTACGGACGCAGCCAGTGCTGAAAAATCATGGACAGCGCCGATCAGCACTACTCCCAAGCCAATCCACAACAGGCACGGCAACCAGCCGAA
The DNA here is from genome assembly GCA_035281525.1 of Pyrinomonadaceae bacterium. Lineage (GTDB taxonomy): Bacteria > Acidobacteriota > Blastocatellia > Pyrinomonadales > Pyrinomonadaceae > PSRF01. Next base: position 202 of record DATEDU010000040.1, on the reverse strand, counting down.
AGCCTGGCAAGCGAGAATCGGTCCGGCTATCGGACCCGCTGCGGCAATCGCGGAAAAATGTTGTCCGAAGAGATAGAAAGGTCGAGTCGGAACGAAGTCGACGCCATCGTTCACCTGGTGAGCAGGTGTCGCGCGCGCGTCGTCGAGCTTGAACTGCTTTGCCACCCACCTGCCGTAAAGACGATACGAGACGACCAACAGC
>DATEDU010000039.1:0-11299 GCA_035281525.1 Pyrinomonadaceae bacterium | reverse complement strand
GACGCAAGACCATCGCATCGAAGGGGCGGACACGGAGGTCCGCCCCTACAGGTCTTCAATTTCTGTTATCTTCTTCAACCTTCTTTTGTGACGCTCCTCGCCACTAAAGCTCGCCGCGACAAACGCCCTCACAATCTCGAGTGCCAGCTCAACTCCAATCACACGCGCGCCAAGACACAGCACATTGCAATCATCATGTTCGCGTGATTGGCGCGCCGAATAAGTATCGCCACACAAAGCAGCGCGAATGCCGCGCAGTTTATTGGCTGCAACTGCCGCGCCGACACCGCTACCACAGACGAGGATACCAACGTCGGCTTTGCCGGCCTGTACTTCCTGGCCTACTTTCAGCGCATAGTCAGGATAGTCGTCTGGACGAGATCCAACGTGAGTGCCAAAGTCATTTACTTCATGCCCCGCCTCGAGCAGTTCTTTGATGACGTGCTCATTGAGCGGGTACCCGCCATGATCCGCCCCAATCGCGATTCTCAAACTCACTGTCCTACCAGAGCCTTTGCGCGGTTCAAGACGTTATCGACATTGAAGCCGAGATTACGGAGCGCGACATCGCCGGGCGCTGAAGCTCCGAAGCGATTGAGGCATACTACGTCACCCTTTTCTCCCACGTAACGATCCCAGCCTTGCCGCACGCCCGCTTCAATGGCCAGGCGAGCTGTCACCTCTCGAGGCAGTAAGTGATTGCGATATTCTTCCGTCTGTTCCTCGAAGAGTTCCAAGCAAGGCATTGAGATAACTCTCGTTGGGATGCCCTCAGCCTCAAGAGCTATACGGGTCTCGAGCGCCAGGGAAACCTCGGAACCCGTGGCAATCAATATCAGCGAGGGGGTCACTGACTCCGCTTGAACCCGGTCGCTACCGCTCCCGGTACTGACCTCGTGACCACCACCGCCACTTTCAGCTTCCGCCAAGATGTACGCGCCACGGCGGAGCCCCTCCGCCGAAGCATAAGCCTCGCGATCGATCAACGGAACCTTCTGCCGCGTCAGCGCCAGCGCCGTCGGTGCATTGCGCCGCAAGATCGCAATACGCCAAGCCTCGCGAACCTCATGATTATCCGCAGGTCGTACGACAAAGAGTCCCGGTATTGCGCGCAGAGCCGCCAGGTGTTCAATCGGCTGATGCGTTGGCCCATCTTCTCCGAGTCCCACCGAGTCGTGCGTGAACACGTAGATGACTTGAACCTCCGAAAGTGACGCGAGCCTAATCGACGGCCGCATGTAATCAGAGAAAGTCATAAAAGTTCCGCCAAACGGAATCAGGCCACCGTTCAGCGACATGCCAGTCAGAGTCGATCCCATCGCGTGCTCACGAACTCCGAAGTGAATAATTCGTCCTTTGTAATTGCCAGCCTCAAAATCTCCGCCACTCTTTATGTCAGTGTTATTTGAAACACCGAGATCGGCTGAGCCTCCGATTAGCATCGGCATGTGTGGAGCGAGGGCGTTGATAACTTCGCCGCTGGCCGCGCGCGTAGCCATCGGCTTCGCATCTGCGAACGAAGGCAGGTGTTGCTCCCAGCCTTCCGGCAACTCACCACTCATCGTATCGCGCCAGAGCTTGCCATGCTCGGGATGCTTCTCGACATACTCTTCGACCTTCGTGTTCCACTCCTGTTCCAATCGCGCGCCTCGTTCAATCGCCTTCCGAAAATGTGCGAGTGCCTCTTCAGGCACAAAGAACTGTGCATCTTCAGGCCAGCCGAGATGCCTCTTCGCTTCGCGTACTGCTTCTTCGCCCGGCGCATCGCTATGGGCTTTTCGAGTACCAGCGGTCGGCATGCCGTATCCGATGATTGTCTTAACTGAGATCAGAGAAGGCTTCGTGCTAATCGACTGCGCTTCTCGAATCGCCGCATCGATCGCGTCAAGATCGTTGCCGTCCTCTACCGTCACGGTGTGCCAGCCGTACGCTTCAAACCGTTTCGGGACATCTTCACTGAAAGCGAGATCAGTAAAGCCTTCAATCGTGACGTTGTTGTCGTCGTACAAGTAGATTAGTTTCCCAAGTTTGAGATGGCCCGCGAGAGAAGCTGCTTCTGACGCTACGCCCTCCATCAAGTCGCCATCGGAAACAATTGCATAGATGTGATGGTCGATGAGCGAAAACTCATCCTTGTTGAACTTTGCGCCGAGATGAACTCCTCCCATTGCCATGCCCACACCGTTCGCAAAACCCTGCCCGAGCGGGCCTGTTGTTATTTCCACTCCGGGAGTCAAAACATTTTCCGGATGTCCAGGCGTCTTGGATTCCCATTGTCGAAAGTTCTTAATCTCATCCAGCGGTAAGTCATAACCCGTCAAGTAAAGCAGCGCATAGAGCAGCATCGAGCCGTGTCCTGCTGACAACAGAAATCGATCGCGATTCTCCCATTTTGGATTTTTGGGGTTGTGCCGCAGGAATCGCGTCCAGAGGACGTAGGCCATTGGCGCCGCGCCCAACGGCAAACCCGGATGGCCCGACTCGGCTTTTTGCACCGCGTCTAAGGTCAAGGTTCGAATTGTATTAATGCAAAGTTGGTCAAGCTCAGGTGTGGTATCAGTCTGCTTCTGCATCGGCGAGCTCATCTTCGATTAACCTTTCATACAACCTGATTTGCCGTTCGAGCCCTGCCTGATAACGCGCGTGATGCGACCAGTTCGGCTCGAATCGAGTTTCAACCGTCGTGGGAAATGCTTCGATGCTGTCTATTCTGCCCATCGCTTCGAGCGCAAGCAAGGCGGCTCCGCGAGCCGATGCTTCAATTGAATGAGAAAGCAGGACCGGTTGCCCCAACACATCAGCAATCATTTGTGTCCAAGTCGGAGACGATCTCAACGCGGTTCCCGAAGCGATAATTGATGCACCCGCCGCAAAAGGCTCGAGCGCTTTTGCAATTAAACTAAAACGGTAAGCGATCCCTTCCATGGCTGCACGCAGGATCTCGATCGGTTGTGTTTGAAGCCTTAGACCGACTATTGCTCCGCGGGCGTCAGTGGACCATCCGGTGCTTCTTTCACCAGACCAAAACGGCAGTACTGTAAGGCCATGCGCGTCCGAGTCTAATGCGGCGAGCTCGATTTCGATCGATTCAGAATCGTGCTCTGCGAGCATCAACTCTCTTATCCAGCGATACAGCCCTCCACCATCAGAGAGTGCGCCACCAATCACCACTCGCCGCTCATCAGCACGATAACACCACAGCGACGAAGGAAGGTTCTCAGGCGGCTCACCTTCATAAAGAACTCGCATTGCTCCGGATGTGCCGATCATTAAAGCGACGTTATCGCGGTTAGTGCAGCCGCTGCCGATATTGTTAGCTGCTCCGTCGCCGATTGATGGTAAGCATCGAGCATTCGTCAACTGCGGCCAACGCTCGACGTATTCGTTCGCCAGCCCGTAAAAGACTCGGTCTGAGCGCGAGATTTCAGGGAGAGTTTCGCAGGAAATATTCAAATCGCGAAGGAGTTCATCGTCCCATTGCTGCGAACGCTGATTGAATAACCCGGTTGCGGAAGCCATCGAGACGCTCGTCGAAGTTTCGCCAAACAAGCGCAACACGAGGTAATCGCCAAAAGACAACCAACAGCTGACGGAATCGTAGAGCTCAGGTTGATCTTCTCTAAGTAAGAGTAATTTTGCAGGCCAGTAGCTCGCGTGAAAACGGCATCCAGTGCGCAGATGAACCGCAGCTTCATCAAATCGCCGTCGCAGTTCTTTCACAGCAGCTGCGGCTCGCGTGTCGGCCCAGGTAAAAACTGGAGTTATTGCATCGCCTTCAGAGTTGACACCAACAAGACTGTGCCAAAAACAGGAAACGGCAATCGCTTCAACGCGAATAGTCGTGAGGTGAGGCATTTCGAACAGTGTGTCGATCGTCTGTGCAACTAAAGCGACAGTTGCATCAGCATCAGTGAACGCAAAATTGTCGAACGCTGACTTGCGCGTCTGGAGCCGAACATTTGCGTCCTCAATCTCATTGCCGAGTTTATCGAACAGGGATGCACGTACTCCCGACGTTCCAATATCCAGCGCAAGCACCGCCGGCGTTTTAGATCCCGCCATCACAGAGAGAAGTTCCGGCAGCGGCTCGACTCCTTCAAGGACCTCATCCAGCACCGTGCTCATCATGGTCCGGCCGGGATGTCTTACACACGTACCCGGCGACGTCTTGAGTTTTGATAAGAATTGCTCTGATGTGAGTTCGCGTGCAAGAATGGCATAAGCTGACTGTCATAGTCCAGCTTTATAGTCTTGACCGTGTCCTGAGTGCGGCGAACTGATGAATCGAATCAATTTTGCGCGGTGTTCAGGCGTGATATTAGATCTTTGTAAACGTCATGGCACCTGGTTCGATCGTGAGGAGTTGCGGCGCATCGTCGAATTCATACGCGCTGGCGGACTGGATGTTTCACGAGCAAAGGAAAAGGCAGCGATCGAGGAACAACGCCGGCAATTGCGTGAGGAGCAACTGTCGAACAGCAGCGTCGTATCTGTGATCCAGACGAGTAATGGCGGCCGCAGTGTTACGACATGGAGCTACTGGGATATCGGCGACGGCATTACTTCAGCAGTCGACATCCTATCCCTCTTCGACTAGGCCGCTCCCGCAGTCTTACCCGTTTGACTCTCTGTCGTTGCTCCAACGACCAAACGACTCTCAACTACACCCCAGTTGATGTTTGAGAAGAACGCGTCGATGTACTTCGGCCGCTCTGTTTTAAAATCGAGTAAATAAGCATGCTCCCAGACATCCATCACCAGCACGGGATTGAATCCGGCAACATTCCCCACCTCATGCAACGAGATCCAATGGTTTGAGAGATGTCCGTTCGTGGGGTTCTCATAACAAATGGCCCAGCCGACGCCTCGCATCTTGCCGACGCCCATGAAGTCCGCCTTCCAAATTTCATAACTGCCAAAGCTAGCGGCAGTAGCAGTTAGAAATCGAGACGATTTGTCTGGATCGCCCGCGCCTCCACCCTTTTTCAGATTGTCGAAATAGTACTCGTGAAGGACCATGCCGTTGTATTCAAACCCTAAGCGGCGGGTTAATTCTGAATAGGCAGGCATTTCTTCCTGATCGACCTTAGAGTCGCGAACGAACTCCCAGATCTTTTCATTCAGTTTGTTAGTCTCTTTAACGTAACCTTCGTAAAGCTTGAAGTGCAGTTCGAGTGTTTCATCCGAGATGCCTTGCAGGCCACTCAGATCAAACTTTCTTGGCTTGTAAGAAACAGTTGAAGTCATAGCAATTCGCCTCCCTCGTCAGTACGTTCGTGCCAACTATTGCTCGCGAGTATGGCGAATACGTGAAGATGCTGATGATTTAGTGTGAAAAGAGGAAAAAGGAGCAGGAAGCAGGAGCAGGATACAGGTTTCTGCTTCTGCCACTGCTCCTGCTCCTGCTCCTAATAATGTTAATTCTTCCCGAATATTATCCAATCGCCGTGTGAGGTGCCCATAAACAGGAGCATCGGAAGTGACAACCATGCGTTGGTTCGAGACGCCAGGAATGCCTGCCGAGCCAACTCCGGCGGCGCAGCCGGGCCAGTACCAGCAGTAGCCGCAATAATTCTCTTGTTGTTTGGCCAAATAATTCCCCAAACATTAAGCATCATCAAAATGCCGTAAGCGCCGCCAACGCCAATCGAGTAAGTCTTGTTGCTCGCCCAGCTCTCTCCACCCGCCATGAGCATTCCGTTGAAGAACTTCACGAGGCCCCACGTGATTATCACGATGAGAACTATCATCACAGCGGCAAACACTCGGCCATCCTTCGTCACTGCCGGCAACTTCTTGATGATGAGATATTCGACGACGAACAGCACTATCGGATACGTCAACCAGGCGAAAAGGACCCACCAGAGATTAATACTCCCGCCGCCAATCGTATTCGCGTTGTTAACATCGGGTCGGAGAATATACATGGCATAGTAAGCCAGGCCAACCAGTACGGTGAGAACCGCGCCCCAACGGAAGTACCAAAGCGCTCGCGAAAGCAGGTCCGGATTTACCTTCTTCTTGGTATCCGCATCAAGCCCCTTCTGAAACGGAACGTTTATGAGATTGAAGAAATAAAGAAGACCTATCCACGTGATGCCGCCAACGAAATGCAGCCAGCGAAAAAGAATTCGCAGAAAAACTTCGGCCGAGCTGGGTGCGTGAAAGAGGTCCTGAAAAATAGCCAGACTGATGGGGAGATTAACAGTTGACTCAATCAGCATAAGTCCTCCGTGGTGTTGGGCCTGATTTTGTTTGAATTACGCGGGCAGATTACACCCAGATGAACCCGCGATGCAATCATAGTCATTTCCGATTGCCGATTGGAATCATTGCCAATTTCCGATTGCCAATTGCCAATTGGAAAGAAAGTTCACGGAACGCTCTGCAATTGATCGACAAAATCGGCAATTGGAAATCGGCAATCGGCAAGACTAGCTACTCGTCCAGCGGACGGGGTCCAGGATCCATCCCGCGTACACTCGACTGATTAATCACGCGGACTTTCAGATCGTCTTTGAGTCGGATTTGGCAGGACAGCCGGATGTTATCAGCCAGTTCGGCTTCCATAGCCAGACGATTGCGTTCAAGCTCGCCCATTTCTCCCGCATCGCCTGCCAGGAGCTCGACGCGACAGGTAGTACACCGCGCGTTCCCCCCACAACGGTGCAGGATATCGATCCCCGAATCTTCAATGGCTAACACCAACTTCTTTCCCGTTGGTGCTTCGAACACTTTGGTACCACTTGCCGTCTCGGCTTCAATCGTCGGCATGACTAGTCGCTCCCGGATTGTATCGTTTGATAGCTTATGACGTGAGTTTACAACAACAGTTCCATAAAGGTCGCACCCGGAACCGGGTTTACGTAATACGGTGAGATTTCTTTGAATCCAAGCGAGCGATACAAACTGAGAGCGTGGTCCATCCTGCCCGGCAATGTGTCGAGGCACATTCTTTTGTAACCAATTCGCCGCGCTTCATCTATGATTTTCTCCGCCAATTCTCTGCCAAATCCTCTGCCGCGAAAGTTGGGTCGCAGGTACAGGCGTTTCATTTCACACGCGCCATTCTCGAGTTCCCGTAAAGCGATACAGCCTGCGAGCTGATCCTCTTCGTACGCCAGTAGCAAACGTCCTGATGGTGGGGTGTAGTCTCCCGGCAAGCCAGCCAGTTCCTGATCAAAATTCTGAAAGCAAAGACTGATTTCCACCCATGCCGCATATTCCTCAAAGAGTTTGCGGGCAAGCTCGATCTGCTCCGGTGTTTCTGCTTGTACGGTTCTCATTGAAGATGATCAAACGAAGTTGAGGCCCGAATGTCGATTGACGTCCGGGCCTCCCGATGAGCACCGCGCGATTTTTTTGGACAGACCCGTAGGCAGTCCGTTTACGAAGTTAAGCCGTGAAAGAGCTGCCGCAGCCGCAGCTTCCTGTCGCATTCGGATTCTTGAACGTAAAGCCAGAGCCCATCATGCCACTCACATAATCAATCTCGACACCGTTCAGGTATTGCGCGCTGAACATGTCAACGAACAGTCGCACGTCATGTTGATTGAGAACGAAATCGCCCTCGCGAGAAGCTTCTTCGATATTCAAGCTATATTGAAATCCGGAACAGCCGCCGGGCACCACACGAACTCGAAGTCCGGAGGTGTCGGGCAGACCTTCTTCACCGGCCATAAATTTCTTAATCTCGGTTGCCGCGTTTTCCGTGACATTCAGAGTTACGGTCGGGGCAGTAGTTGCTGACATTCTAAAGTTCTCCTAACTAATAATTACTGTTTTCTCAATTGCCGATTGCCGATTTTGTTAAGCGTAACTGCCATTCCAATTGGCAATTGGAAATCACCAATGATTCTATTGCCCTTTACCTAAAACGACAAGTTCAGGCTTCATTGCTTCGATTGAGACTTGCCGCGCTACTTCCTCAGCGACGCGCCTAAAGGCTTGAGCCTGTGGAGAATCTGGCTGACTCACGACCACCGGCACGCCTTTGTCGCCCCCTTCCCGCACCTGGATCCCCAACGGAATCGAGCCTAAGAAGGGCACTCGATACATCGCCGCCAGCTTCTCTCCACCGCCTGCGCCAAAGATGTCATACCGGGTTCCCGTATCTGGTGCAACGAAATAGCTCATGTTCTCGACGACACCCAGAATCGGTATCGCCACGGTCTCAAACATGCGCAGTGCGCGTCGAACGTCTGCAATTGCGACATCCTGTGGAGTCGTCACCAAAACGGCGCCTTGCACCGGAACAAGTTGGGCCAGCGACAACTGAACATCGCCGGTGCCCGGGGGCATGTCAACAATTAAGTAATCAAGCTCGCCCCATTTCACGTCAGAGAGAAACTGCTTTACGAGACCATGCAGGATTGGACCACGCACGATCATCGGCTTGTCGCCCGGCTGCAGGAAAGCCATCGACATAATCCGTACGCCGTAGGCCTCGATCGGAATCAATCTGTTAACGTCAACTTCCGGCCGCGCGTCGCTAGCGCCCATCATAATAGGAACATTCGGCCCATAGACATCCGCGTCCATCAAGCCTACTCGCGCACCGTCGAGCGTCAACGCCACTGCGATATTCACAGCGACTGTTGACTTTCCGACGCCACCCTTACCGGACGACACAGCAATGATGTTCCGAACGCCGGGCACAGTGACCTTTTCGCCGATGCCGCGTCCCTTGGGAACCTCCGCGTCCATCTTTACATTGACTGACCGAACTCCAGGAATGCTGCCGACAAGCTCTCTCGCAGCACCTTCCATTTGCTCCTTTACGGGACAGGCGGGTGTAGTCAGGACTATGCGGAACGAAACATCCCCACCCTCTATCTTCAAGTCTCTGATGAATCCGAGCGTGACTATGTCCTTGTGCAGATCCGGATCCTGGATCTGGCGGAGCGCATCGAGAATGTCTTGTTCATTCATCTCGTAAATAGTAAATGGTAAATGGGAGAGACAGCAAACAGCGAACAGCTAACAGCTAACAGCGCTTGGCTGATTTAGAGCTGCATCTTTGCTGTTTGCTGTTGAATGTTCGCTGTCCGCTGTTTGCTGTCTGCTGTCTCACCATTTACCATCTGACCAATGATCTATCTCGACAACAACGCCACTACTCGAGTAGCCCCTGAAGTAGTCGCAGCGATGCAACCTTATCTTCTCGACTACTACGGCAATCCTTCATCAGCGCACTCCTTGGGCCGCGAAATGAAGCTCGCGGTGGAGCGCGCGCGCCAGCAGGTCGCTAAAATACTCGGCGCGGCCGACGCGAATGAGATTGCGTTCACTTCCTGCGGTTCGGAATCAGACAACTGGGCCATTCGAGGCGTGCTTGAAGAAAATCCGCAGAAGAAGCACATCATCACAACGAAGGTCGAGCATGAGGCTGTTAGAAATCTTTGCCAGCGGCTCGAGCAGCAGGGTTACGAACTGACTTGGTTGTCTGTGAACGGCGAAGGTGAACTGGACCTGGACGAACTCCGCTCGTCGCTGCGTGCGGATACTGCACTCGTATCGGTGATGCTTGCGAACAATGAAACCGGCGTTCTATTTCCGATTGCTGAGATTGGCCGGATGGTACGCGCGCATTCGAACGCTCTCTTCCACGTCGATGGCGTACAAGCCGTGGGCAAGATTCCCATCGAACTTGAAAACCTGGAAGTAGATCTTTTTGCTCTATCCGGTCACAAGTTACATGCGCCCCAAGGCGTCGGCGCGCTGTACGTGAAATCCGGAGTGAAGCTCGCGCCATTCATTATCGGCGGAAGTCAGGAAAGTGGTCGTCGCGCTGGAACGTCGGCAGTGCCTAACATCGTGGCGCTTGGCGCCGCGTGCGAACTCGCGTCGAACTCACAGGCCCATGAGACGATCCGAACATTGCGAGATAGACTCGAGGACGAGATCCTCACACGGATCCCAAACACACGGCTCAATGGGAGCCGCGATCGACAGAAGCGGCTGCCCAACACGAGCAACATCTCTTTTGAGTACGTTGACGGCGGCAGCATCCTGACGCACCTCAACGAGGTAGGTATCTGCGTCTCAACAGGCTCCGCCTGCCATTCGAGCACTCGCGAGTCGTCTCCCACACTAAGAGCGATGAATGTTCCAGACACGGCGGCGCAAGGGTCAATAAGGTTTTCTCTCGGGCGCTACAACACGCGCGAAGAAATTGAACAAACATTAAGTGTCCTTCCCGGAATGATCGAAAAGTTGTTACAATTTCCAGCGCGTCTTTCCGCAGTTTAGAATCCCCGGATCCATGGAGCAGTCGATGTCCGCAGAACAAGCAGTTAAGGAAAGCCCTTCAACGGCGATAGGCAAGACAGAGGTTTCGCGGCACGTTCGTGGGGACAGCGTAAGCCTGCTGGAAACTTACGATTACGTCTGCCTCGAGCCTTCCGACTCTCTTTCAAAAGCCATCGAAATGATGAAAAAGGACGAGGGTGGCTGCGCGATTGTCTGTGAAGATCGGCGCGTGGTAGGCATTCTGACGGAGCGCGATCTGCTGACGAAGGTAATCGGCGAACCTGTCGATCTGAACTCTCCGGTCAGCGACTGGATGTCGCCGGTAGTTTCCAAACTGACTCCAAACGCGACCATCGGCGAGGCTGTCACGCTCATGAATGACAAGAGCTATCGGAACATTCCGCTGGTGAAAGACGACCGAATTGTCGGATCCATTTCCGTCTTTGACATTATTTCTTATTTGGCACAAAGCTATCCGAAGGAGACTATGAACTTGCCTCCCAATCCGCATCAGGTTATGGATAGCACCGAGGGAGGGTAGTCATTGCCGATTGCCAATTGCCAATTGGAGAACATCAAACGGAATCGTTCAACAATCGATACACGAAATCGGCAATCGGCAATTGGCAAGCGGCAATGCAGGGAATAACTTGAACTAAGGGCATTAATTCTGAACCTATGAGCACTGTCATCGAACCACCTGTAGAGCAAATCGAGAAACATCTCGAGGAACTTGAAACTGTCACCATCCGTTTCGCCGGAGATTCCGGCGACGGTATGCAGTTGACCGGCACACAATTCACGAATACTTCTGCGGTCGTCGGCAATGACATCTCGACGTTGCCCGACTTCCCCGCCGAAATACGCGCACCTGCCGGAAGCTTGCCTGGCGTCAGCGGCTTTCAATTGAACTTCTCGAGCCAGGATATCAAGACTCCGGGCGATCAACCGGGAGTCCTGGTCGCAATGAATCCGGCAGCGTTGAAAGTGAATCTGCCTGACCTCGAAGAGGGCGGCACGATCATCGTAAACACCGACGGGTTCACGA
>DATEDU010000038.1:0-4470 GCA_035281525.1 Pyrinomonadaceae bacterium | reverse complement strand
ACCGGTCACTCGCACCCGCACGTTGTAACTGCTATTCGCGAACAATCAGAAAAGCTACTTTTTTACTCAAATCTCGTTTATTCCGAAGCGAGAGCTCGCGCTGCCGAAAAACTCGTATCCATTTGCCCTTCGTCTTTCACGAAAGTTTTCTTCTGCAACTCCGGAACAGAAGCAAACGAAAACGCAATGCGCATGGCTCGCATGACCACTGGTCGCGAGAACGTGATTAGTTTTTCAGGCAGCTTTCATGGCCGCACAGCGGACTCAATCAGTGCGAGCTTTCTCGGAAAGTATCGTGAGATGGGTAAACCTAGCGTGCCCGGGCACCTGCAAGCGCAGTTTGGCGATATAGATTCCGTGCGCGCACTCGCTGATGAATCGATCGCAGCCATCATTCTCGAACCAATTCAATCGATGGCTGGAGTACAAACTGCGACGCCGGAGTTCTTTCGCGGTTTGAAAGATCTTTGCGACGAGCGCCAAATCGTTCTGATCTATGACGAGGTACAGACGGGAGTCGGCCGCACGGGCGAGTGGTTTTTCGCCGGCAGCAAACTGGGAGGCGATGTCGTTCCCGACATCATTACACTCGCCAAGTCGCTCGGCAGTGGAATTCCGGTTGGCGCTTGCCTGGTATCGGAAAGAGTTGCAGCGAACATTAAGGAGAACGATCTGGGTACGACGTTTGGCGGCGGCATGATCGCGATGGCGGCGGTAACTGCCACGCTCGAAGTGATAGAGAAAGACGGCCTGCTCGAAAACGTGAATAGAGTTGAGTCGCACTTGCGGGATCGTTTGTCGGAAATACCTCAGGTGAAAGGCGTGAGAGGTCTTGGATTTCTTTTGGGTTTGGAGTTCGCGGAAAACGCCGCGTCGATTCACAAAGGACTACTAGACCGGAACGTGATTACTGGCACGTCGAGCGATCCAAAAGTGCTCAGACTACTGCCGCCGCTTTGTTTGTCGACTGCTGACGTAGATCTCTTCGTTGATGAACTCAAGCAGGTACTAGCGGAGGCTTGATATGACTATCACCTGGTTCGATGTGGCTGGATTCGTTGGCGTGTTTCTGATAATCGTCGCGTATTTACTTTTGCAGCTCAACAGACTGGCCAGCTCATCACCCGTTTACTCGTTGATGAACGCTTTTGGTGCGTTGCTGATCATCGTCTCTCTCCTTTTTGACTTCAACCTTTCGGCATTTGTTGTAGAAACGTTCTGGTTCTTCATCAGCTTGCTGGGTTTGACTCGCTCATTAATGTCAACACGCGTGAAGCAGATATGATGCGCAGCTTTCTGACAACGGCAGACTGGTCGAGAGATGAACTGGAGGCGCTGATCGACTCGGCGATTCAGTTTAAGAGCGGAGACGATCAGTCACGTCCACTGTCCGGTCGATCGATAGCGCTCGTATTTTTCAATCCGAGTTTGAGGACCAGGGCTTCAATGCAGGTGGGCATTTACGAACTCGGCGGTAATGCGGTCGTCCTGGAGCCGGGTGGCACAAGCTGGACACTCGAACACCGCGCCGGCGAAGTCATGGACAGCGACAAGACAGAGCACGTGGCCGAGTTTGTTCGCGTTCTTGCGCGTTACTGCGCCGCGATCGGCGTGAGAACCTTTGCGGAGCTTAAAAATTGGAAACAAGAACGTACCGATCCGATCTTGCAAGCCTTCGCCCGGTATTCCGAAGTCCCCATCATCAACCTCGAATCGGCCATGCACCATCCCTGCCAGGCGCTCGCTGACATGATGACGATTCGAGAAAAGCTCGGTACAAGCCGCAAGAAGGTCGTGTTGACGTGGGCGTGGCATCCAAAGCCTTTGCCGATGGCGGTTCCGAACAGCTTCGCATTAGCAACGGCCCAGATGGGCCATGACTTGGTCATTGCGCATCCTCCCGGTTATGAGTTGGATGCAGAGTTGCTGGAACTTATTCAGGAGCAGTCGGCAGGAGCAGGAGGCAGTGTCGAGATCACTAATGATGTCGGTGAAGCTTTCGAGGGGGCTCAGGTAGTGTATGCGAAGAGTTGGGGTGCGAAGCAGTTTTATGGTTCCGCTGATAAGGACATTGAGGAGCGCGCACAATATCGGGACAGGTGGATTGTCGATGAACAGAAGATGGCTCGGACAGACAATGGGATTTTCATGCACTGTTTGCCTGTGAGACGCAATGTCATCGTGACTGACGGAGTAATCGATTCGGCAGCTTCAGTGGTGATTGATGAAGCCGAAAACCGTCTGCACGTCCAGAAGGCGATACTTAAGACCATCATTGGAGAGATTAAGCATTTCGTGTGATTTCGTGTCTTCGTTTCGTGTAATTTCGTGGTTGTGGTTATGAGTGAAACTCGTACTGAAATCGGAAATCAACTGAGGCTGGACCTCCTGCGGGAGGCCTTGCCTTATATTCAGCGCTTCAAAGGTCAGACATTCGTCGTCAAGCTCTCGGGGAAAGCCACGGAAGATCACCAGAATCTAATGTCTCTCGCCGAAGAGTTGGCGCTGCTGCACCAGGTAGGCATCCGCATCTGTGTAGTTCACGGCGGCGGCAAACAGTTAAGCGAGCTCGCGTCGCGCATGGGTGTGGAACAGACAATCATCGATGGCCGTCGCGTGACGGACGACGCGACGCTCGAGATGGCCAAGATGGTCTTCGCTGGAAAGATCAATACCGACATCCTATCGGCATTGCGGAATCGCGGCGTTGAAGCGGTGGGGCTGTCTGGTGTGGACGGCAATATCGTTCAGGCCGAGCGAAGACCTCCGAAAGAAGTCGTTAACCGCGAGACGGGCGAGCGAGCGCACGTTGACTTTGGGCATGTAGGCGACATCGTAAAGATCAACGCTCGGTTGCTGACGGTGTTGCTGGACCAGGGCTATCTGCCAGTCGTTTCTTCGCTGGGTGCGGACGAGGAAGGAACAGTGTTCAATATCAACGCCGACACGATTGCAGCTGAGATTGCGATGCAACTGCGCGCTGAGAAGTTGATTCTACTGTCGGACGTCGATGGGCTTTATTTGAAGGCTGGAAATCCGGAAACAAAGCTGACTCGGCTAACTGCAGATCAAGCTGAGGCTCTTATTAGCAATGGCACAGCGACTGGCGGCATGATTCCCAAACTTCAGAACATCGCCGCAATATTGCGGAGTGGTGTCCATAGTGCCCATATCATCAGCGGCACCAATCGCAATGCGTTGCTGTCCGAGATCTTCACCGACAAAGGCACCGGCACCATGATCGTTGCGTAGTTCTCAACGAGCTAACAGCAGACAGCGAACAGCAAGCAGCAAAGATCAGATAGCGAACAGCGAAAGCCGTTTGCTGTTTGCTGTTCGCTATTCGCTGTGTTCGGTGTTTGCTGTTCACTGTTTGCTGTTCACTGTTTGCTGTTCACTGTTTGCTGTTCGCTCGTATTTTGTTTCGTGTCTTTTCGTGGTACCGTTCGCCTTTGCTAATCCCCCTATGAGTCATGGACAACGAGACTATCGCGCGACGGTTCTATCGACTGGCAGCACTGATGGAAATTCGTGGCGACGATCCTTTCCGGCTGCGATCCTACCGCAACGCCGCTGAGGCAATTGAGACCTGGCCCAAACCATTAAAAACGATTGCGGCAACCGAAGGAATCGAGGGCTTACAAACAATTCCGGGAGTGGGAAAAGCCATCGCCGGAAAGATCCTCGAGCTTTTGGACCGTGGAACTTTCGACGCGTGGGAGAAAATCACTGTTGAGACTCCCGAGACCGTTTTAGACTTGCTGGAAATTCCGGGGATCGGCCCGAAGACTGCGGCTATGCTCCATCAAAAGTTCAAAGTCTCGTCGATGGATGACTTGAAGAAGTTTGTTGAGGGTGGGGGGCTCGAGATGGTCGACGGCATCGGTGCCAAAACGAGTGAGCGGATCAAGGAGAGTTTGCAATAGCGAGGTTGGAGCCTGCGAAGCAGATGTGAGTTTAGAGCCTGCGAAGCAGTCGTGAGTTTGGAGCTGCGAAGCAGATGTGAGTTTAAGCCTGCGAAGCAGTCGTTGAGTTTGGAGCCTGCGAAGCAGGCGAAGGCTTAAAGCCTGGGGCGTAAGCCCCAGGTACAGCGTCGGTTAGTTGAGGCAAGCCCGCGGAGCGGGCGCCAGCAGTTAACGTACCGTCTGTTGCCCGTTAAAACGGGCTTCATTGCTACACGAGTTACTTTCCTGGGGCTCAGGCCCCACCTGCTTCGCAGGCTCAAAGCCATAGACGAGGACAACACATGAAAAAGATCAAACGCCGCGACTTTATGCGTCAAACCGCAGCCGGCAGCCTGACCCTGGTCGCCAGTAAAACGGCACTCAGTCACGCCCCGACAATTCTCATCCAGAACTCAGTGAAGCCCATCGTCGTCGCCTCAGCAAACGGCAATCGCTACAAGCACACCGGTAACGAAACCTCCGTGCAAAAAGCTTTCACCATGATGGCGCAAGGCACTGACGTTCT
>DATEDU010000037.1:0-2914 GCA_035281525.1 Pyrinomonadaceae bacterium | reverse complement strand
CTGCAAGCGGTCCAAACAGAAATGCTGAACCACTCTTCGACGCGTTGAGCAGAACCAGTACCGCGTCATTCAACCAGAGTAGGAGTCGATGCGAAACAGGCAAGCGAAAAATGATCAGACCAATGATCAGTTGCAAAGCGATGCCCCAGGCAATCGTCTTCCACGCAACTCGCCTTCGATTACTGGAGAGCAGCCAGGCCACACTTGCAAAGATCACGAAGCCAACGAGTGACACCGCGTGTTGAATCATCTCGTATCACCTCTCAAAGGTCTTTGATTACAGGGGCGGTAAGATATGCGGGAACTCGTGAGCTTGCAACCTCGCGGTATATAGCCTTGCTCCAAAAGTTCATACCGGCAGTCCGCAAAGCGGACTGACTGAGAATAGCCCAGCGCTTTAGCGCTGGGGTAAAGCGAGTAAAGCAATGGAAGTCCGTGAAACGGACGACTGACAACCAGTCGTTTTTAAGGATCCAGCCGTCCGTTTCACGGACTACATGAACGGTGC
Source organism: Pyrinomonadaceae bacterium (assembly GCA_035281525.1). Taxonomy (GTDB): domain Bacteria; phylum Acidobacteriota; class Blastocatellia; order Pyrinomonadales; family Pyrinomonadaceae; genus PSRF01. Next base: position 2,406 of record DATEDU010000037.1, on the reverse strand, counting down.
ATCCCAAATCCCACCGATGAATCGGTGGGCTATTTTCACTCGTCGGCTTCGCCGACTTTTAAGCAAAGCCCTGTCATATCGTTTTTTAAGTGTTTGGCAAATGGTTGAGCGTGCGCGAGCGGCAAGATTCTTAGAGCGTGGGTCGCCCTTAAATCCGCCTCTCCTCCGGAATTAACGATCGGTGAATGTGGATAGCCGCCATCGCACCTTCTGCGGCAGCCACAACTGCAAGCTGGGAACGCGGCGTCATGTCGCCGGCTGCGTACACTCCCTCAATGCTGGTTTGATGCATCTCATCTACCCACAAGAGACCGGATTCAGCATCCAAACGGCACCCGAGTGTTTCATGGAAGTTAGTGGCGAGTTCAGTGCCGAGGTTGAAGAAAAGCGCGTCGCACTCGAATGGCTCACCATCAGAAAAGAGAACATGCTTCAATTGCCCCGTCGACTTATCTCCGTCGAGTGCAACGACCGGCTCGGTTCGTACCGCGATGTTAAGCGCAGCTAGCCTTGCACGGTCTCGACTTGAGATTTCACCTTGATCCGTTAGCAAAGTTACGTGCCTGGTCCAAGTGAGAAGTGATACGGCGAAAGCCGTTGCCTTATTGCCGCGTGCCAGAACGGCGACGCGTTTATCTTTCACCTCATAACCATCGCAATCGGGACAATGGTGCACGCTCAAGCCATAAAACTCCCGGAAGCCGGGACAGTCTGGAGTCAGATCTCGCAGACCGGTAGCGAGCAACAATCGTCGAGCCTCGAAAGCTCGCGGTTCTGTTCCTTCTGCGCCTGCAAAGACGCGAAAGCATTCAGGTGAAAGTTTCTCTACACGGTTTACGCAGGCTTCAATAACTAACCCACCGTGGTGCGTCACTTCGTCGCGGCCTCGAGCGAGAAGTTCGGCAGGGCGGATTCCATGGTGTCCCAAAAAGCCGTGCACGCCATGCGCATATTCATTTCGCGGACTGTTGTGATGAAACGTTAGTGTGCGGCGAAGATATCGAGCCAGGAAAAGCGATGCCGACAAACCCGCCGGCCCCGCGCCGATGACGATGCAGTCGTAGAGATCGTCAACCATTTGCGAGGTCGCGATCGAAGGACTGGGCGACTTTCCTGTGATCGGCCTTGAGTAACTGAAAGGCGTCCATAGCTTCTCCTTACTTGTTCATGTTGTGCGGAGAGTTACGCAAAAAGGGGGCCGTTTGGTCCAAGACGCTTGTCTGAGGCCTAACCGAGCGGTGACAGAGTCGGCGTTGGTTCTTGCGAGTTCGCAGTTGAAAACGCTTAATACTTCAGCCGCTAGGGGACACTCTCATGGTCGACAGTTTGTAGTTATGAACTTAGAAGGCTCTCGAACTAGTTCAACAGAGGATTCGAAACTGTATGCGGTTGGTACAACGGCGTGACATCTATGTAGCGTCGACCATAGTTGCCACGAGATGCTCCAGTGCTGCGGCGGGGTCGTTGCAGCTGCCGGTGTGAACTGGAGAAGTTTGAATAACCGTGCTGCGTGGAGAAACCAGCCAGTGAAAACGCTGACGCTGCGGCAGCTGACCAATCGAGCCGGCTGCATCGCCACCGCGACAAATCGTTGGAATCGTAGCCAAATGGTTTTTTACCAGATCCAAGTCGACGTTTGGATCGAGAGCGAGAAGACGCGCCTCATTCAACTTGATGCGTGCCTCCAAAAACGACAGATCGGGACACGAGACTATCACGCCGGCGTTTATAAATTCCTCGCGGTCGACCTTGGGTACGACTCGAACCACAGCGTAGTCATACCTGAATTTATCGGGCACGAATAGCCTCCTGAACGAAATGTCGAGGCTGCTCGAGACGTCTCGTTAGGTAATCGACGTAAGCCTGTCTGACTTCCGCAGTCGTGCGAAATGGAGAGTTTTCATTCATCCAGTCGTCGGGAACAAGGTCAACAATTCGTTTTATTACTTCGTCAGTGATCAACGTGGTCATTGTCTGGTCGGCTGTGTCGATCCCATTCGCGAATGGAAGCAGGATGTGTTCCTTGATCAAGGGGAACGGATCCTTGCTGCGTTGGTCGATATCAGTCCAGGCATGATGAAAGTACAGTGAGGCGCCGTGGTCGATCAACCAGAGCTTTCGGTGCCACATTAAGAGGTTTGCATTTCGAGGAGTGCGATCTACGTTTGTGACGTACGCGTCGAACCAGACGATGCGCGAGGCCAAGTCAGCATCGAGTTTGTCGGCCACCGGATCGAATCTCACCGAACCTGGTAGGTAATCGAGTTCCAGGTTCAGCCCGCCGCTCGCGCGAATGAGATCTTGAATTTCGGGATCAGGTTCCGTTTTTGCTATTTCTGCATCGAGCGAGACGAAGACGAGTTCGGGAACCAACAAGCCGGCTGCTCTGGCAAGCTCACCCGCAAT
>DATEDU010000036.1:0-5298 GCA_035281525.1 Pyrinomonadaceae bacterium | reverse complement strand
ATGCAACAATGCCGACAGTCTACCAGAAATCCTCTTATAAAACCCCCTCATAAAACTAAGCCTCGCTTGACCCGTTTTCGCTGCACTAGTAGTATCGCGCCGTTAGTAATCTCCCGAAAAAAGAAAGGTTCCTCATGTCCTTTAACAAAGTAATTCTCGTGGGAAATCTCGGACGTGATCCCGAGTTGCGTTACACGGCTCAAGGTACCCCAGTTTGTACCTTCAGCATCGCCACGAACGAACGCCGCAAAGATCGAAACGGCGAGATGCAGGATCACACGACGTGGTTCCGCGTTACGCTGTGGAACCGCCAGGCGGAAACTGCCTCACAGTATCTGCAAAAGGGTCGCCAGGTTTACATCGAAGGACGCTTGCGCGTGGAAGAGTACATCGATCGTGATGGAAAACCGCGGCAGTCGCTGGAGGTCACGGCAACCGACATGCAATTCATCGGGACGCGCGGCGATGAGCAATACTCGGAACGCGCGGCCTCAGCCAGCGCCGGCGGCGGAAGCCCCGCCGAACCAGCAGGCGATCTGTCTGATGATGATATTCCGTTCTGAGGCGCTGGAGGTTTTTCACGCCAAGGGCACGCATCTTAATGCGGTGGTCTAATACTGACAGACACCCGCATATTTCGCTCCCAATATCTTATTAAGTAGTGCAGGCGGAGTTAGGTCGTTGACTTGATTCCCAGTGCACGTCGCGCAGCGTGAACCTCGATAGCAATCTCCTCGACACTACGACCAGCCGCTCCCGTTTCAGCTACTTTCGTCCAGTGCTTTGACCTCTGCTACGAGCGATAAACTATTCAAGAAAGTGTATGCTTACTTCAATAAACTGGATCGCGCCTTCTAATGCCTTCTTAATGACTCACCGCAGAATCGCCAGAAATGGATAAAATCCGAATTCCTAAACTTGTCGCGGCTGGTTTAGTCTTCTAATCCTTTAAAACAAAAACCCATTGCTTGGCCGCCCTACGATGGCATAAGTATTGCGCCGCAGGTAGTACGAATAGTCGCCCGGACGCCCACGTCCAAACCTCTGTTCAACACTCAATTAGGACCGGGAAGAGGTAAAACTTCGAGGGAGGCAAAAAATGCGAAGTAAGTTGTTTACCAATGTATCAATGGGCTTGGCTATAGCTCTATTTGGTATTTTAGCCGGGCCGACAAGGGTGCATGCACAACTGACGCGCGGCGCCGTTTCCGGCACTGTGCGTGATCAAGCCGGCGCCGTCGTTCCAGGCGCACAAGTGAAAGTACTTAACCCCCAAACTAACGTAGCGCGAGACGTCGTCACTAACGACGAGGGCTTTTATCGCGTGGGCGCCCTGGAACCTGGCGTCTACACAGTGACTGTCGAAAAAACAGGCTTCTCCAAAATTGAAAATCGTGCAGTGACTGTCCAGCAAACACAGGAAACAACACTCGATATCGAGCTGCAGGCTGGTTCCGTCACTGGCACCGTTGACGTTACTGCTGCGGCGGAAGCAATCACTCTCAACAAAACAAATCCGACGATTGGTCTAACTGCTACAGCGCGCCAGGTCGTCGAACTACCATTGGGTGCAGCCCGAGACGTTAACCAAATCGCGCTGTTGTCGCCTAACGTCTTTAGCGCCCCCGGCTCGACCGGCATCTCAGCCAATGGCCAGCGCGCGCGCAATAACAACTTCACCATCGACGGCTCCGACAACAACGACCTTAGCGTCACTATCTCAACCGTTGATGTTGTACCGGAGGGTGTTGGGGAGTTTCAGATCCAGACCAATCCATACAATGTCGAGGTTGGTCGCAACTCTGGCGCCCAAATCAATGTTATTACCCGTTCCGGGACGAACCTTTTCCACGGCGACGTTTTCAATTACTACCGCGGCAGTCGTCTCAACGCGCTCGACAATATCGAAAAATCAGCTGGCCTTACGCGGCCCTCTCGCTTCGTGCGAAATCAATTTGGCTTCACGATCGGTGGACCACTTCACCTTCCTCGCTTTGGAGAGGGTGGACGCGCGATAATTGACGGTCGCGACCGAACTTTCTTCTTCTACCTCTTTCAGGGTGATCGCCAGCGCCCAGGCGCCAGCCTTGGCGGCAACGTGAGAATCCCGACACCTGCCGGTTTCGCTGCGCTCCAATCGGTTCCCTTGGGACCAGGCCAAAGTGCCGGCGGTCGCGCGGCAGTGCTTGACCGGCTTAGCTTCCTCAACACCGTCTACGCCAGTGGCGTGCAGTTCCGCAGCATCAACAACCAGATCATAAACGGCGTGCCGATCCAAACGGGCCTGACCAATGTTGGCATCTCGCAGCCCGCTAACTACTACACCCACACACTGCGCATCGATCACACGTTTGGTCCCAACGATAACCTGACAGGTCGATACATTTCGAATAAGACGACGGACGTCAACGTGATCAGCAACACCGCTTTTGGCCCGATCTTTGCCGGCGACCAGAACATCTTTGACCAGAACCTGGCTCTGAGCGAGACCCACATCTTCACCCCGAGCTTTATCAATGAGTTTCGCTTCTCTTACATTCGCCGCAATCTCGGGTTTCCTGAGAATGATCCCGGCAGCCCGACGGCCACAATCACCAACCTGTTCACCATTGGTGGTTTGTCAAATTTCCCACAGGGCCGAATCCAGGACAGCTTTCAATTCTCCGACACCGTTTCGTGGCAACGCGGCAGCCACTCCATTAAGTTCGGTGCTGACATTCGTAAGCTCAAGCTCTTCAACATCGCAGCTTTCGACTCGAAGGGCACGTTTGTGTTCGCCAACCTCCAGGACTATATCAACAACCGCGCCAACACATTCTCGCAGGCGCTCAATACCGCTTCATTCGATGCGCGTCAGACTCAGCAGTTCTACTTCGCACAGGACGACTGGCGCGTGACTCCTAACCTGACGCTCAACCTGGGCCTTCGCTACGAGACAGCAAACGCACCGTTCGGGTTTTTTGGTGCTACTGATGCGCAGAGTCTCGCGGCGCTCGTCCCCGGACCAACTCGGCGCGACAACAACAACTTCGCGCCTGCCTTCGGTTTCGCTTATAGCCCGCGTCCTGAGAACGGCTTACTACAAGCGATTTTCGGCGATGGTCTATCGAGCATTCGCGGCGGATATAGAATCGCCTACGATGTTTTGTTCTACAACATCCTGACGGTCAATGCGTCGAACTTTCCGCGCGTGGTCGTGGGCCAGGTCGTCGCTCCGAATACTCAAGACCTTTATCCGAATATCGCGCCGGTGACTGGCGCTCCTGTCTTTAATCCGCTTGCTACTTTCGTCAACACACCCGAGAACGCGGTCAATCCATACTCACAGCTCTTTAGCTTGAGTTGGCAGCGAGAGTTCTCGCGCGACTACGTGTTGGAGGTGGGTTACACGGGCAGCCGCTCGAAGAATCAGATCAACCAGCTCCAGGCAAATCCCGGGATCCTGACGGCGGCCCAGATAGCCACTGTGCAGGCAACCCTTAATCCCAATTCGATCCCGAGCTTACAGGCGCGCCGCCTCTTTCCGCAGTTTGGCTCGCGCGTCCTAATCGCGACCGATTCGCATGCCAGCTACAATGCGGGATTTGTGAATCTCAGCAAGAGGTTCTCAGACAATCTGCAGTTCGGCATCGCTTACACATTCAGCAGATTGATCTCTGATAATGACGAATCACTTGGCGTTGGTGCAATCACCGCCGGCACGCCACAAATTCCCCAGGATTTCTTCAATGTCCAAGCGGAAAAAGGCCTGTCAGCATTTGATCGCAAACATCGCCTGGTGGCCAATTTCATCTATGAAGTTCCGACGTTCAGCCACCAGTTCTTCCAACAGGGTATCGGGCGTCAGATCTTTGGCGGCTGGCAGCTTTCGGGTATTATCACACGGCAGTCCGGCCAGCCCTTCACCATGCTTACCGGCGTTGACACGAATGGCAATGGCGGTGGCGGTGATCGGCCGAACTTCAACCCAAACGGAACGCTGGTGCTCGATCCGGTCACGGGTGACTTCCGCACCTTTACCAGTCCGCTCGTTGGTGGTCAGTTCATCGTGCCGCTTGGAACAAACGGACTGCCACTGGTGAACGGTTTGGGAAACGGTAATCTTGGAAAAAATACTTTCCGCGCTCCCGGTTTTTACAACAGCGATCTGAGTGTGCGAAAAGTATTTTCGGTAATTGGAGGGGACAACCCGCATCGGCTGATTTTCCGTGCTGACTTCCTGAATGCTTTCAACCAGGATAGTTACGGACGACCGGTCAACAGTTTGAACAGTCCGGACTTCGGAAGGAACCTGAATAACTGGGGAAACCGCACCATTACACTTAGCTTGAAGTACAGCTTCTAAAACTCACGCCGTGGAATGCAGTTCAATTGTTTCTCTGAGAGCCCGTCATTAAGCGGGCTCTCATTTGTTTTCTGACGAGTTACTCGGGGAGAACAAAAATGAAAAAGGTTAGAACCGGTGGCATGTTGGCTCTGGCTGTGATTTGCGCAGCGGTTCATCCGATCTTTGCGCAAGATACCGACGGTCCCTTGGTTGTTATCAAATTCGGTTGGGACAAGGAAAGGATTCGCCCCATCCCGTCAATGGCTCCGCTGGCGTCTCAGGATGAATTGATTCAGCAGTCTCGGAGAGAACAGCAACTCTCAGCAGCCAGAAACGCCAACCAGAAGGGCGCCACCTCCAAACTTGAAACTCAGATCAGCAATCACCAGGAAGCCAAAGTTAAGGCACAACAAACTGAACTGCCTCGTGACGGCTACAGATATAAAGTCACACTTCGAAACGGCGGCGTTAAGACCGTCAAATCGATCGACTGGGATTACTGTTTCGTTGATCCTGCCACCAATCAGGAACTTGCCCGTCATCAATTCACTAGCGACGAAACGATTAAGCCCGGTAAGAGCAAAGAGGTTTCCGTGCTCTATCTGAAACCACCTGTGAAAACTGTTGACGTGCGTTCGTTGAAGAAAAAGGAAAACGAGTCGTTTGTTGGTCGCGTCATAGTATCGCGCCTTCAATTCTCCGACGGGTCAGTCTGGCAGCGCCCTTAGGGAGGCAGAATAAAGCCTGACGTTACGCAAAGAAGGGCGAAAGAACGGCGATATGCTCAACCCACAAAATCACGTCCTGAATCCAATGTTATGTACCTGCGGGATCGTTATAGGACAGATCGCTCAACGCTTTTCTATCGGCCGATGGTGAGGACGAACCGCACGTCGAAGCTCGATCCGGTGAGCCAGTGCTGAAGCGGAAAGAGCACGAATACCCGGACGTTGCGTCACGCTCTAGCTACC
>DATEDU010000035.1:0-5334 GCA_035281525.1 Pyrinomonadaceae bacterium | reverse complement strand
GATCTCGTGAATTCTCACCTTGTAGCCGATAATTCGCTCGGTGGTATGCAGTAGTTTTGCGGCCCGCTTGCGGTTGCCTCGAGTCGTTTTTAGAGCGTCCATGATGATGTCTCGCTCGAAGGCTCCCACTGTGGCTTCGAGTGATAGTTGCGTCACTGTTCCCGAGCCCTCGGCGGTTTGTAGCGTAGGCGGTAAATGATGGCCATGAATTACGTCGGTTTCACAGACGAGCACCGCGCGCTCGATGATGTTTTCCAGTTCTCGGACATTCCCCGGCCAATGGTAAGACGCGAGCATGTCGATCGCTGGTGTTGAGATGCGTTTGATACTTTTCCCATGCTCGCGTGCGTACTTATCCAGAAAATGATCCGCCAACAATAGAACGTCGGATTTGCGCTCGCGTAAAGGTGGCATGAAGATCGCGAATACGTTGAGACGATAGTAAAGGTCTTCGCGAAACTCACCATTAGCGATCGCCTGTTCCATATTCTTGTTGGTGGCAGCTATCAACCGCACGTTTACCTTGATCGTTTCTGTGCCACCCAAACGTTCAAACTCTCTTTCCTGAAGCACACGCAGCAACTTAATCTGTGTGGACACGTTTAGATCGCCAATCTCGTCTAGAAAAAGCGTGCCGCCGGCAGCCAATTCGAAACGTCCCTTCTTCCGCCCCTGCGCTCCGGTGAACGCGCCCTTCTCATAACCAAACAGCTCAGACTCAATCAGCGTTTCTGGCAAAGCCGCGCAACTGATTTTGATGAAAGGTTTATTTGCGCGTAGTGAGTTGTAGTGAATCGCATGAGCAATCAACTCCTTGCCGGCGCCCGATTCGCCGCGCAGCAGGACAGTCGTATTGGTTCTCGCCACCTGCGTAACCTGTTCGTACACCTGGCGCAGAGGTCCTGAGTTGCCAATGATGTGACTGAAGTCATAACGCTCACGCAGCTCCTGCTTCAAATGGATGTTCTCGTCCAGCAGACGTTGTTTGTCTGATTCGATCAGGTGATCTACTTTTATTGCTTGAGCGATCATTGTCGCGATTATTGAAAGAAATTTGGTAGCGCGCTCGTAGTCGCGATCGGCTTTGTAGTCGAGATCGACTCCCAACACACCTACGGGTTTCCGGTTTACGAGGACGGGAACACAAATGAAGGTCAACTCCTTCCTACGTGGCTTCTTGCGAGCACCCAAGCGATCGAGAAACATCGGCTCGCGACTGATTTGCGGCACTACGACGGGCTTACCCGTTTGTGCCACACGTCCGGAAATACCTTCCCCCAGCTGATAGCGGACGCGGCGTGTTTCGCTCTCGTCCAGGCCATGCGATGCAACGATGCGCAGCTCGTTTGTATCCTGATCGAGCAGCATCACGGAGCTGCGCATCATGCCATGGTGACGTCCTAGAATCGCGAGAATTCGCGACATTGCCTCTTTGAGTTGCAGCGTGCCTGCAAGCAATTCTCCAGTTTCGAGGAATGTGACCAGCTTTCGCGCCTCCGCCTGCTGTGGTGTTCTTTGCGTAGTGCGCCGCTCAATTTTTCTCATGTCTTCTGGCGCCGGATACTACCATAACTTTGGTGAGGACGTTCAGCTCAACAATTACAGTTTTGTAATGCGTCGCCGTTGAAACAACATAAATGTCATCAGGGGGCCTGGAGCCGGAGTGAAATCACGTCTTATCTAAGGAACTCAGGCCCTTCACGAATGGAGCGGCGCTGGCATGACGCTTGTTAAATGAACGGCTACGACATTCTGATTGCCTGTAGTCATGTTGAAAACTTTCTTAGAGGGCTGGAGACGATGACACAACTGCGCAAAGCATCACCCTTCTTTTTCACACTCGTTACACTGGGCGTAAGTTCGTTAAAGGTTGCGGCGCAACAGATCGATCACGAAACAGCGAAACGACTTGAGCAGCTTGAAGCGGCGGCGGTCACTGCTCAGTCCAGTGCAGACAACGCGTGGGTCTTGATATGCGCTGCGTTGGTTTTGATGATGACCGGCCCCGGGCTGGCCTTGTTTTATGGTGGCCTGGTGAGAAAGAAAAATGTGCTTGCGACCATGGCTCAGAGCTTCGTGCTGATGGCGACGGTGACTGTGCTCTGGGCGGTTTACGGTTACAGTATCGCCTTCTCAGAAGGAACGCCCTTCTTCGGAAATTTCAACTATCTTTTTCTACGCGGCGTTGGTCTGGCCGGTAATGCCGACTATGCGTCGACGATCCCGCATCAGACGTTCATGTTGTTTCAGTTGATGTTTGCCATCATCACCCCAGCACTGATAACCGGGGCATTTGCTGAACGCATGAAGTTCAGCGCAATGCTCGCTTTCACTTGCCTCTGGGTGACAGTTATCTATTTTCCGCTGGCCCACATCGTTTGGGGTAAGGGAGGTTTTCTAAACGCCGCACTCGGTGGTCACATTCCCGCTCTGGACTTTGCCGGCGGCACGGTGGTTCACATAGCTTCCGGTTTCTCAGCGCTGATCTGCGCACTCTATATGGGAAAACGAATTGGATATCCTGAAACACCGGTGACTCCGCACAACCTCGTCTTAAGCATCATTGGGGCGTGCATGTTATGGGTTGGGTGGTTTGGCTTTAACGCGGGAAGTGCATTGGCCGCCGGAGGACTTGCCACGAGCGCATTAGTAGCCACGCACTTTGCGGCTGCTTCGGGAACACTTGCGTGGATGGCTGCTGAGTGGGCTCGAACAGGTAAGCCGACTGTGCTGGGCATGATCTCCGGAGCGGTCTGTGGGCTGGTAGGGATAACTCCGGCATCCGGCTTCGTCACACCAATGTCGGCACTGATGATCGGATTTATCGCCGGATTAGGATGTTTTCTGATGGTTTCGGTGGTTAAGGAACGCTTCGGCTACGACGATTCGCTGGACGTGTTTGGCGTGCATGGAGCCGGTGGCACCATCGGAGCAATCCTGACAGGCGTATTCGCAACGCGGGCAATCAATCCGATTTTCAAGAACGCCGTGGGGCAGCCGTTACCTGTCGGGCTGGTTGACGGTAACGCTGCTCAGATATTTAACCAACTGATCGGTGTCGGCATCACCGTCGCTCTGGCCACTGTCGGTTCGTTCATATTGCTAAGAATCGTTGATGCCATAATTGGCTTGCGTGTAAGCGAAGCTGCGGAAGTTCAGGGATTGGATAAATCCGAGCACGGCGGTGAAGGCTATATTCCCGTGCTCGAACCAATCGCCGAAGGTGCGATGTTCGAGCAACTAAGCCATCCTCCCCCTACACAGCCAAGCGTCGCAACCGTGGAAGCCTGACACGCGGACGTCCTCACGACTACAGTTTTGTTGTCGAATTTTGGAGAAGCGACAAAAATGTCTTTGGTTTTTTGCCTTGTCCTATTCAGTGCTGCTCCTCCGAGCCACGGATCAAAATCAGATTTATGATCTGCAAAAAATAATCAATTATGCAAGCATGAAGAAAAGAAGTAGATTGCTAACGATCAGAGAAGTTGTGACGTAACTTCGCACGAAGGCCTGGTATGAAGAGTTTTCAAAGCAACGCACTGTTAGCAAGAACCGCCCTGCTGAATCACGACCGGCCGGTAATCGTACCGGTCGTGATTATTATTTCAGTAACCGTGAAGAAGGACAGCACCTGAAGGTCTGTGCCAAGACTGGTATCTAACTCCTGCACAGGCCATCAACAAAAAAGTTGGTGGCCTTTGTGATTTCTGCGCAAATTGGTTCGGCCTGGGTCCGTAAAGTGAACCATCTGGATTATCCGGAAAAGCAAGGTCTATACGATCCGCAATACGAACACGAGGCGTGCGGCATGGGCTTCGTCGTCGATATTAGTGGGCGCAAATCACACGCGATCATCGAACAAGGTTTGCAGGTGCTGTTGAATCTTGAGCACCGCGGCGCTAGTGGAAGCGAAAAGAACACGGGAGATGGGGCGGGAATTCTTTTGCAGTTACCGCACCGGTTCCTCCGTCGAGAATGCGAAAAGCAGAAAATCAAATTACCCCAACCGGGAGAATATGCGGTTGGAATGGTTTTCCTGCCAACAGCAGAGGAGAGCACGCGACAGTGCAAACGCCAGTTCACAAAGATCATTAGCGAAGAAGGGCAGTCCTTGCTTGGATGGCGCCGCGTGCCTGCCGACAACTCAACGTTGGGGGAGAGTGCCAAAGCCTCACAGCCTGTGATTGAGCAGGTTTTTATTCGCCGCGGACAAGACATCAGCGATGAGCTCGATTTCGAACGAAAACTTTGCATCATCCGAAAACGGATCACTAAAGCCGCCAAGCGCGGTATCCACGAGCGCGGGATGTTTTATGTGGCGAGTCTTTCCTGCCGCACGATCGTCTACAAGGGCATGCTGATCGCGAACCAGCTATCTTCCTTTTATCCTGACCTTCGAGACGGAGATGTTGAGTCCGCCCTGGCGCTGGTCCATTCGCGCTTTAGTACAAACACCTTTCCCAGCTGGGCACGAGCCCATCCCTATCGCTACATCGCGCACAACGGCGAAATAAACACGTTGCGCGGAAACATCAACTGGATGCGCGCGCGGGAAAGTAAGTTCCGATCTAAGTTCTTTGGACGCGAACTGCACAAGATCCTGCCAGTAATCGATAGCGATACGAGCGACTCCGGAATGTTTGACAACGTTCTGGAGGTGCTCACGCTGACAGGCCGGAGTTTGCCGCACGCGATGATGATGATGATTCCGGACCCCTGGACCGCGCACCAGTCGATGAGCGAGGAGAAGAAAGCCTTTTATGAGTATCACTCGTGTTTGATGGAGCCCTGGGATGGACCGGCTGCGATAGCTTTCACTGATGGAATCAGAATCGGCGCGGTACTCGATCGCAACGGTCTCCGGCCTGCACGTTATTACGTGACGAAAGCCGGCTTAGTGATCATGGCGTCGGAAGTCGGAGTGCTTGCTGTTCCTCCTGAGGAGATCCTACGCAAGGGAAGAGTACAACCGGGCCGAATGTTTTTAGTAGACACCGAGGCCCGTCGAGTGGTGGACGACGACGAATTAAAGCGAGAAGTCGCAACACAGTATCCATATGCTGAATGGCTCCGGAACAATCAGATTTCCCTGGAGGAATTCCCCAGTCCTCCAGACACACCAGTTCAGAATTCGGCGACGTTGCTACAACAACAGCAAGCTTTTGGTTACACAAGTGAAGAACTGAAACTGCTGATCACGCCCATGGGCGCTCACGGCGAAGAGACAGTGGGGTCGATGGGCACTGACACTCCACTTGCAGTGCTCTCTGAACGGCCGCAGTTGTTGTACAACTACTTCAAGCAGCTTTTCGCGCAGGTTACCAATCCACCAGT
>DATEDU010000034.1:0-4348 GCA_035281525.1 Pyrinomonadaceae bacterium | reverse complement strand
GAAACAACTTCATAGGGATAACCGGCTGGTCCGGTTTCATGAATGATCACTGCCGCAGCGGCGCCCTTCTGCGCTGCGATCTCGTATTTGTAGGTCCAACGGCCGTAGTACGTCATCGCCTTGCCCTTGAACATCTTGTCGTCGAGCTTTGTTGCATCGGCCGAGTCAGGAACCTGCGGATCGTTGATCAGCATCACGATTGTTTTGCCATTCACGTCCAGTCCTTTGTAGTCGTCCCATCCATACTCCGGCGCCACTACGCCATAGCCAACGAAGACCATGTCGGAATTCTCGACCTTTGATTCCGGAACGAACCGGCGTGAAACGGCAACGTAGTCTTGCGGAAATGTCAGGTTGATTTGCTTGCCGCCGGCAGTGAATGAAGCTGTCGCTGCGCCGGTGAATCCGACCAGTGGAACCTTCTGAACAAACGTGCCATCCGGATTGCCGGGCTTCAAACCAAGGCGTTGATACTGTTCCGTCAGATACTTGACGGTAAGTTCTTCACCCTTCGTTCCTGGACCACGCCCTTCGTACTCATCACCTGAAATAACTTTGGTGTGTTGCATGATGCCGTCTGCGGTGATTGCGTCGAAGGCGGGCTTCAAATCAGCCGCTGTATTTGAGTTTGTGTTCAAGTTGGTCGTAGGCGTTGTACACGCAAGTGCGAAACTTAGCACTGCCACGAACGAAACCACGGCATGGATTCGCTTGTTCATTCGATAGCTCCTCAATTGTTGGATTTGATAGATGTTTTCTAAGCCGAAACGTGGGCACAAGTCAAACTCGCCGTGAAGATCTGTCGACGGATCGCCATCGACACTTAGAATCCGCGATGTCGGTGTGACCGAATCCTACGCTCGATATGGAGATGACGCCGGTAAGTCCGCGATCCTTGAACTCAGGTTGTATAAGGTGATATAAGCCCAGCGTTCTCGCAGTACTGCTCAACTGCCGGAGACTGGCGAACGAAACGCTTCGCCTAGTCGCTTCTCTTTACCTATTACTCTCGAAATGCGGTAGGTCAAACTTATGCCAAAAATATTTTTATCATATCGTCGCAGCGATAGTGCGTACGTTGCCGCTAATCTAAGCGATAAGCTGCAACAGCGTTTCGGTCGAGACTCTGTTTTCTTCGACGTGGACACTATTCCTCTTGGAGTTGATTTTCGAGAGTACATTGGAAATGCCGTCGGACAATGCGATGTACTACTTGCCATTATTGGAGATCAATGGGTTCGATCGGTTGACGCGCAAGGCAACAGACGCATTGATAATCCGTCGGATTTTGTACGAGTCGAGATTGAATCCGCACTCAAGCGCAATATCCCGGTAATTCCAGTTTTGGTCGGTGAAACGGAAATGCCGTCCGCGGAGGACCTGCCAGAGGCGATTCAAAGTATTGTCTATCGGAATGCTACCGAACTGCGGGCGGGGCGAGATTTACGCCAACATGTCGACCTGCTTATCCAGGGTCTGGAGTCACTTTTTAACCTTAAAAGTATTCCGCAAGAGAAAGCAGTCTCAGAGAAAGACCCTGTTCACGACAGCAAACAAGCGAAAATTTCGGATAAGGCCAACACCTCGGAATTAGTCGAAGAAATGAAAAAGAGTCTCGAGGGACTCGCCGGTAAGTCTCTGTTTATCGGAACGATTCCACCTAAAAAGCTTAAGAACGCAATCAACGCATATGCAACTCAAGTCGCACCGGAAGATGTCCTCCTTCTCTATGACGATACAGTTTTCGGAGGAGCGAAGGACGGGTTCCTTTTAACGGCGGACGCCGTCTATTGGCGTAACGATGGGGGAGACGAAGCAGACCAATTTCGTTATGCGGAAATCCGGAAGGTGGACTTTCTCAAATATTCCGCCTCGGCCGCCGTTATCCTCAACGAAAAAGAAATAAAGATCACAATGGCCGACGACAAAGATAAGTTAGCCGAATCCGTAGCAAACGTAATCCGCCGTCTAGCAGATGGATGAAGCAGAATCTTTTTCGATTCGAGCCTGATAGTTGGAGAGACATCGCAGGAACCCCATCGCGACGGGCTTTCTGACTCCAACTCAATCGTCTACAGCCTGTGTGGTGTTACCTATTCATTTACTGCGGGTCGCGAATGATGTGGTAATCGCCGGGCCGAGGCCCGGGGCGCACGGTCCGGCCATGGGCGACCGCTCGCGCATCCGGACCTCTCATGAGCCTTCCTCTTCGACAGCCCGCGCTTGTGATGCCGCCGCTTAGAGATGGCCGCTCCTCAACCTTCTACGTACCCTGAATCTTGAAGGAACCGATTGAATTATTCGGCCAATAGCCGCTGTAGGTTGGGTAACAGCCATCTTCAGTAGAGCCGCCGGAGTTGGAAACCGTCCACGAATTGCCCTCGTAATTGATGTGTTCGAAGAGAACCCAGGTGCCGCTGATGACGATGATCGAAGAGATATCGTTATTGAGGCCGCTCGGCTTCAAATTCGGAACGTTCTCCGTAGACACCAATGTGTTGTTACCCTCGAAGTTCTGTTTGGCAAATGCAATTATTTTCGCCATGTCCTACCTCCTCTTTTGTATTGTGGGCGAACCCCAATACATGTTTTTGAAACACAAACAATGAGACAAGACTGTCCTCGGCTTCTTGTGTGTGTTGTTATGACCAAATCAGTAACCGCAGACACAGAGGACACGGAGGGGCTGCACCGAGAAAAGACCCTTTACCGATTTGTGCAAAGCCCTTCTAACTATTAACGCGAGAACTGCTTGGGAAAACCACCATTCCTAATGTTTTGAGTAGGCTCTGGTCCAACGACAGCGTTGAATGAAGCTGGATAAATGCGCGGGTGAAGGTTGACGGGTTTATTCTTGTGGCCTATCCGAGGGAAACTTCTATCGCAGAGAAATTCGAAACGAAGAGACGTGTCGCCAGAACAGGCCGCTCTGCTAAATTGCTGGTGAAATATTTATGGGAGTAATCAATCTTCTCGAACTCAAGAGACTGGCTACCACTCGTTCCTTCGCTCGTGGTGAAGCGTATTTCAAAGATGGACGGGTGCATAGTCTAGCGGCGCACGAGGGAACATGCACAGCGATCGTACGCGGCCAGGACGACTATTCCGTGACGTTTAGATCAACCAATCACGAGATCAATTACTCGTGTGATTGCCCGATTGGACTTGAGGGTGAGTTTTGTAAACACCTCGTCGCCGTCGGTCTAGCTTCACTTAATTTAGCTCCAGACAGTGAAGGCGAGCCCACCAACCGAAAAAGGACGGCAAGCAACGATTTACGCGCGTATCTTGAGCGGCAAGACAAGCATACCCTGGTTGCCATGCTGGCGCGTGAAGCGATGGACAACCGAAGCCTGCGCGATCGCCTGCTCCTTGAAGCTGTGCAATCAAATCCCGCCGGCTTGGACATAACGGCGTATCGCCAAGCCATCGCGCGCGCGACGAGGACCAACGGCTTTGTCGACTACCATTCCGCATACGACTTTACCCGTCGCATTCTTCAAGTGACCGACTCGATTGCGGCTCTGCTTAACGACGGCCACGCACAAGCGGTCATCGAACTGACGGAATATGCGCTGGCGCGACTCGAAAAAGCCATCGGCAATATGGACGATTCGGACGGCTATATGAGCGACATTCTGCCAGAACTCCAGAATCTACATCATCGCGCCTGCCTGGACGTCCGTCCCGAACCTTGCGCTCTCGCGCGACGATTATTCGAATGGGAGATTAACAGCGACTGGGAGTTCTTCTATGGAACGGCAGAAACCTATGCGGACGTCTTCGGCGCCGAAGGCTTAGCGGAATACCGTCGGCTAGCCGAATCCGAATGGACAAAAATTCCGCAACTCGACCCGGGAGAAAAAGACGACGAGCGATCCACCAGGCGCTTTCGCATCACCAGCATCATGGAATCGCTCGCGCGACAATCGAATGATTCTGACGCGTTGGTCGAAATCAAACGCCGCGATCTCTCGCACGCTTATGCGTTCCTTAAGATTGCCGAGATTTATCGCGAGGCGGGCCAGCAGGACAAGGCGCTCGCCTGGGCCGAACAGGGAATCAAGTCCTTTCCGAGAGCCGATTCGCGACTCGTTGAGTTTCTCGCCGTCGAATATCACCGCCGTTCTCGACACGACGCAGGCAAACAACACCGCCTATGCGGAGGCCGTTAAGCTGGTGCAGAAGATCCGCGAGCTAAAGGGACGCCTGGATCGAGTAACCGAGTTCGAGGATTACCTTGCTGCGCTACACGTCGAATACAAACGCAAACGCAACTTCATCAAGCTGCTTGATACTATTTGAAAGCGTGTGAGTCGCAGCCAGCCTGCTTCTTCGCCGGAAACAG
>DATEDU010000033.1:0-5003 GCA_035281525.1 Pyrinomonadaceae bacterium | reverse complement strand
CGTTCACGGTGATTGGACTGAACAATCCAGCCACGATGACGCTCGCTCCTCGCGGTACGCAACTTTACGAAACCACCTACGCAAACTTCGCACCCAGAATCGGACTCGCATATCAATTCGGTGGAATACGAAATTGGGGCGCTGCCCTGCGCGCAGGCGTCGGAGTCTTTTACGATCTCGGACAGGGATCACTCGGAGGAGTGTCGAGCTTTTTTCCTTACATTGCTGACAAGAATTTTTCCAACTCGCCGTTTCCGCTAAGCACTCAAGACGCCGCTCCTCCTGCGTTCACAACGAACCCACCAGTTGCAACCATGCTCCTGGCCGATCCACATCTGAAACTACCTCGAACCTATCAATGGAACGTCGCGCTTGAACAGTCGATTGGAAACAATCAAAGCATCTCCGCGACTTACCTCGGCTCAATCGGAAGGCAGTTGCTGCGCGTAACAAATCTATTCGACGTAAATCCGAACTTCGAATTCATTGCGTTGACCGACAATTCGGCCACTTCAGACTACAACGCTCTTCAGGTCAAGTTTCAGCGTCGCCTCTCGCGCGGCTTGCAGGCCCTGGCATCGTATTCGTGGTCCCATTCGATCGATATCGCTTCGACCGATGCAATCGCCACGAATATCAATACGCCCGGTCAGATCGCTGACATCAACGTCGACCGCGGAAATTCCAACTTTGACATCCGGCATGCCGTCACTACTGGAGTCACGTATGAGTTGCCCTCACTTGGATCTCAAGAAACTCTCAGAGCGATACTGAGTGGCTGGTCGATGGACAGTTTCTTTTTCGCCAGATCGGCGCCGCCTGTGAATATCGTTGGCGGAAGTTTTTTTGCCGCAGGCACTCAACTCGCACCCCGGCCGAACATCAACACGGGCGTTCCTCTTGAGATTCATGGTTCGCAATTTCCTGGTGGGAAGATTTTCAATCGCGCAGCTTTTAGTTCAGCACCGGCGGGAACTCAGGGTAACTTTGGTCGCAATGTATTGCGCGGTTTTGGAGCGTGGCAGGCGGACGTCGGAATACAGCGACAGTTTCACTTAAGCGAGAGATTGGGACTTCGCTTCCGTGCCGAGTTTTTTAACATCTTCAATCACCCGAACTTCGGCAACCCTACAAACGTTCTGACCAGCCCGTTGTTTGGCCGGTCTACTCAAACGTTGGCGAACAGTCTTGGCTCCGGTGGCGCCAATGGCGGGCTCAATCCTCTTTACCAAATCGGCGGACCACGCTCGATCCAGTTCGCCCTAAAGTTTCAGTTCTGACCGGGGCATCCGAAAGACTGAATCCCTCAAAAGGGTTAGAGCCGCATAGCCTCAAATCGGGTGTTCGATGATCAACGAAGTCGATACCTTACATCCGTGCAACGACTCTACTCAATGTTCCCTCAGGGTGGTCCGGGAGTGGGGCTGCTCCTCTTAAGGATAGCGGCAGCCGGGATGTTTGCCTTGAACGCTACGCACCGGTTCGGCTTCTCTTCTAATGCGCTGCATTGGATCGTGGTTTCATTAATAGGTGTGATTACGCTCAGCCTTCTCATCGGTTTCTTGACACCTATCCTCTCCACAGTTGCGTGCGCAGCAGCCGCAGCAAATCTGTTGTTGGCTGACCAATCGGTTGATGTTGTGTACGTTGTCAGAATGTTAACCTCGGCCGCGCTCTTACTTTTAGGTCCAGGTGCATATTCGGTGGATGCGAGACTGTTTGGACTCGTCGTCACCGTTGTGGCTCCGCGCAAGGAAAAAACCTCAGCGACAAGTTTGAACTAACTCGATTGAGTGATCTGCCAATCGTACGATCGAGGGTTTCGAGAAAAAACCATCACGCGCAAAATTCGTGATCATCGAAATTTCTGAAAGGAGCTCGTAAAGTCCCATGAGTACGATCACTACAAAAGACGGAACGCAGATTTACTACAAAGACTGGGGCACCGGCCAGCCAATCGTTTTCAGTCACGGATGGCCGCTGACCGCCGACGCTTTCGAGGACCAGATGTTCTTTATGGCCTCGAACGGCTATCGCTGTATCGCGCTTGACCGAAGAGGCCACGGCCGTTCGGATCAGACCTGGCATGGCAATGATATGGACACGTACGCCGACGATCTCGCCGAACTCGTTGAGAAGCTGGATCTAAGGGATGCGATCCAGGTCGGCCATTCAACCGGAGGTGGCGTAGTCGCCCACTACATTGGCCGGCATGGCACGGGCCGCGTGGCTAAGGCCGTACTAATCAGTGCTGTCCCGCCGTTGATGGTGAAGACGCCGGCTAATCCTGACGGCATACCGATCGAGGTGTTTGACGATTTCCGCAAGATCATCCAGACCGACCGCAACCAATTCTGGAAGGACTTTTGCAATGTCTTCTACAGCTTGAATCGCCCGGGCGCGAAGATCTCCGAGGGCTTGGCCGATTCGTTCTTTAACCAGTGCAGCATGGCAGGCTTCCCCGCCAGCTACCTCGGGACCAGGGCATTCTCGGAAACGGATTTCACCGAAGACCTGAAAAAGTTTGACGTGCCGACGCTCATCATGCACGGCGATGACGATCAGGTCGTGCCAATTGCAATTACGGCTCTCCGCGCGGCCAAACTGATCAAGAACGCAAACCTAAAAGTTTACCCGGGGCTGCCGCATGGAATGTGTCAAACGCATAAAGATGTAATCAATGCGGATCTGCTCGAGTTCGTAAAGGCTGAGCAAAGCTCAACACAAGCGGCCGGAGGCTAAGTAACGATGGACAAACTACAAGCAAAAATGAAGATCGTCGTCATTGGCGGCACCGGACTCATTGGGTCGAAGGTGGTAACGAAGCTCAGTGAGCGCGGTTACGACGTCGTAGCCGCGGCGCCACAGTGCGGAGTAAACACCCTGACGGGCGAAGGACTCGCGGAAGTTCTCGAGGGCGCGTCCGTAGTCGTGGACGTGTCGAATTCGCCTTCGTTCGAAGATGCGGCCGTCATGGAATTTTTCGTGACATCGACTCGCAACTTGCTCAAGTACGAAGCGGCTGCCGGTGTGGGCCATCACGTAGTGTTGTCCGTCGTTGGTTGTGACCGCCTACCCGACAGCGGTTACTTTCGCGCAAAGATCGCACAGGAGAAGCTGATCACAGAATCATCGTTACCCTATTCGATCGTCCGGGCGACGCAGTTCTTCGAATTCGCGAAGCGCATCGCTGACTCTGCTACGGAAGGCAACACGGTCCGCATACCGTCGGTTGGTTTCCAGCCGCTGGCAGCGGACGATGTCGCCAAAGCGGTGGCGAGAACCGCTGTTGGATCGCCAGTCAATGGAATGATCGAGGTGGCCGGACCCGAGCAGTTCCGTTTCGATAGATTCATCGAGCGCGATCTCAACGCCGGTAACGATCCGCGCGAGGTCATCGCCGATCCGCATGCGCGCTACTTCGGCACTGCGTTGAGCGAACGATCACTTGTCCCGAGTGATGGGGCGCTGATCGCGGAGACGCGTTTCGAACATTGGCTCAATGGGTCAATAAGTGATATCACGCCGAGCCCGCGGCCTTCAGCCATTGCCGCAGGAGGAACACAGAAATGAATTGCTGTTCGCATTTATCTGAGATCAACAACGTCACTCCGAGAACGCCGAATGGTTGTGAAGAGTGTTTGAAACTGGGCGACCCGTGGGTTCATTTGCGACTTTGTATGATCTGCGGTCACGTCGGCTGCTGCGATGATTCGAAGAATAAACACGCAACGAAGCACTTTCACGCAACCAATCATCCGTTGATGAAATCTTTCGAACCGGGTGAGGATTGGGGCTGGTGCTACGTTGATGAACTATTCTTCGAGTCGTTCCCCGGATCCTTCACGACACAATGGTGCGGCGTGGTCGGCGCTCACGCTTGAGAAACATTTTCGCTCGTTACCTACAACAGTCGATATCCGGGATCGATATTCTGGAAGTAGACCAGGATCTGGTGAAGATCGTAAGGATTTGTATTCGCTCCGGTGATCTTGTGTCTAAGAACATCCGCGGCGTGCTTGATGCCGGTGTGATCGTCGAGATCTATATCGGCGAGAGATCCGCCAGCCGCATTCGTGGCAAAGGTAAACTGAATGTTGCCGGCGTCGTTTTTCGATTTGAAACTATTCTGTTGACTAACCGGAATCCAATCGTCAAAGAATTTGTGAAGACTGCCTGAAACGCTTCGAAACTGCTCCGGAAATTTTCTCAAGGCGCCCAGCAGGTTCCCGTTCACGATTGCGTAAATACGTTCGCGGTGGTTCTTGTCCAACATTTTCTCGACGATGCTGTCGACATTACTGATCAACGAATCGCCATTCTTTAATTTGTCATTGAACATCTTGGCGCTCAGGTTCAACACCGTCGCACGATTTCGTTTGTCGAGTGCGTCCCATTTAGCCTTCTTGATTCCTGACTTTTCCAGAACTCGCAGCAGATCTGTGCCGTAAACTTTTGATTTCAAATCATCGAAATCCATAAGCGTGGGTCGTGCTTTATCGGGATCGACGAACACATCCTCGTTGATTGCGTTTTTCTCGCCTCCAACTACATTCATGAAGATGCTCTTGTACCGGTACCTCTTTGGCTTGATGAAAACTTCGGCCAAGCCAGTTGGGAAGGCGGGAACTCCCGGGAGCACAGCAGGCGTGCCCTTGAACTTGACGTTAAACCTTAGATTGAGACTCTGCACCTTCTGATTGTAAAAAGTTATCTCAACCTCATCTGTAATCGTTTGGCCATGAACATCCCTGAGGTTTACCGTTACGTCGGCACGGTTGACGTCGCTCATAAAGGCTCCTTTTTGGTTAACCAGTTCGTTAATCTTCAATCGGTCGCAGGTCGTCCGGGCGCCAGGGGATTGGCGGGGGCTGGGTCAGAATCTCCGGATGGTCCACGCTTACGCCTTTGTAATTCAAGTCGGCCCAGGTCAGATCACTCGCGTAATAAGTCGAAGCAGAGACGTTCACAAACGCAGCATAGATATTCCGCCGCAACTCCTG
>DATEDU010000032.1:0-37199 GCA_035281525.1 Pyrinomonadaceae bacterium | reverse complement strand
GATCACCTACACCGCCACTGACAGCGCGGGCAACACCGCAACTGCTACCCAGACGGTAACGGTGACGGAAAGCCCGGCGATTAATCCGACCATCACGGCGCCGGACGACGTCACCGTCAATACCGGCCCAGGAGCGACGATTTGCGGCGCGTTCGTGGGTGATGCCACTTTAGGTACGGCATCGGCTAACGACAACTGTCCGGGCGTTACCGTCACTCGCACGGGTGTTCCCGCCGGAAACATTTTCCCGGTCGGAACAACTACAGTCACCTACACGGCGACCGACAGGTCGGGTAATACCGCGCAGGATACGCAGACCGTCACGGTGATCGATAACACTCCGCCTGTGGTAACTCCGCCGGCGGCAGTCACGTTGTTTACCGGCCCTGGCGCGTCTTCATGCGGCGTCACCGTCACTGATCTTGACGGCACGCTTGGTACGGGATCGGCCACGGATAATTGTCCGGGTGTTCAGAACCCGCCAACGCGCAGTGGAGTGCCATCCGGAAACTTCTTCCCGGTTGGTCAAACGACGCTGACCTATTCAGCAACCGATGCTCACGGCAATAGCGCATCGGCGCAGCAAGTGGTTACCGTCGTTGACAACACGGCTCCGGTCATCAGTTGTCCGGCGAACATCGTGCTTGAACCTACGTGCCCGTCGGGTGCCATCGCCACGTTTGCCGATGCGACGGCGACCGACAATTGCGGGGTTCAGTCAGTTGTGCGTACCGCAGGACCAGCCAGTGGATCGGTATTCCCGATCGGTACAACGACAGTCACCTTTACGGCGACCGACATCCATGGCAACACAGCGTCGTGTAACTTTACGGTGACGGTGAAGACCGTGTTGCAGACCCTTGCTGACTTGAGGGCGAGCGTCGCGGCTAATACACAGTTGAGCCCACCGCAGAGAAATGGCTTGCTCTCCAAGTTGGACTCTGCCAAACAGCACATTGAGAGTGGAAACCAGAATGGTGCCTGTGCCAAGCTGGCTGATTTCGTGAACTCAACTCAGAACTTCATTAACAATGGTGCCCTTTCGGCAGCTACTGGAAACGCGTGGATAAGTACGGCCAACAACATCAGGAATACGCTTGGCTGTACGAACAATCCGTGCACGTGACGCAGCAGCGTCACCACTGCACCTTAGAACTAATCCCGTCCGTCGCCCAAACGTGGCGGACGGGATTGTTTTATCCGACGAATTTGTTTGAAAGGAGAGTTATATTAAATGAAGTCTATTCTCTGTGCCGTTGTGCTGTGCCTCTCCATTATATGTTTTGGGATGCCAACGTCCTTGGCTGCGGCTGATGGCGCAGCGACGGTCACAGGGGGTGGAACCTTTTCCGTCGGACAGGACAAAAACGGGCATTTCAATTTCAATGCAATTACACACGCGAACGGCAGTGTCACCGGCCACCTTAGTCTCCGCAATCCTGAGGAAGTTCCGAACCAGGACGTCGACGGAAATGGCGAGTTGGGTTCAGAAGCCTTGCCTGACGGGGCAGAGGTAAGGGCTGAACTTGACAGCGTAAACATCAGCGGCAACCGGGTGGCATTGAGCGGCGTGATCACCAGCGCCAACGTGCAGCGCTACGTTGGCCTGCGCATGATTCTAACAATTGAGGATAACGGCGAAGGCAGTGCCGCTGAGCCCGACAAGATTACGTGGGGCTTTTACCAGAGAATCGTTCCGAGGCTGGTGGCGGACGCCGAGAATCCTGATGCAGGAGCATTCGCTGTGGGCGAAAGGTTTCTGGCAACGGACGCGGAACGGCCTGAAGAGGGAGCGTTCCTCGTGGGCAAGAGCGACTTCGACAGCCAAAGCTTCCCGCTGTCGTCCTTTTCGCTTACCAACATTAACGGCGGCAACATTCAAATCCAAAAGTGATCACCGGCATTGAAGTCACTTTCACGAGCCATTACGCCTTCCTCGTGAACGTCCAACTTATATTGACATCACATCGGTTTTGGAATAGAAGCTTGCACACTCGCACCGCACGTAACTTAGATTGGCCTTACTTTACCAAGCGTAGATTACGAACTTGCAGTTTCTGAATACAACGCGGAAGCGCTTTCCGGAGACTTAGGAGGATCGGACATGAGCAAATCACGCTCGATTATTAAATTGCTAACCTTGCTGATTTTCATCGCGGGCTTTTCGTCGATCGCTCAGGCGCAGGCGACGCGTACCTGGGTCTCAGGCGTCGGCGACGATCTCAATCCGTGCAGCCGTACGGCGCCCTGTAAGACATACGCAGGCGCGATCTCAAAAACGGCAAGAAATGGAGAGATTAGTACGCTCGATCCTGGAGGTTTCGGCTCGGTGACTATTACTAAATCCATCACGATTAACGGTGGCGGCGGCGGCCAGGGCTACGGCTCGATCATTGCTGCCTCCGTTAACGGCATCGTCATCAACATCACCGATGCCGCCGACACTCGCAAGTCTGTTCGCCTCGATTGGCTCAACATCAACGGGGTGAGCACGGGCCTCGACGGCATCCGCTTCGTTGCTGGGAGCGCGCTCCACGTCGAAAACACGCTTATCGATGGCTTCACCGGCGATGGCATCGACCTGCCGGCTGGGGCGGCGGGCACTTTCGAGATGGTCATCACCAACACGACCATCCGCAACTGCGCTAATGGGGTCCGGATGTCGAGCACCGGCGCGACCGTCAACGCCACGGTCGATTCCAGCCGGCTTTCGAACAATACAAACGGCGTGG
Source organism: Pyrinomonadaceae bacterium (assembly GCA_035281525.1). Classification (GTDB taxonomy): domain Bacteria; phylum Acidobacteriota; class Blastocatellia; order Pyrinomonadales; family Pyrinomonadaceae; genus PSRF01. Next base: position 34,467 of record DATEDU010000032.1, on the reverse strand, counting down.
ACGTCCAAGCCGGCACGCTCAACATCAGCCGCACGCTCGTCTCTGCGAATTCAACCGCCGGCATCACGGCGGGCGGGGCCATCGGATCGGTGGCGAACGTCAGCGACTGTACGGTGATGATGAACAACAACGGCATCGTCGCCGCGACCGCCTCCGCCACGGTCCGCATCAGCGGCAACGAGGTTTACCGAAATACCGGCACCGGCATCCTGAACTCAGGCGGTACGATGGAGACCTTACGTAACAACCGCGCACGGGGTAATGGGACCAACCAGAGTGGCGCCCTCACCGACGTTTCACCCGTCGGCACTGGCGTTTTCTAAATCTTCGTTGATCCACAGATCAATCTGTGAACGATCCTTTCGTTCATTCCGTCCACCGCCGGTCTTGAGGAAAACCGGCGGTGGTTACGTTACAATGAGTTCGATGGTGTCTGCCGCGCAGATTGAATTGCCCGACGAGCCCGTGGTGACGATTGAACCGGGTACGGCGTGGAGCATCCGCTATCTTCGCGAGGTCTGGACACACCGCGAATTACTTTACTTCCTGACCTGGCGCGACTTGAAAGTGCGCTATAAGCAAACTGCCCTGGGCGTCGCATGGGTCGTCATGCAGCCGCTGATGATGACGCTCATCTTCACAGTTTTCCTTGGAAAACTAGCGCGAGTGCCTTCAGATGGATCACCTTATCCCTTGTTTGTCTTTGCCGGTATGCTGCCCTGGCTGTTTGTATCGGGAAGCATAATCGCGAGCGGATCAAGCCTCGTTGGTAACTCGAACCTGATTACGAAGGTTTACTTTCCGAGGATAATGATTCCCGCCGCCATGGTATGCGGGCGTCTGATCGATTTCTTTGTGTCACTCATCGTCTTAGGCGGCCTGCTGTTTTATTACGGCGTTGGATTAACCAAAGGCGTGCTGATGCTGCCCGTGTTAGTTGGGTTGATGATGTTACTGGCTGTATCAATTGGCCTGTGGGCGGCGGCAGTAAACGTCAAGTTTCGCGACGTAGGTGTGGCGCTGCCCATGCTGGTGCAACTCTGGATGTTTACTTCCCCCGTTGTCTATCCAACCGGCATTGTCCTGTCATCCAACATCCGGCCAATCTTCCGCTGGCTATACACGCTGAACCCGATGGTCGGCATCATCGACAACTTTCGCGCCGCCCTGCTCGGCAGCCCATTCCATTGGCCGCCGCTCATATCGGCAGCGGTGATCGCGTTAGCGTTGTTCATGTACGCCAGCTATGAATTCCGGCGATTGGAAACCACCTTTGCCGATTTGATCTGATCACACCGCATGAAACCAATAATTCGCGTTACGAACGTCGGCAAACAATACCGCATTGGCACGCGCCATGCCGCCTACGGCACGCTGCGAGACGTGATCGCCGGAACCGTGCGCTCTCCGCTGTCGTGGCGACGTAATGGCAAACCATCGTCGGCAAACACATTGTGGGCCCTGAAGGACGTCAATTTTGAAGTCGAGCAAGGAGACATTCTTGGCATCATCGGCCGTAACGGCGCCGGTAAGTCAACCCTGTTGAAGCTTCTTTCTCGAGTCACGGAACCAACCGTCGGCCGCATTGAACTTTATGGAAGGCTGGGAAGTCTGTTGGAGGTTGGCACCGGCTTTCATCCGGAACTTACGGGCCGCGAGAATATCTATCTTAATGGCGCCATCCTCGGGATGAAACATGCCGAGATTAAACGCAAGTTTGACGACATCGTTGCGTTTGCCGAGGTTGAGAAATTCATCGACACCCCGGTGAAACACTTTTCGACCGGAATGTATTTGCGGCTTGCCTTTGCCGTGGCCGCCCAACTAGAGCCGGAAATATTGCTGGTTGATGAAGTGCTGGCCGTGGGTGATGCCAACTTTCAAAAGAAATGCCTCGGCAAGATGGGCGAGGTAGCAAAGCAGGGACGGACCGTTCTCTTTGTCAGCCACGACATGACGGCGATTAACCGCCTTTGTCCGCGCGCCATGATACTGGTTGACGGGCGCGTTGCCCGAATCGGCGAAACTCGCGAGGTGGTAGAGGAATATTTGAGAACGGGGAGCGACATTGGTGGCGAACGTGTTTGGCATGATCCGCAACTCGCGCCTGGCAACGAGCGAATTCGCCTAAATGCAGTTCGAGTCGTCTCGGAAGGAAACGTGCGCGCGGAGGTCGACATAGACAAGGACATTTCCATTGAAGTTGAATTTTGGAACAACGTGCCGAATATCTCCAAACTCTGCGTTAACATCTATTTGCTCGATCACCTGGGAAACGTGGTGCTCAGCACGGCCAATACGCCCAACGCCAACGCCGTGCAGGATAATTGGTATGAACAACCTCACGCGGTGGGACTCTATCGTGCTGTCTGTACCGTGCCGGCGAATTTTCTAAATGAAGGGCGTTACTACATCGATGTGTACCTGGTGACGTTGGGACCGATTCAGGTCGAAGTCAATGGGCAGCAAGTAATGGCATTCGACGTCTTTGACACCGGCGTTATGTTTGAAGCCGGCGGCGGGCGGCACTGGCCCGGCGCAGTGCGCGTGCGGCTGCCCTGGCAGACATACTCCTTGGAATCAAGTCGGGAGTCTGAAGTCAGAAGCCAGAAGCCAGAAGTCAGAAGTCAGTAGTTAGTGGTCAGTAGTCTGTGGACAAATTTATGCTGGAGCGTTCCGAAAAAATCGTAATAGTCGGGGACGGGGAGACGGCTGAATTAGCCTACGAGTATTTCACACACGATTCTCCGCACGAAGTAGTTGCCTTTTCAGTTGAACGCGAGTATGCCAAGAAAGATTCGCTGTTTGGTCTTCCCGTGGTGCACTTCGAGGAGATCGAGCGCGACTACGATCCTGCGTCACATGCTGCTTTCGTAGCGGTCTCTTACACACAATTGAATCGCGTTCGCGCACGGCTCTACGACAAGGCCAAGCGCAAGGGATACCGGTTCACTTCATACGTCAGCTCTCGGGCATTTGTCTGGCACAACGTTCAAATCGGCGAGAACTGCTTTATCATGGAAAACAACGTTCTTCAGTACGCGGTGCGTGTCGGGAACAATGTTGTGCTGTGGAGCGGCAATCACGTTGGCCATCAAACTGTGATCCACGACAATGTGTTCGTTTCGTCTCACGTTGTGATCTCCGGTTACTGTGAGATTGGGGAAAATTGTTTTCTGGGCGTCAACAGTTGTCTCGCTAATAACATTAGCATTGGCAAAGATTGCTTGATTGGTATGGGTGCGGTGGTGACCAAGAGCACCGAGGAGCGCAAGATTTACGTCGGCAACCCCGCAAAGGCTCTCAGCGACAGCTTCGCCGCAATGGGTGTCAAACAGTAACGGGCCACAGATGCAGTGGGAGAAGAAAGGACTCATCTACGGACCATCAGGAGAAAGCTCCTGGGCGAAGCATTCGGTTTTACAGCCAACGCCACTGGTGAGATACGATGATGGGTTTATACGCATCTTTGGCGGAATGCGCGACGATGAAGGGGTGAGTCGCGTCGGTTTTGTTGACGTTTCTGCTGAAGATCCCGCGCGCGTCTTGCGCGTTTCGAAAACGCCCGCGCTTGATGTCGGAATTCCCGGCGCCTTCGATGAAAATGGAGTTGTTCCGTGCGCGGTAGTTGAGCATGCTGGCGAACTGCGACTCTTCTACGCGGGATATCAAATCGGACAGAAAGTGAAGTTTTTCGTCTTCGGTGGGATGGCCGTGAGCCGTGACGGCGGCGACACGTTTACGCGCGCCAGCCGCGTCCCAGTCTGTGACCGCACCGATGCGGAACTTTTCTTTCGAGTCATCCACACCATGATGCTCGATGGCGGCCGCTGGCGCGCGTGGTACGGCGGGGGCGATTCGTTTGACACACTGGACGGCCGGCAATATCCCCGTTACAACATCCGGCACGCGTACTCGCCTGACGGCATACGCCTCAATGACGCATACGAGGTGTGCGTTGACATGCGCGGCGGCGAGTATCGAGTCGGCCGGCCCTACGTTATCAAGCGCGGCGAACTCTATTGCATGTTCTACGGAGCGGGGACAGTAGAGGAAGGCTACCGGCTTACGTACGCTGAATCAGCGGACGGCATTAATTGGACGCGTCGTGACGATCAGATCGGGATCGATGTCTCGTCCTCAGGTTGGGACTCGCAGATGCAGGCTTATCCCAGCGTCGTAACCTATAAAAACTCTACTTACTTGTTTTATAACGGCAACAACTATGGTCGCGAAGGCTTCGGCTACGCTTTATTAGAAAACTCTCAATGATTCAAACTTGATGGAGCCAGGTTAGCGTTGAAAACTTTTGGCATAAAAGAGTTCACCCCTCAGCTGTCAGGCGACGATCGGTTTGTGGAAGAGATCAAGTTGATCGGCTATGCGGTATTGCCTGATGTCCTGCCCGAGTCAGAATTGGTTTCGTTAAGAGAGAAGCTCGATCGGATTTACGAAACTCAGTTGAATGAAATCGGCGGCACTGAGCAACTCGCAGCCATACACGACTCGTATACAGTTCGTTGTCCTCTGGCATATGACGATCAATTCCTTTCAGTAGCCACCAATCGGAAGGTGTTATCAGTGGTAGAAAAACTGCTTGGGGATTATTTCGTCCTGATGTTGCAGAACGGTGTGATCAATATTCCCAGCGTTGGCAATGAGCAGAACGCAGGATCCTGGCATCGCGATCTCAATTACCAACACTTTGTTAGCAGCAGGCCGATGTCGATCAGCGCGCTTTTCTGTGTTGATGATTTCTCTGAGGAAACAGGCGGCACCTATGTCTTGCCCGCGTCCCATAAAATCGAGGCTTTTCCGTCGGCGGACTTTGTGTCTAAGAATGAAATTGTAATGAACGCGGCGGCCGGTTCGGCAATTGTCTTTGATTCGATGCTCTATCACCGTGGAGGACACAATCGCTCGAATCGCGTACGGCGCGCCCTCAACCACATGTATACTCTCCCATTGATCAAACAACAGATTAGCTTACCGAAGATGTTGCAGGGAAAATATAACGACGACCCGTTTCTGAATAAGTTTTTGGGTTACGAAAGCGAGACGGATGATAGCGTCGTTGACTTCCGTAAGAAGCGTTTGCAGCGCCTCACGCATCGCTGATCCCCTACGAATTCTTGCGTCACTAGAATGACGTATGCGGTTGATGTTAAGCTGTTGGCGCAAAAGAATTATGTCTCGTTTTATTTCGTCACTGTTTGTTGCATTTGTATTCTTCTTGCCGAGTTCAGAGGCATTAGCGCAAAAAAAGTACATCTTCACCGCAATAAGTACTTTGGGCAGCGGTACTGAGAATTCAGCCGAAGCTATAAACAAAAGTGGAATCGTAGCGGGATCTTCCTTTACCTCGGGAAGTAATCCCACAACTACTCATCCCTTCCGCGTCACGAATGGAGTCTTAGAAAATCTAGGAACCTTGGGCGGTGATTTTGCGGAAGCTTTTGGTATTAATGACGGCGGCAAGGTCGTCGGTTATTCCGTGGTGGATAATGTCACCGGTTTGCAGGATGCGTTTATCTACAATAATGGGTCAATGCTGTCGTTGGGCAGACTTCCAAACGATATCCGCTCCGTGGCAACCGCAATTAACAATTCGGATGAGATCGTAGGGACTTCGTATCACATATTGGGCGAAGTCAAAGTAAATCACGCGTTTATTCATCGCGATGGACAAATGCAGCCGATTTTCTCCTCCTCATTTGTGAGTGAGGCACTCGACGTCAACGAACGAGGACAAGCTGTCGGCTACGTTGCGGGTCCCGGTTTGCCCTGTCGACGCGCTTTCCTTCACACGAATGGAACCACAAAGGATCTCGGCACGCTTCCTAATACCGAGTGTAGCGAGGCTCAAGCCATCAACGACCACGGACACGTGGCTGGCATCTCGTACTCGAATTCGGATACTAATACGGTGCGAATGTTCTTTTACGATGGCGTCATGCATGACTTGGGCAGGATCGGGAATGTGGGCAGTTTTGTTAGTGCGATGAACAATGCGGCTCAAATTGTTGGCGCATCGAATGAAAGCAGCCGAGTGGGGCAAGCCAACCATGCTTTCATCTACAGCGATGGCACATTTACTGACCTCAATACTTTTATGACCGACGTTCCCAACACGCTCTTGGTTGTGGCAAACGACATCAACGATGCAGGACAAATCGTAGGTTATAGCAACATCGGAAATACGTTTGAACGTCGCGCATTTTTGTTAACACCTGCTGTTCCTGCATTGCTCACGGAAACAAGCTCCCCTCGTGCCATTGCGCTAAATGCCGTCAATCATGTTGCCGGACCTTTCACCGTCTCCACAGCAATTAATCTGAGCGACGATCACGGGACTCGCGTCGTCTTCTTTGCTCGAGGTCTGGTACTGGTTCCAGGTGAAACCATTGATATTCTCACGGTCCAGGCGGAGGACGCACAAAACGGTATGCACACGTTACCGATTGAATTCGTAGGCAAAGTCCCGCAACACGATTGGTTGGACCAAGTTGTAGTAAGGCTGCCATCAGACCTGGATGGCGCCGGAGAACTGCAGATCAGTTTCTCGTTGCGAGGCGTGATGAGTAATAAGGGCAGCATCACTATAGCTGCGGCCAGCAGCGCGCCCTCGTCTGCCAAGCCATAAAGCGTAAGCCATTGGATACTTCATTTCAGGCACTCGATCAGTTACTCACAGAAGACATCGAACATGCGACCGCCAGAGTCGGCAGTAGATCAGTATTTTGTGATGACGATCAGCTCGTTTTGTATGGCGCTGGGAATCTCGGCAGATACACCCTTAAAAAACTACGCGAGATTGGTGTACAGCCGGCGGCATTCGCTGACGACACACCGTCGAAACAGGGTACAGTTATCGATGATTTGCCAGTGATGACACCGCGGGAAGCGGCAAAAGAGTTTGTTGAACGCACTCGGTTCATTGTAACGATAATGAACGTGATGCTCCGCTTTGTGGATGCGAGGAAGCGACTACAACAGTTCACGCATCGTTCGGTGCTCTCATTTTTGGACTTGACCTGGCAGTATTCCCACACCTTCTTGCCCTACTACCAATTTGAACTTCCACAGCGACTGCTGTCGAAGTCAGCTGAGATACGAAGAGGTTTTGAAGTTTGGTCAGATGAAGAGTCGCGGCGCCAATATGTGGCTCACTTGCAGTTTCGGCTCCATCTGGATTACGAATCACTTCCAGACAATTCGGGACAGGGTTATTTTCCGCGAGATATCTTTCGAACTTTACCTGAGCACATAACCTTCGTCGATTGCGGTGCTTACGATGGAGATACGCTCCGACGTTTCATTGAGCATCAAGGAGCCGAGTTTCGCAGGATTTATGCTTTCGAACCCGATGAAAACAACTGCGCTCGGTTGCGAAATTATGTGGCCGGACTAGGACAATCTGTTGCAAATAAAATAGAGATCTATAACGCCGCGGTTGGCGACACGAAGAAACGAATAGGCTTCAATACCACGGGAGATATGAGTGCGTCTTTTGATGAAGCTGCGGTCACGCAGGTTGAAGTAATTCCTCTCGACGAAGTGATCGAACGAAATGGTTCGGCGGTTTTTTTGAAGTTCGATGTCGAAGGAGGCGAATGGGAGGCGTTGCAAGGGGCACGAAGGTTGCTGAGTGAGACCAAACCTTTGATAGCTATTAGCGTGTACCACAGACCCGACGATTTGTGGCAGTTGCCTTTGTATCTTGAATCTCTAAGATTCGGCTACCAATTGTTTTTACGTACTCAAGGCGAGGATGGAATGGACGTGATCTGTTACGCAATTCCTCCGCAGCTTGTCTGACTAGCTTGAACGTTACCGTCTCAAAATACAGTCCACAACAAAAGTCTGTGTGGGACGATTTTGTTGATGCCGCGAAGAACGGAATCTTTCTTTTCAAGCGCGACTACATGGATTATCACGCCGACCGATTTCCTGACGCCTCGCTCCTGTTTTTTGATAAAGACCTTCAACTGATTGCGCTCCTGCCGTCGACATCGAATGACGGCGAGGTGTTGTCGAGTCACGCGGGACTGACCTTCGGCGGCGTCGTCTCTGGCGACTCAATGAAAGTTGGTCTTATGCTTGAAGTATTCGACGCCATGGTTGCTCATGCCAGCGATGCAGGCTTCAAGCGGCTGATTTACAAGGCCATTCCACACATTTACCACCGCGTTCCTGCCGAGGAAGACCTCTATGCGCTGTTTCGCAACAACGCGCGCTTGTTTCGGCGCGACGTCTCGTCCACCATCGAGATGAGCAAACGACTAACGTTCAGCAAGGGCCGCAAGTGGTCAATCAAACAGGCGCTTAAGAACGGTATCGAGGTCGGACGCAGTTTCGACTTTGAAACATTCATTGGAATTGAAGAACACGTGCTCGAATCAAGACACGGTACGCATCCCGTGCACACGGCCGCGGAGTTGCGCCTGCTCGCCACTCGTTTCCCTGATCAGATCAAGCTCTTTGCCGCTTCACGGGAGGGTGAAATGCTTGCGGGCGTCGTCATTTACGAGAGCGCTCAGGTGGCACATGCACAGTACATCGGCGCAACTGATGCCGGAAGGGCTGCCGGCGCCACCGACTTGGTAATCAACCATCTCATCAACGATTATTATGTCGATAAGAAATACTTCGATTTTGGAATCTCGACTGAGGACGCCGGACGTCGCTTGAACGCGGGGCTCGCTGAGAACAAACAGGGTTTCGGCGGGCGCGCGGTAGTTTATGATCTCTATGAAATTGACCTATAAGAAAGCTTTGGAGTCGTGGCGCGAAACTCGATGGCCCGCAAAGACAGCCGCTTAATCGAACTGCCGCGCGTCAACGACCCGCGTGGCAACTTAACCTTCATCGAGGAGCGCAGACACGTTCCGTTCGAGATCAAGCGTGTCTATTACCTTTATGATGTCCCCGGCGGCGCAACCCGCGCCGGTCACGGGCACAGACATTTGCAACAGCTCATCATTGCCATGTCAGGCAGCTTCGATGTGCTGCTCGATGACGGGCATGAACGCACGCGTTATCATCTGAACCGCTCCTATTACGGCCTGCACGTCGAGCCGATGATGTGGCGGGAAATCGACAATTTCTCTTCAGGCTCTGTGTGCATGGTGCTGGCGTCGGATTATTACGACGAAGCGGATTACTTCCGGACCTACGAAGAGTTTTTGAAAGCGATCAAAGAAGAGTGAAAATCCCTTTTCTCGACCTGACCGCCATCCATGCAGAGTTGAAAGAGGAATTCGAAGCTGCCTGCCGGCGGGTGCTCGAGTCCGGGTGGTTTATCCTTGGGCCGGAGGTAGAAGCGTTCGAGGCGGAGTTCGCGAGCTACTGCGGCGCGAAGCACTGCGTCGGAGTCGGCAACGGCCTCGACGCGCTCCATCTCATTCTGCGTGCGTTGGAGATTGGCGAGGGCGACGAAGTAATCGTCCCCGCGAACACATACATCGCTACGTGGCTCGCAGTTTCGTACGCGGGCGCCACGCTGGTACCTGTCGAACCTGACCAGCGGACTTACAACATAAATCCGGCGCGAATCGAGGCGGCGGTGACCCCACGGACCCGCGCAATCATCCCTGTCCACCTTTACGGACAACCCGCCGAAATGGATGCGATTAACGAAATCGCCGGGCGTCACGGAATCAAAGTCATTGAAGACGCGGCGCAGGCGCAGGGCGCACGTTATCGTGGGCGAATGACAGGCGCGCTCAGCGATGCAGCAGGATTCAGTTTCTATCCAGGCAAGAATCTGGGCGCACTCGGTGATGCGGGAGCAATCACGACGAACGACGACGAGCTCGCCGAACGCGTGCGCCTGCTGCGCAACTATGGATCGCAGATGAAGTATTACAGCGAGCTGAAAGGCTTCAACTCGCGGCTCGATGAGTTACAAGCCGCGTTGTTGCGAGTGAAACTTCGTAAGCTGGACGAATGGAACGATCGACGCAGAGCGAAAGCTCGTTTTTACTTACAGACGTTGCAAGACGCCGATTTGACTTTGCCGTTTGTCCCAAGGCATGTCGAGCCAATCTGGCACCAATTCGTGATTCGTCACGCGCAACGAGACGAATTGCAAAAACATCTTTCCGCAGCCGGTGTGGGCACTTTGATCCATTACCCTGTGCCGCCACACATGCAGAACGCTTATGCTGAACTCGGGCTGAGCGCCGGATCGTTCCCCATTTCTGAGGCTATCGCTTCGGAAATCTTGAGCCTCCCCATATCGCCGCACTTGAGCGACGAAGATGCTGCCTATGTTGCGTCGCAAATTCGCTTCAAGAATGAGTGTTTGGAGCGAACTTATTGATATGTCGAACGCAGCTCGGAAGAGCGGACTTCCAGCGACACACGAGAGGGCAAGAAGCTTCGGCAAAAAATGCAACCGTATCTATGAAAGTATGCTGCGCCGGCTGAAGGCCAAAACGGATCCTGAGGCGAGCCTTAATTGGATGAAAGTTGCCGCGGAGTTTGCATGGACGTTCCACCCGGGGCGTTACGCCGACGGTCGTATCGAGAACCCTGCGCTCGAAATCGGTCGTAAGTTGCAACACATTTTGCCAAAAGATTCGACAAATTCTGCGACGCCTAACGTGCCTCTTCGTCAGAACTCGTCCCGAAAGCGGGTGCTGCATGTAGCGACAACGCTCTATCCCGTGGGTGGCCACAGCCGCTTAATCAAGAACTGGATTGAGAATGACAGGAACTCGGTGCACTCGACACTGCTCACCGATCAGGTGGGCGAGATTCCTCAGTGGATGACGCAGACAGTGACAGAAAACGGCGGCTGTCTGTTCACGTTGCCGTCCAAAAGTTCACTGGTGCAAAAAGCCTGGTCGCTGAGATCGATTGCTCAAGATGCTTTCGATCTTGTTGTGTTGCATCCCCACCCGCACGATGTTGTGCCGATTGTCGCCTTTGGTTCCGACGACTGCCCGCCTGTGGCCCTGATGAATCACGCCGATCATGTTTTCTGGTTGGGAACGAGTATCGCGGATATCGTCTTGAATATTCGGGGCTTTGCCGACCGGATCAGCGAAACGAGACGCTTTGCGAAAAAGAGTTTTCTGCTGCCGGTGCCGCTGTCGATTCCAGCTCTATCCGTCACGAAACCCGAAGCGCGTCGATTATTAAACATCCCGGAAGACCAGATCGTGCTGTTGACCATCAGCACGCCCTACAAGTTCACGCCTACGGACACACATGATTTCTTTGTCACTGCCGGGCAGATATTGACGCAGAATCCTGCAGCGCACCTCTATGTAATCGGCATCCGTCCGGACCAGAGCGACCAATATCTCAGAGACGGTAAGATTGAGCGACTACATTTCCTGGGCGCCGTCGAAGACCCAACGTTGTACAGGTTGTCAGCCGATCTATATCTTGACTCGATGCCTTATGGGTCTTTGATGGCTCTGCTCGAGACGGCTGCCTTCGGAGTTTGCCCCGTGCTTATGTACGCTCCTCCTGCGCCCCAGTACGATATGTCTGAAGAGCTCGAGTTTTCCGGCCTCGTAACATGCTCAGAGTCTGAAGATCAATACATTGCAAAAATAAATCATCTCATCGCGCATCCTGAAGTGAGGCAGGAAATCGGAGCCAGAGCCAGAGAGCGCGTGCTCTCTTATCATCAAGGCAAACAGTGGCAGGAATATTTGGCGAGTGCTTACGAGCAGCTCAATCGTAGCGGTCATCGGCCGGCCGAAATTTCCAACGCCGAATTCATGCAAACGACTGACGATCTAGCGTTGTGGGATTTCAATCACGTCAGATATTTCAACAGTTCGCTCCTCCGGCCAACCGCGGAAAAAAACTATCAGCTCCTGACTCTCAAAGACATCATCGTCCTGTTTCTGATCTCGTTGACTGTGCGTGATTATTATTCCCGCTACGATATACGCGTTTGGTTGCAAATGCTCGGGAGCAAATTACTCCGAACCCAATGAGATTCGAATGCACCTAACCGAAACGAAACTACCAGGGTCGTTCATCATCGAGCCGGAACGTTTTAACGACGAGCGCGGATTCTTCGCACGTGTTTATTCTGAGCCGGAATTGGCAGCCGCTGGCATCAATGCACATTTCGTCGAAAGCAACTTGTCCTTCAACCTCAAGAAGGGCTCATTGCGTGGTATGCACTATCAGGCTGCTCCTTACGGTCAAGCCAAGCTGGTGAGGTGCACCCGCGGCGCAATCTTTGACGTCGGAATCGACTTGCGTCCTGACTCCCCGACGTTCAAGCAGTGGGTTGGGGTGGAGTTGACTGAGCATAATCAGCTACTACTTTTTCTTCCCGGAAACTTTGCGCACGGGTACTTAACACTCGAAGATGCTACTGAAGTTAGCTATCAAGTGACCTGCGTCTATCATCCTGAAAGCTCCCGAGGGTTTCGCTGGAACGATCCAGCCTTTGGCGTGAAATGGCCGCCTATCGAGAATCTGGTGATAAATGAAAGAGATCGGACGTACCCCGATTTCGATATGATTGAGCACTATGGCGCAACAGTTTCTGCGAAGTGATGTAAAGCCGGGATCCGAGCCGGTTGCCATAGTGGTCCCTGCATATAACCCGAAATTTACGGCGGATGAGGAAATCTCATTGCGTCACCTTACACACTTCCTGGGCGCAAGTGATAAGTTTCTGGTAGTCCCGCAGAGCCTGGATATTAATGTGCCAGGCTTTCGGGTGCGTCGTTTTGCCGACGAATTCTTCTTTGATACTGCCACTTATTCCGCACTGCTGCTCTCGAGCAATTTCTATCGCACGTTCGGAGATTATCGTTACATTCTGATCTATCAGCTTGATGCGCTGGTCTTCTCCGATCAGTTGTCGTGGTGGTGCGAAACCGGTCTCGACTATGTTGGTGCGCCCTGGTTGGCAGGCGTTGGGCTCGATTTTATTGAAACTGACACAGTGGGCAATGGAGGGTTTTCGCTCCGGCGAATTGAGAGTTTTCTGAAAGTGACCGAATCGCCAGGATTCGAGAAGGAGTTCGCGAGATACCGCGATGCACTCGACGCGACGAAGCCGGCCTATCGACAACTCATGAATGTTCCTCGCAAACTGGCCGGACGAGTGCTTAGTCGCAATAAACGGCAAAAGGTTTCTGGCGACGTTGACCCGGGGGACAGGCTCAATGAGGATTGTTTTTGGTCGTTCAGGGCAAGAAAATACTTTCCCGAATTCAGGATCGCCTCTGTACCAGAGGCACTCCGGTTTTCCTTCGAAGTAGCACCGAGACGTTGTTATGAATTGAATAGGCGGCAACTACCGTTTGGTTGTCACGCGTGGACGAAATATGACCGAGAATTTTGGGAGCCGTTTCTGCTCAAATGAATGTGCCTGTTGAGCTGAACGTAAAAATGGAGTTAACGCGGAATGAAGAAAGCTTTAATCACAGGCATTACCGGTCAGGATGGGTCTTATTTGGCGGAGCTGTTGCTCGAGAAAGATTACGAGGTACACGGCATAATTCGCCGTGCCTCAACTTTCAATACCGGGCGCATTGATCATCTTTATAAGGATCCGCACATCAATGGCGTGCGCTTGTTTCTGCATTACGGAGATATTTCCGATTCTACCAATCTCATCAAACTGGTCTACCGCATCCAGCCCGATGAGGTCTATCACCTGGCGGCACAGTCGCACGTCCGTGTCAGTTTCGATATTCCCGAATACACCGGTGACGCTACCGGTCTCGGAACGATCCGCATACTTGAAGCGATGCGGGAAACCGGATTAAAGGCAAAGTTTTATCAGGCCAGCAGCTCTGAAATGTTCGGCAAGATTAGCGAGACTCCGCAAAGCGAAACGACACCGTTTCACCCTCGCTCTCCGTACGGCGCCGCAAAAGTTTATGCTTACTGGGCCACCGTTAATTATCGCGAGGCATACGGAATGTTCGCGTGCAATGGCATTCTCTTCAACCACGAGTCTCCGCGCCGTGGTGAGACTTTCGTCACGAGAAAAATCACGCGAGCGATAGGTCATATTAAAGCCGGCTTACAAAACAAACTCTATCTTGGCAATTTGAATGCTAAACGCGATTGGGGCTACGCCAAAGAGTACGTCGAAGCGATGTGGCTAATGCTTCAGCACGACGAACCGGATGATTTCGTTATCGCTACTGGAGAGACGCATTCAGTTGAAGAATTTCTAACTGAGGCTTTTTCTTATGTAGGGCTGGATTGGCATGACTATGTAGAAATCGATCCAAAGTATATGCGGCCGGCGGAAGTTGATCTCCTTATCGGCGATGCGTCGAAAGCGAAGCGGAAACTCGGTTGGGAACCCAGGGTCACATTTAAAGAACTTGTACACCTGATGGTCGATGCGGATGTTTCCATGGTCGCCCAGAATGAACATGAGGTTTTTGGCGACACCAAATCGAACATCAGCGCGTCTTCAGCATTGCGTAACAAATGAGGAAGGGCTTGAACAATAGCTTTCCATATAAGCGAGTAGTTGTTACGGGTGGCGCCGGTTTTCTCGGCCGCTTCGTCGTCGATCGACTACGGACCTATAAAGACGTCGAAGTGTTCATTCCTCGCAGTGCTGAATTTAATCTCGTCAAGGCGGCGGATATTAAACGGCTTTATGCCGAAACACGACCAGACCTGATAATCCACCTCGCGGCGGTTGTCGGCGGCATCAGCGCCAACCAAAAAAATCCGGGGAAATTTTTTTACGAAAACCTGATGATGGGTACGCAGCTTATAGAAGAAGCTCGATTGCGCAACGTCAAGAAGTTTGTTGCGGTCGGAACCGTTTGCGCCTACCCGAAACATACGCCAACTCCGTTTAGCGAAGACGATCTTTGGAACGGCTACCCGGAGGAAACTAATGCGCCATACGGACTCGCTAAAAAGATGATGCTGGTGCAGGCTCAAAGCTACCGGCAGCAATATGGTTTCAACACAATCTTCTTGTTGCCGGCGAACCTCTATGGCCCTGGTGACAATTTCGACCTCGAAACCTCGCACGTAATTCCTGCGCTTATTCGTAAATGCATCGAAGCCCGCGAGCGCAGCAGTGCTTTCGTTGACGCATGGGGAACCGGTAATGCGTCGCGTGAGTTTCTATACGTCGAAGACTGTGCTGACGGAATCCTGGCGGCTGCTGCGCTGTATGACGAGAGCTACCCCGTCAACATCGGTACTGGCGATGAAATAAAAATCAGAGACCTTTTACAACTGATTGCGCGCCTGACACGTTTTCAGGGAGAGATTCGCTGGAAAACCGACAAGCCCGATGGCCAGCCTCGACGGCGCCTCGACGTTTCCCGTGCGTTGGAAAAGTTTCAATTCAGAGCCAGGATGCCACTAGAAGAGGGATTGAAACGAACAATCGAATGGTATGAGACTGCCAGGCTTGCACAGAGTGCTTAGCCAAAGCGCATGCATGACTCCAAAAATAAGCATCATAACTCCATCTTTTCAGCAGGCTCAGTATCTTGAGCAAACCATCCTCTCCGTCCTCGAGCAAAACTATAACCCTCTCGAATTTATTATCATCGATGGGGGCAGCACCGATGGCAGCGTCGATGTCATACGAAAATACGATGATCGAATTTCCTACTGGATCAGTGAAAAGGATCGAGGGCAAGCTCATGCGATCAACAAAGGGCTCGCACACGCCACCGGTGACATCGTTGCTTACATAAATAGTGACGATCTGTATTTACCTGAAGCTTTCTGCAAAGTCGTACAGTATTTCAGCGAACATCCTGCCTGTGATTGGCTTTGCGGTGACACAGTAATGTTTGGAGAAGGTCAACCGGATCGAGTCATTTCGGCTGAAGTTCCTCGCTCGGCCGCACAGGCATTGTCGTGGGCCTATACAGCACCACAACCGGGCATGTTCTGGAAGCGTAAACTCTTAACCAATGGATTTGATGAGCGGTGGCGCTACTGTTTCGATCACGAATTATACGTTCGGCTATTGCTGGCTGGGCACAAGTGCGATCATTTGCCCGCTACGGTTGCAGTTTATCGCCTTCACGATACGAGCAAGACAGTAGCCGAAGGCTCTCATTTCGATCGGGAATTCGATGAAATTGCGGCAATTTACGAGTCGCAATTGACGGGATCCGGCTGGCGATGGTGCGTCGCAACCCGTCACTTGCGAGATTCCTTTGCTGCGAGTACTTCCGGTAGGCGTGGCGCCGCGGTCAGAAGTCTGCTGAGTGCCGTGTTAATTCATCCTGAAAGTATTTTGCACCGTCCGTTCTGGGGTTGTCTCCGGCGATTAATGCCTCTCGTCCCTGCGAAATCGTAGATTCAACCGCTTCACGCCACCAGCAACCTTAAATTCTTCTCGAGCTTTACAGGATCAACTAACAGATCAGCGCTGTGAGTACGGACATCGGGTTTCTCTGGCTCGCAGGTCTGATAAAAGTAGTTCAGATTCAGTGCGGAAGACAGAGAGAAATAGCAATTAGTGATGCGCTCTTCTTGATGTCGCAACTCGAGAACGCTTCCACCTTCATTCATGAAGAGCATGTTCGTGAGGCCCGCACCGTGATTGGAAACCAGGTAGCGAGCCCGTGAACAAATCCGTACCTGCTCTTCGAACGAGTGCTCCTCGGCGTAAATAGTTCGAAAACCGAACGCGCTCAGACGCTCAACAACCTCTTCTTCATTTACGATCTTTCGCTTCGGCGCCCGTCCGCGACTGATGTAAATCCTTTCACCAGGCCCGTTGTAGCTCGAGTCGGCGTAAGCTGTCTTTAGGATATTCTGCACACTCCGAATTATGTTTTCGTTGAAGCTGCCGGAAGGCGCTGTATGTGTCGGCAAGAAAAGTCTCTGACACTTCAGCACCTCGCCGCGGTCAATGAAGCCGACATTCTTTACCGCGAAAGCCTTGAGAGAAGACGTGACGAAATCTCTCGTCTGGTAATCCCAGGGCAGCATCAGCACGAGCTCATCCAGCTTATCCCGCACTACAAAAAGCCTTGGCAGCGCATCCGCAAACCAGTGAAAATAACCTTTGCTCCAGTGATCGGTGATCCAGAGCACGTTAACATCGAGAACACGAGTGCGACGAAGCAGATAATTGTTGGCGAAGAACTTAACCAAGCTCCGAAGCTTCCATTCTTTTAGTTGAAAGGGAAAGGCAAACGACTCTGGCAAAATCCGTTTGCCCTTAAACAGAAAGCCGTCGGGACTGATTCGAACGTCTTGAAATTCCAGTAAGCTGGTTGGAGGAATTGTTCTTTCCAGTTCTTCACTGAAAAGCGGTAGATGATCAGAGTTGAGATTAACTGGAAGTTTGCGCCTGGCAATACTTTGAGGATAAAGCAACAATGGTTGATTCCGAACCGGAGCTTCGACGATCGAATGGTCTTTCGCTATAGATTTCACGTGTTCCGCTTTCGTAATGCCAGGTAGTTGCTGGTCAGGAACACCTCGCGGTGTTCACCATAAAAGCTGATTGGAACAATGCCTTGCGGGATGATCCTGAACATATCGAATCGTTCGGATAAAATGGACCAGAAATCGTAGAAATAGGTGCGCGAGTAGATATTGGCAGGTCCAAACTCGAACTGAATCATTGAAATCCGGTCTTCAGCTAACATACGCCGAGCACCGCGCAAGATTGCTATTTCGTGCCCCTCAACATCGAGTTTCAAGAAATCAATTCGCGCGATCCCCTGGGTTTCACAAAAGTTGTCTATCGTTTCGACGTTAATTCGCTCGCTGAAAGTTTGCTTTACATCAACCACCTGAGTTGGTAGACGAAGGTCGATTGACGATAAAACAGACGCTTCATTTCCATCTGCTGAGTATGAATAAAGATCAACTTCCTTGCTGGTATCAGAGAAGCCGATGTTGAACGGTCTAATGCCATTGTCTGAAACGGTCGTTAGACGCTTTACTAGCTTGAGATAAACGCTCGTTGCAGGCTCGAATGCAAAAATAGTAGCTGACGGCAACGCATTTCTCAGCATTAAGGAGTAGTCGCCGACATTTGCGCCGACATCAAATATTACGGCAGGTGTGCCCCGGCAGGCTTTACTTACCACGTTCTCAAGGACCCACTTCTCGCCGCTACTTTCGATTAGTCCGCCGCCACCATAATTCATGCCGAAAATTGCTATCGTATGTAGCCGGCTCCATAAGTGCTGTAAGTTGGGATGCTTGATCGCCGGCCGAAAAAGAATCCGTTTTAGCACTCTCGTTAAAGAGGACTCCGTCTGTTGCATTGTGGAAAACATGATACGCAGAATAAGATTTACCGCCAAATTGTTTGCATAGCCTGAGTGCTCTGAGTTGAGCATGCATTATCACCTTATCGGCATCTGTGGCACTGCGATGGCTTCGCTGGCGGGCATGCTACAAGCTCGCGGCGCCGTCGTGACGGGCTCTGACGAGCACGTGTACCCGCCAATGTCTACGATGCTCGCGTCGCTCGGCATTCCTGTACGCACCGGCTATGACCCCAGCAACCTGACACCGGCGCCGGATTGCGTGGTAGTCGGCAACGCGATCCCACGAGGTAACGTTGAAGTCGAAGAGACTTTGAAAAGAAGACTTGTCTATCGATCGCAGGCTGAAGTCGTCAAGGAAGAGTTTATTCGCGGACATCGATCTCTCGTCGTCGCCGGCACGCATGGCAAGACGACAACGACAAGTATTGCCGCATGGGTGATGGATCAGGGCGGTCTCAATCCTACCTTTCTGATTGGCGGAATTGCTCAGAATTTCGGCGCCAGCTTTCGAGTCACCGGCAGCGAATACTTCATTATCGAGGGCGATGAATACGACACGGCATATTTCGACAAAGGGCCCAAGTTCATGCACTACCTGCCCGAAATCGCCGTCGTAAACAACATCGAGTTTGACCATGCCGACATCTATCCCGATCTCGATGCGGTAAAGATGGCGTTTAGAAGGTTGATGAATCTGGTTCCAGCTAATGGCCGATTAATCGCCGGTTGGGACAGTCCGTCAGTACGAGAAGTGGTCAATTCGTTCGGAACGAAGCTGTTTACTCAGCTTGAAACATTTGGTCTAAGCCCAGATGCAAAATGGCAAATACGCAATACGACTTACGTAGGCGACATGTCACGCTTCGAAGTTGTTTGTGACGGTAGCGAATGGGGTCGGTTTCAGACGCCTTTGATCGGCGACTTCAACTTGCTTAACTGTCTCGCCGTGATTATCGCGGCTGATGCTTGGGGCATTGGACGCGATGCAATCGCAGCGGCATTGGCAAGTTTCAAAAATGTGCGGCGGCGCGCCGAGGTTCGGGGGGAAGAGCGTGGGATCACCGTGATCGACGACTTTGCGCATCATCCAACTGCTGTCAGAGAAACGCTTCGCGCCTTGCGGCACAAATACGGCGAGCGGCGGCTGGTTGCAGTGTTTGAGCCCCGTTCATGGTCTTCGCGGCTGGCCGTCTTTCAGGATCAATATGCACGAGCGTTCGAGCCCGCCGATTACGTCGTGATTGCGAATGTCTTTGACAGCCAGAAAGTAAATGAGAAAGGGCAGGCGCTGGATACTTACAAACTTATCGAAGACATTTCAAAGGCGAGTAAGCCGGCAATCGCGCTACCCGGAGCGGATGAAATTGTGGATCACCTCTTTCCGCGACTACGACAAGGCGATGTCGTTGCGATCATGTCGAATGGTGGGTTTGGTGGGATCCACGAAAAGCTGCTGGATGCCATTCGAGGTGAAGGTTTATGAGGCTGCTCGATCGCTTTCCGCTTCTGGTCTGGCCACCAGGAGCGGACGGACGGGACGTCCCTTCTTATCGGAAGCTACTTCAACGCGCGAGGTAAGAACTCGCTGGATCCGGCGCGGCAGCAACTTCGAAGTCACCGTTACCATCGACTCGACCAGTTGGACGACGTCGCCTCCACCGTTCCAATGTTCACGCACTAATCTCGGGTCAGCGCGGTCCAGCAGACGTAACAGTGTCAACGAGATGAGGTAAAGGTCGTCTATCTGGCCCACAAACGGAAGCATGTCTGGAATCAGATCGAGCGGGATAATTGCGTAGATGACCGCCCCTGCAACAAGAGCACGATCTGTTCCCGATACCCGACTATCCTTCATCAAGCGCACACAAAGGAGGATCAGGTTGGGAATAAATAACAACAGGTTCTTAATCCGCCGGCGTGCTTGCAAAGTCGACATTAGTTTCTCCGTAGATCGTTGATTGTGGTCCTAAGTTACCACGACTCGCAGTCAAGCCAAACTTGTTCTCTCAATCCGACTTGGTTAGACTCCACGCTTCGGAGCGACTGACGGACCACCTATGTCCATACTTGAACGCATCCGGCAACGTGCTGCCGGGAATCCCCAACACATTGTTCTACCGGAAGGAAATGATCCACGCACCGTGGTCGCGGCTGCAGCGTGTGCCCGGAATGGTATCGCGCGCATAACACTGTTAGGTGATCAAACAGTGATTCGCGACGCGGCCAGCCGCGAAGGCGTTGATCTGGGTGGAGTCGACGTCATCGATCACCGGCGAGCTTCCGACTTCGAAAAGATGACGACGCTCTTTCACGAGCTACGCCGCGCGAAGGGGTTGATGGCCGACGAAGCTCGCGGATTGCTCAATGATCCCCTTTACTACGGAAATCTCATGGTGCGGTTAGGAAAGGCGGATGGTTCTGTGGCGGGAGCAACGAATACGACTTCTCACACCGTCCGTGCCGCACTTCACTGCATTGGCGTGCGTTCGGGTTTTAAGCTCGTGTCGAGTTTCTTTCTCATGGCGTTGCGCGACTCTAGTTTTGGTCACAACGGCGCTCTGATTTTTGCCGACTGCGGCGTCGTGATCGAGCCCAGTGCGGCCGAGCTCGCTGAGATTGCAATTATGTCTGCCGATTCGTGCCGCGCTCTGTTGGGTACCGAACCACGAGTGGCGATGCTTTCGTTTTCCACGAAGGGCAGTGCCAGCCACCGGCTGATCGACAAGATCGTCGAAGCAACCAGGACTGCGCGTGCAAGGTCGCCGCAATTAATAATTGACGGTGAACTTCAAGCCGATGCCGCTTTGCTGCCCGGTGTTGCCGGCAGCAAGGCACCGGGGTCAAGCGTGGGCGGCCGCGCCAACGTTCTGATTTTTCCCGATTTGCAGTCCGGCAATATTGCTTACAAACTCACCGAACGATTGGCCGGTGCCACTGCAATTGGCCCGATTCTCCAGGGACTTGATAAGCCTGCTAATGATCTGTCCCGGGGTTGCAAGGCCGAGGACATCGTGGATGCGGTCGCGATTACGGCAGTTCAGGCTCAGGCGAGAAAATCAGCTCCGTAAGATGGGCGGGGCAACGCCCGAGTAGCTTCGACAGCATCAAAGAGCAAATTTCAGATTTGAGATCTGAGATCTCAGATCAAAGCGACGTGTCACTTTGTTGCGTTTGTACTCAGGCTCGTTTGTTCTAGTACTGCTGCTGGGCATTTTCACTTCCGGCTTTGCGCAGCAACGCAGCCGTCCATCCCCGTCCCCCTCCCCCACACCGCCAGCCGACGAACAGGAACCCGTCAAGGTGTTCACTGAAGAAGTTCGACTACCGGTTATCGCTCTCGATCAGTACGGGCACTACGATCCTACACTCGAAGTGGACGACGTACTTGTGCTCGAGGACGGTGTCGCCCAACAGGTAAGGAGTGTGCGTCACCTGCCCGCGAACGTGCTTCTCGTGCTGGATGTGGGTGGTGAGCTGAGTGGGCTTGGCGGGATGTCTAAACGGACAACTCTCACCCGCTCGGTAGCTCTTGAAGTACTTAATCGACTGAAAGAGGGGACACAGTTTGCCCTAATGCAGTTCAGCAATTCCGTTGAAGTGTTGCAACCTTGGACCACCGACAAAGAAATCGGTCGTCATAAGCTGATGACGAAACTCTACGGTGGTAAACGTGCGCGTTTCTCCGACGCAGCTGTCGAAGCCGCGCGACAATTGAGTGATCGGCCGGAAGGAACTCGGCATGTGGTCTTCATTACGGATGGTGTAGATACTCCGGGCGGAAAAATCGACCGCGCCGAGGCCATCAAGCGTTTAAACGCTGCGCGAGCTACAGTGCATATCATCAGCTACACCGAATTCGCGCGGCAAAAGAAGCCCGACAGACCTTCCTCGATCTCCGTGGGACAAATGCCTCCAGCTTCAGATCCAATTACAGCCACCGATCCCACACTGCCACCTGGAACGACGAGGACCCCTTCTTTTGGCGTGAGTATCCGATTCGATCCGGCAATGCGGCGCCAACGTAAAGCGTATGAAGCCGATCTCAAAAAGAGCCAGCAGGTGCTGACTGCAATCGCGGATGAGACTGGCGGTCGCATCTTCCTGCCTAAATCAAGTGAACAAATGATCGCAAATGCGCGCGAGGCTGCGCGCGAGATTGGGGCTGAGTACGTCGTGACTTATCGTCCGAGGCGACCTCTTTCGAGCGCTCGCCGAGGTGAGTACCGGCGCATCGAAGTTGCCTCACGCAGAGTAGGACTCAGCCTGCGTTCGCGGCGTGGATACGTAGTTCCTTCGGAAGAATAATTAAGGCGAGTGAGAGACGGTTAAGTGTGGACGACTTCCAATTGGGAGTTGGTGATCTGCGCCCGCGTTACTTCATATTCATCCTGTTTGGGAAGCAGCGATTGGCGGTGAAGCTCATCCCAGTCTTCCTGCGGTACTCGGTGAAAAGCCTCGACGACCTTTGGATCGAACTGCCGGCCCGCCCAGTCGTCTAATTCTTTTGCAGCCTCTTGATAAGACTTACCGCGACGATAAACGCGGTCGCTGGTAATAGCATCGAAAGCATCCGCAACAGCAAAAATGCGCGCGCAGATATCGATGTCTTCTCCACGCAATCCATGCGGGTAGCCTGAGCCGTCCCACTTCTCATGGTGCTGCGCGACGACGCATGCAGCTCCTTCGAGGAATTTAATGCCGCGCAATATCTGCTGACCGTGATACGGATGCTCTTTCATTCGCACCCATTCTTCATCAGTCAACTTCGCCGGTTTGCGCAGGATTGAGTCTGGCACGCCGATCTTGCCAATGTCGTGCAGCAGCGAACCAAACTCGAGCGCTTTCATCGTCTCGCTATTCAGGCCGTATTCCCTGCCGAGCCTAAGGCTGTAAGTCACCACCCTCTCCGAGTGGCCGTGTGTTTCTGAATCTCTTGTTTCAAGTGCAGCCGTCAAAGCTTTCAAGGTAGCTCGGTAGGCATCTTCCAGCGAATTCAGCGCGCGGTCCAGTTCTATCGTACGTTGCTCTACTAACTCTTCCAGGTGGTCTTCGTAACGCTGCTTGGCGACGATCAGCTCATGGTGTTCGAGGGCGCGCTTGACCACTGCTTCAACTTGACGAAGGTCGAATGGTTTCATGAGGTAGTCGAAGGCGCCTAACCTCAATGCTCCGATTGCGCTTTCGACTGTTTGCATACCGCTGATCATTACCACGACGGTATTCGGCGAGACTCGCTTGACGATCGGAATCATTTCCAACCCACTCATCCCGGGCATGGTGATATCGCTGATGACGAGTTGAACATCACTCACCGCGAGGCGGTCGAGCGCATCTTCCGCGGAGTTCGCGGTTTTGCAGTCATAGTCCTCGCTTAACAGGTCTGAGAGGATCTCAGTGATCTCGCGTTCGTCGTCGACAATCAGGATTCGCGACGGCAACTTACGTGGCATCTCTTCGAACCCCAAATTCGTAGGATGGGCAAAGCACACTCAACACTAGCTTGCTAATGGGCTCTACGGACTTCTGTGGAGGAGCAGATTTGCGGCGTGATCTAACTACCCAGGAAAACCGGCCTGCGCCGCGAGGGCAGGTTGAGAAATTCTACAGGTTTTGCCCGCGAGTGGCAAACAAGTTTTTACCTGCAGCTAAGGCCAATAAAATCTTGAGTTTAAGAGCAGCTCTTACGAAATAGTACGCAAGAGGATGCGCGCCCCAGGCCAAAAATGCAGGCTTTGGGGCGCGCTCAACTGAGAATAAATTGCTGTTTTCAGTAGCGCGCGGAGCGACGGCGCTTCCGAATTCCATACGTATAGACCGCGGCGCCTCCCCCTCCGACTAACGCTCCGATCGCAGCGCCTTTTCCACCGCCAGCAATTCCACCGATGAGAGCTCCGGCGCCAGCGCCGCCCGCAGTTGTCAACTTATCACGGTGCTTCTGCCAGAAGCTGCGGCCATGTTTGTGTCTGTCCCCAATACAACTGTAATGCGTGTGACTGACATTGCTATGCCGGTGCCGGTAGCGGCCGCATGTCCTGGCCGATGCCGGCACGACTAAAAGCAGAAGCATGGTCAACATCAGTAACGCACTAAATACTTTGTTCATAATTTTTCCCTTTCGTTTTCTCGGGAGAGAAACGCCTTAGGGGATTCTGAAGGGGTACTAGATTTTATTCAGAGAGGGACGTAGTTGTCGAGCGAGTCGGATAGCACCTGTCCTCAGGTTGCCAGTTGGAACGGCAGGTCGTATTATCTCTAGTCCTCAACGCCGGAGTGGCGAAATTGGTATACGCACCAGACTCAAAATCTGGCGAGGTTCACTCCTCATGTCGGTTCGAGTCCGACCTCCGGCACCATCCTAAATGCTCTATCTAGTAGCAACTCCCATCGGAAACTTGGGCGACATCTCTATAAGAGCGCTCGACACCCTGCGCAGTGTTGATCTCATCGCAAGCGAAGACACAAGACACACAGGCAAACTTCTCAACCACTTCGGAATCGATAAACCGCAAATTTCATATCACGAGCATAACGAACTGCGGGCAGGACAAAAAATCATCGACATTCTTCTGCAAGGGAAATCCGTCGCACTCGTAACAGACGCTGGTGTGCCGGCCATCTCTGATCCAGGATTCACTCTCGTGAGGCAAGCGATCGATGAAGGCATTCCCATCACTGTGGTTCCCGGCGCAAGTGCTTTTATCACTGCGCTTGTTTTATCCGGTCTTCCGGTCCACGGATTTACGTTTCGAGGTTTTCCGCCACGAAAGCCTGGACCGCGGCGGCGCTTTCTTGAAGTAGACCAAGACTCGCCGCACACCTTGATCTTTTACGAGAGCCCTCACCGGTTGAAAGCATTTCTCGAAGATGCACTGAAAGTATTCGGCGATCGCCGAGCGGCACTAGCCAGCGAACTAACCAAGATGTTTGAGACAGTCAATCGAGGAACATTATCAACGTTGCTGAATAGTCTCGAGGATGACAAGTTACGGGGTGAGTACACCGTCGTAATAGCCGGCGTATCAACTCGACAGAAAGCCGACCGGTCAGCCAAAGACAACGAAGAATAACACCTCAAACGTTGCGTTTAACGGGCGTCGCGTTTAGTATGCAGTCGATGTCGGCTCTTGTACTGGTTGCAATTCACCAGACACACTAACTCAACGGTTGCCAATGAGGACCTCGCTGGCAAACCTGATGTCGGAACTTGGCGTGCGGCTAGAAGATAAACAGCACGCCGTTAAGCAACGCCAAAGCCAGCTCTGTTAACGGATCCACCGAAGTCGCATCATTGACTTCCGATACTGTCGCGGTTGTCGATGAGGTGTCTCCTTCAGAAGTTTCGATAACCATCGGTTTCGGCGGTGCGTTCGGAGCAGGGGCACCTGTTTGAACGTCGCCCGCCAATCCGGTTATAGACAGCGCTAAGGCTAGACTGAGGCTCGCGCAGAATCTTTTTAGGTTTCTCACATGTTTCTCCTAAAGTGACTTGTGTTACAGTACAGGCGTTTGTGCAACACGGCATCAGGTCGCTCTTTACCACGTTTTCTATGGCACCTGGGCTGATAGGCGGCTGACACCGAATGCAAAAATCTTATCAAGTATACTGAAAGGTGCGCCTCACATGAAGTTAAGAACTGTATTAACTGACGGAATAGAAGACAAAAAACTCACTTCCGCAACCGTACTTGCCCGCTGTGAATTTGCTAAAAACCTGGAAGAAGCCGGTGACTACGAAGCGGCGATAGACGCGATGGGTGAGCTCTGGACCCAAGACGCGGCCGGAATTGTAGAGAATTTAACGGAAACAGCAGCCGCTGAGGTGCTCTTGCGGAAAGGTGTGTTAACCGGCTGGATGGGCAGCACCCGCCAGCTTGAAGGATCGCAAGACGACGCGAAGGACTTGATTAGTAGAAGTATTACGACTTTCGAGGGGTTGCGCGATGTGCGTAAGGTTGCGGAGGCTGAAACGGAGCTCGCATATTGCTACTGGCGGCAGGGAGGTTTTGATGAGGCGCGGGCAATCCTCGATGTTGCGCTCTCGCGGCTTTCAGAAAAGGAGACGTGCCAGCGGGCGCGGATCTACCTGCGCAAGGCGTTGCTCGAGAATTCGGCTACGCGTCTGAACGACTCATTGCGAATACTTCGTGAGGCCTTATCCCTTGTTGAAGCCAGCAACAATCATGCGCTCCAGGGAAAATTCCATAACACGCTGGCGTTGGTTCTAAAAAACCTCGCCGAGGCTGAGCAGCGCGACGACTACATCGATCGGGCTCTGATTGAATTTGCCGCTGCAAGCTTTCATTTCGAACAAGCCGGCCACATGAGGTACCAAGGCTGTGTAGAAAACAATCTTGGGTTCCTGTTTCTCAAGCTAGGACGGTTTAACGAAGCACACGAACATCTGAACCGCGCTCGGCGATTGGCATCTGAAGCGCACGATTATGGCCATCTCGCCCAGTTCAACGACACAGTGTCGCGTCTGTTATTGGCGGAAGGGCGCTATGAGGAAGCTGAACGATTGTCGCGCACAGTTGTCAAAACGCTCGAACGTGGCGGCGAGCAGGCCTTACTAGCGGAAGCCTTAACTACGCACGCTGTGTCACTAGCTCGAGTTGGCGAGCGGCCTAGATCACGAGGTGAATTTGAACGTGCAATTGTAATTGCTGAGAATTCAGGCGACCTCCCAGCCGCAGGCAGGGCTCGACTCTGCCTAATCGAGGAACTTGGCGACGGCATGCCTGTGAAGGAGTTGGCTACGATCTACCAAGCCGCAGCCGAGCTGTTGGAGCCATCGCAAGATCCCGCCACCAGAAAGCAGTTGAGTTCGTGTACGCGCAAGATCCTTGAAGCTCTAAACACGGAGCTGACTCAACCTCTAAGCTCCAATGATGCCGAGAATGAAGCAACCACGACGTGGGAAGGCTTTTCATTCCGTAGCGAAGTAATCCGCTACGAGCAACTTCTGATTCAGCGTGCGTTGCGTGACGCCGGCGGAATCGTTTCGCGTGCCGCTCAGCTCCTTGGATTTAAGCATCATCAGAGCCTGATTTCATTACTCAATACGCGTCACAAGACCCTTATTCAGGCAAGATCGCCCGTGCGGTCTCGCCGCCGAAGCATTATCTCAGCGCGGCGAAAGTCACGACGTATGCCGGATCATTCATTGGCGTCGAAGAGAGTTGAAATGTAGCGAGAATCGTTGAAGGTTGACGAATGACCATTTCATTTGCCGATCGCGTCAAGGTCCCGGATGACATACTCATATCTACCCTCCAAAGCGAGTCAGTCATTTTAAATCTCAATAGTGAGAGTTACTTCGGGTTGGACGAAGTCGGCACTCACATCCTCTCGGTACTCTCTACGTCCAACTCAATCCAGGCAGCTTATGACGTTTTGCTCGACGAGTATGAAGTTGATGCTGAAGTGCTGCGGCACGACTTGGCCTCGTTGATCGAACGACTGGCAGAACAAGGGGTCGTAGTAATAACTCGGGCAGACGTTACAGCAGATTGATTCCAAATCTTAGCTGCATTAAATGAGCGGAATCGTCGGTATCATCAACCTGGACGGCCGACCCGTTGATCGGCAGTTGCTGTGGCGCATGACAGAAGTCATGGCCAGCCGAGGTCCAGACGAACAACAAATCTGGATTGACGGCAACGTGGGTTTCGGCCACACACTGTTTCGGACTACCGTCGAAGCTGAAACGGAAAAGCAGCCCTTAACTCTTGATAACAAGGTTTGGCTGACTGCTGATGCGCGCATTGATGGACGCACAGAACTTATTTCGGCCTTAGAAGGAAAGCTCGACCGCGATATTCGAGCGCCCCAGACCCTTCGAAAACCAAACGACGCCGACCTGATTCTTTACGCGTACGAAGCATGGGGCGAAGACTGCGTCCAACATCTGATTGGGGACTTCGCCTTCGCCATTTGGGATAATCCGAAGCGTCGCCTCTTCTGTGCGCGAGACCATTCAGGCGTTCGCCAGCTATTTTATTTCTTCGACAGCCAGAGCCTGGTTTTCAGCAATACCCTAAACTCCCTTCGACTTTACCCTCGCGTCTCAAACAAACTGAACGACACGGTTATCGGGGATTTTCTTCTCTTCAGCTTTAATCAAAGCCCGATAAATACCATCTTTGCCGACATCGAGAGGTTACCGAGCGGTCGCCGTTTGACACTCTCGAATGGGGCGCTAAAGACGACCCAGTATTGGACCCCTCGTGCGAGCTCAATTCAGTTCAAGAAGGAAAGTGAATATATCGAAGCCTTCAAAGAGCTATTCAGGTCTGCTGTCGACGATCGTTTGCGGACTGCTCAAGTTTCCGTCTCAATGAGTGGAGGCATGGATTCGTCGGCAGTAGCGGCCTTGGCTCACCGGGGGCTGCAGCAATCTTCGGCGCCTTTCGATTTGCGTGCGTTTTGCGTCGTCTACGATCGCAGCTTTGCTGATCCTGAGCGGGATTACGCGACCGTGGTCGCAAGAGCATTGCGCCTCCCGATCGAGTACCTGGAAGGTGACGCTATTAATGCGAACGACTCGCGCGGAGCTCGTGCGTTTCTTCGACCACAGCCATTTCAGGTCGATCCTTTCTACGCCGTCACTGACTCGCTATTGGGTCGTATGTCTGCACATGGCCGGGTAGCCCTTACCGGCTGGGACGGCGATACAATTCTCAACGAGTCGCCACGGTATCTTTACTCAACGCTGCTTAAACAACTCCGGGTCGGTCAACTCGCAGCGAACTTAGTCAGGTATGCTGCATGGACGCGGAAGCCACCGCCGATCGGCCTCAGAACGAGTTTGAAGAGAATCTTCGGACGATACCCGAAGAGTGCTCCCTTTCCTGAATGGTTAAATCCCGAATTTGTACGCGCTCAGAATCTGGTCGAGCGTTGGCGAGATATAAATTCCGAGCCTCGCGTGTTTCACTCTATACGTCCGAACGCATTTAGGATATTGTCCTCTCCGAATTGGGGGGCGCTCTTCGAGAGATACGACAGCGGCGTTACTTCTCTGCCGCTTGAAGTTCGTCATCCTCTCGCGGATGTACGCGTGATAGAATACGCGTTGGGTCTTCCCGTTATTCCATGGGTTATTGACAAGCAGATCTTGCGCGCGTCGATGCAAGACATGTTGCCCAGATCGATCTGCGTGCGCCCTAAGTCACCTCTTAACTTCGAGCCTGCTGTTGCTCTAATCGGCAGTGAGAAGTTTAAGCAGATTGACGAGTTCAGCCCGACGCCGACGATCCATGCTTATATTGATCGTCAGGCAGTACCAAAGATTACTTCGGAAGAAAATTCCGTGAGGTTATGGATGAACGCCCGACCCTTCATTCTTAACCAGTGGTTGTTACATTCACTGCCCATTAATAAAAACCAGAGCCCGGAGAAGAGTGAGAATGACTGTCAAATCAAAGACCGCAGGTTCGGATAGAACTAAGCCTCCCAAGAAACCTTATCGCCAGCCGCAGCTTTCCAGCTATGGTCAAATTCGCGACATCACTAAGAACATGGGCGGCACAGTGGGGAAAAACGACGGTGGCGGCGGTGTTGACAAAACTGGCTTCTAAGTTGTCATGTCTTTTTATTCTTCCATTTATGGACTTGGCATCGCCATAAATGAAAGAATTCCCGGCATTCGCGTCTCCGACTCCATAAAAAACGGCGTGGACGTCAAAATATCCCTCGGATCCGCTCCCACTTGGCTAGACAAAAATATTTCCCGCGGCAGCATCTGGTACAGCACTCCTTGTCAGGAACCAGCACAGCCTCGGCTTGTTATCTGGAAGTTGGCAGACGGCCGCTATTTTCGACTTCGCTACGCGGACGGTACCGAATTCCTGGTTGACAGTGAGGGTACCGAGGTCTGGGGAACCTGGCCCAACAACAATTTGACGCTGGAAGATGCCGCCACGTACTTGCTTGGGCCCATCATGGGTTTTGTCCTGATGCTGCGAGGCAGCGTCTGTCTTCATGCCAGCGCTGTCGCTGTCGGAAACCGAGCGATTGCGTTAGTCGGTCCGGCCGGGTCAGGTAAATCCACAACGGCCGCAGCGTTTGCAGATCGTGGCTACGCGATTCTCGCCGAGGATGTAGCGACATTGAACGATCAAGGAGCTACATTTTGGCTTCAGCCCGGTTATCCTTGCATCCGTCTGTGGCCTCATTCCGTTGAGACTTTGTACGGACATCCGGACGAGCTGCCGAAACTTACTCCTACGTGGGACAAGTGCTTTCTCGATCTCAGTCAGGACAGGTATCGATTTCACGAACAACCTCTGCCATTAGCGGCGGTGTACATGTTGGGGGCACGCGTCGAGGATTCAAACGCACCTTTTGTGGATGGCCTCTCCTCGGCAGAGTCGTTGATGTCACTGGTAGCTAATACATACGCGACAAATCTAATGGATAAAGGAATGCGCGCGCGGGAGTTCAACTTATTGAGTCGGGTTGTCTCACAGGTTCCTGTTCGTCGCCTCACTCCGTCTAATCTACCGGAACGCATAGGACGGCTTTGCGACACCATCATTCAAGACTTCGAATCCTCATCCAGGCATGTATAGTGTTGCTGCATATGGAAAGATGATTGCTGACGCGCCACGCATAGAGGCGTATGTCAGTGCACTGCGACAGGCAGTTGGACCAGATTCAGTGGTACTGGATCTCGGTTGCGGGCCCGGACTTTTTGCTTTGCTGGCCTGCCGATTGAACCCGCGCCGTGTCTATGCAATAGAACCCGATGATGTCATTCAGATAGCGCGTGAGACTGCCGCTGCGAACGGATGCAGCAACCGAATTGAATTTCTGCAGAACTTTTCAACGCGACTCGAATTGCCTGAACCAGCAGATGTGATTGTTTCAGACCTGCGAGGTGTATTGCCTTGGTTTCGCCAACACTTGCGTTCGATATGCGATGCGCGGCGCCGGTTATTGGCGCCCGGCGGCACTCTCATCGCGCGGCGTGACATTCTGTGGGCGTCAGTTGCTGAAGTGCCCGATCACTACGCAAAAATAATCGGCCCATGGAACGGGAACGGTTGGAATATAGATTTCTCTGCCGGGCGGAAGGCGGTGACCAACAGTTGGATCAAGGCCCGAGTTCAGCCGGAACAACTACTAGCTGAACCCGTAAGCTGGGCCGAGCTCGACTATTATGAGATCGAGGACACTGACGTTGAGGCGAATGTTGAATGGACAATACTTCGGCCGGGTACAGTCCACGGGCTGACGCTATGGTTTGATTCTGAGTTGATTGAAGGCATCACGCTATCCAATCGACCTGGTGCCTCTGAACTGATCTACGGGCAGGGTCTATTCCCACTTTCACATCCTGTAAAGGTTGCTATCGGAGATCGCGTCGAGACCACGCTGGCTGCGAACCTTGTGGGAGAGGATTACGTGTGGCGGTGGCACACTCGCATCTACGGCCAAGGCAAAGACCTAAAAGCTAATTTCAAACAAGCCACATTCTTCGGCGCACCGTTTTCAGTGGAGGGCTTTCGTAAACGAGCAGCGAACTATGTCCCCACGCTCAGCGAAGAAGGCCGGGTTCAGGCGTTGATACTGCAGTTGATGGACGGGGGAACGGCGCTGGAAGATATCGCGAAAAAAGTTTCCGAGAGTTTTCCTTCAGAATTCGATGACTTTCAGAAGGCACTGGGCAAGGTTGGCGAAATCTCGCAGAGATTCAGCAAATGACGGACCTGGTAGCTGAAAGAGAAATCCTGCTCTGCGTGGCGCGTAGAGTGATGGATGATTCCGTCAAGGCTCGACTGCGTCAGCTTGTGCAAACGCCAGTTGATTGGGAATCACTTTGTCAGGATTCATTCGAACATGGCCTTCAGCCTTTACTCTATTACCACCTGAATGCAGTGTGTGGTGACCTGGTTCCCGAACGCATCCTGGCAAAACTGAAGCAAGAATTTCTCGCGAACAGCCAGTGCAATTTGTATCTAATGCGCGAGTTGATCAGAACGTTGGATCTGCTTCGCGACAACGACATACAAGCGCTGGTTTTTAAGGGTCCCGTTCTTGCCTCTTTAGTATATGGCGACTTGGCATTGCGTCAGGCTGGTGATCTCGATGTCTTGATCGAGAAGGAAGACTTTCCGCTCGCGAAACAGCTCCTCGAGTCCCGCGGCTATGTCATGGAGCCGCAGTTAAACGGATCGCAGCAATCCTCTCACCTTCGGTTTCATTGCGAGATTCAATTTGTGCATCACGAGCAAGTTAGCGTCGTCGACTTGCACTGGGGCTTAGCGCCTCGCACCTTTCCATTTTCATTAGACACGAGGGAACTTTTGGAACGTTCGATGGAGGTGGAATTTGCAGGTCATCGCGTGCGAACGTTTTCGTGGGAAGACTTGCTGCTCTACCTCTGCATGAATGGAGCAAAAGACAACTGGAGTGACCTGGAGTCAGTGGCAGTGGTAGCTGAAGTGTTGAGGTTGTCTGCGAGTAGCGATGCCAATCAGAATCGTTCGTCTGATGACCTCCCGGCGTCGGAGGCCGGCGCAAGCCTAAACTGGGCTGCGTTGCTGGAAAAGGCACAAGAAGCGGGTGGCAGAAAGATGTTGAGTCTCGGACTGCTGTTGGCAAGGAATATGTTCGGGACTGAGATGCCGAAGGGGGTTATGGAACAAATGTCCGACAAACTTCAGTTTGTCGCGACGGCAATCGAACAAAAACTTCTGCGAGGCGTCCGAAAACCACCGACGAACATTGAAACATTCCGAATGAACCTGCAGTGCATGGATCGAAAGCGCGACGCCGTTCGAGCTCTACTGCGATCAGTCCTGGTTCCTACAATCTCCGACTGGAAAACCATCACGTTGCCCGACGCGCTTTACCCCTTGTATTACTTCCTCCGTCCCATGAGACTTCTGGGAAAATATTCCATGTCAGAACGGTTTGCTGGCCAGCGGACCGCGGCATTCAACACAGAACCGTTTGCGGTAGCCAACGGATCCAGGGATTCAAGTGGAAGAAAATAACTCAGCTAACAACGGCATCAAGCCACCTTTGAAATGGGCCGGCGGCAAGCGTTGGCTGGTTCCGCACCTCTCCAGCATTTGGCGCGAATATAACGACAGGCGCTACGTCGAACCGTTCTGCGGAGGGCTCGCGGTCGCAATCGGTTTAAGGCCACGAAAAGCTCTCCTGAATGACATCAATCCTCACTTGATCAACTTCTATCGCCAATTGCAACGCGGGCTCGAAGTGGATATTGAAATGCGCAATGATGAAGCGCTTTTTTATTCGAATCGTAATCGATTTAATGATCTGATACGCAATAGCCGATCAAAGTCCGCTGAGGCTGCGGGACTTTTTTATTACCTGAACCGAACATGCTTTAACGGATTGTGCCGTTTCAATCGGAGCGGCGAGTTCAATGTGCCATTTGGAAGTTATAAGACCATCAATTACGTCACCGAATTCGACAAATACAGGGCTGCTTTTCAAAACTGGTCGTTCACAAACCACGATTTGGCATCGCTCGAATTTCAAGCCAATGACTTTATATACGCAGACCCTCCTTATGACGTCGAGTTTACGGCCTATAGCGGCAATGGTTTTTCGTGGGATGATCAGGTGCGAACTGCCGAATTGTTAGCGCGCCATTCGGGTCCTGTTGTCTTATCCAACCAGGCGACTTCGCGAATCGTTAGTCTCTATAAGAAACTGAAGTTCAGAGTAAGTTATTTGCCGGGGCCGCGGCGCATCAGTTGTACTGGCGACCGCACAGCAGCACGCGAGATTTTGGCGTTTAAGGCCGTACAATAAGCCCACCTTGAATTCTCCTGAGAACACGCGTTGGCGGCCCGAATTGGTTTACGTTGACGGCCGGTTTAAGCCTCAGGAGATTTCGTGCGATGAGACAGGGAAAATTGTTGGTCTATCGCAGCCTTCTGAACGAACGAACCCGACACGTCTCAACAGCCGGGTTGTGATACCTGGCCTCGTGAATGCGCACTCGCACGCGTTCCAACGCGTAATCCGAGGCCGCACCGAATATCGAACACAAAATGTAAAAGATACCTTCTGGACGTGGCGGGAGATGATGTACAGCGCCGCCAACCGCCTATCCCCCGAGGATATTTACGACTCCTCACGCATGGCCTTTCTCGAAATGGCGCTCAGCGGCATCACTGCAGTCGGCGAATTTCATTACCTTCATAAACAACCCGGCGGCACTCACTATGACGATCCTAATCTGCTTGCAAAACAAGTC
>DATEDU010000031.1:0-7757 GCA_035281525.1 Pyrinomonadaceae bacterium | reverse complement strand
ATCAACCGCAGGTCTGACGAGGATTTGCGGCGCGAACTTGCAACTTGCATCTCACATCAGGCATCATAGCCGCGGTTAATCCTTCTCTCGCGCATCAACGGTGATGCGCCCTGCGCACAAACTTATTAGCGCCGGACGTTTGGATAGTTCGAGAGTAGGCTTGTTGCAAATTTCGAAGCCGCTCTTCAAGTAAGAGCATCCGAACCCGGTCCTTCGACCGCTACCGTTTCGCCGAAGCCAATCCGATTCGCAGCTTCTTTTAACTTCCCAAAAAGGGGAAAGGTATATCTCTATGTCAACGAAACTTTATGTTGGGAACCTCGCTTTCCAAACCACTAGTCAGGAGCTGCAAGACCTGTTTGCACAAGCAGGTACAGTTGAATCAGCAAATGTCGTCGAAGACCGCGACACGGGGCGCTCGAGAGGTTTCGCCTTCGTCGAAATGTCGAATGAGGCGGAAGCTGCTTCAGCTATTGAGCAATTCAATGGCAAAGAAATCAACGGTCGCGCATTAAAAGTCAATGAAGCCAAGCCCCGCGAGAATCGCGGAGGAGGCGGACGTGGTTTTGGCGGCAACCGTGGCGGCTACGATCGCAATCGCGGTGGCGGCAACTACGGCCGTGACCGTCAGCCACGTTGGTAACGGCGCAGCTGCCGGCATTCAATTGGCCTGATCTCCATGTGCTGGAAACGTGGAGATCGGGCCGATCGGGAGTTATTGAGGGCCGAATGAAGAAAAGTAACCTGTGAACGGCTTAAGAATGTTCATTATTGAAGGCCGCGCTACCGCAACAGGCGGTCAAGTATTCTACAGCCGCCGCTCTAATGGTCCATATTACCGTTGGTGGTACGAGCATGAGCTGCAACAGTGGCGTTTTGCGCGCGTGCATACTGAAGAGGTGCCATCCATCATTCTATGTGCCTTCAGTTGGAAGGATGTACCACTCGCTCTGCAAGGAAAACTGGTCGAACACTACGTGGAATAGCTCTCGCAGAATCTAGCCTCTAAGGAACGAGATACGCCTCACGCGGTGTCTTTAGATATGCGATGATGAACAACACACAAAGAAGCAGGTCTGGCAGTCCGGCGACCAGCATCAAAAACGGCACTCTACCCTGGAAGAAGAGAAGGATAATCGGAATGCTAAAAGCCGCCTTCTCCAGAGCCGACGGGATCATCATCGGGCGATAACGACGGGGATCAGTTGCCAGTACCAGAAACAACACCTGCCACGCTACGGCCACGCCGACGAAACCATAGTAGTACTCCGGATGAGTGATTGCTGGTGGAAAATCGCGACCGGTCTTCTCTTCCATGAAATACAACGGCACGAGCACAATCAATCCGAAGATACCGGCGATCAGGAAAACGCGTTTGGCGAATTTCATTGAGCAGCCTCCTATAACCCGCTTTCACTCGCGGGTGAGAAATCAGTCAGTAGTTAATGGCATCTTTGCACCCGATCTCGCAACTCAGTAGACTTGCAACTACCGATGATGAATGCCATTGAAGTTGAGGCGGTGAGCAAAGTTTACCGGACCAAGTCCGGTGAGTTAATCCGAGCACTCGACGGAGTCTCATTCCAAGTTCCACAAGGCCGCATCTATGGTCTGCTTGGACCTAACGGCGCGGGCAAGTCTACGCTGGTAAAGATCCTAAGCACAATTACTCCGCTTGCTTCCGGACGCGCGGCAGTAATGGGATTCGATGTGAGCCGTCAGCCATTAGCAGTTCGACAACAGCTCGCTGTGGTCCTTCAGCAAACGGCGACTGAGAACTTGTTGACTGTCCGTGACAACCTTCTGATCTATGCGTATCTGCACGGTGTAAAGCCGGCCGTCGCGCAAGAGAGACTGCGAGCGCTGTCCGACGAGTTTGAGCTTGGTGAACAACTAGGCAACACGGTCCAGGAGCTGAGTCTCGGCACAAAACGCCGCATTCAGGTAGCGAAGATCTTTATGCTGGACACTCCAGTGATCATTCTTGATGAAGCTACCACCGGCATGGATCCACTGATGAAGCGGCGGGTCATGGACCGGCTGCGCACGGAAGCTCGCGACGGTCGCACGATTCTTTTGACTACTCAGGTGCTCAGCGAAGCAGAAGAATTGTGCGAGACCATAATGATACTTGATCGAGGGCGTCCAATGGCCTCTGGAACTTTGCGCGAGCTGCGCACGCTTTCAACGCACATGTTCCGTGTAAATCTAACGTTTGCCGAAACCAACGGAGACCTGGTTGGCCGGCTCGAAGCGCTCAAGCCGGAGCATTTGCGGGTTGATGGTAACACTGCCGAGATGGTCTTCCATGGAGAAGAGGCCTCACTGCTAGGCAAGTTGGCCGACATTTCTCGCGATACGGCGATTCTACAGTTTGAGGTGCGCGGGCCCACTTTGGAGGAGGTGTTTATAGAGCTCATGAAGGAGGCACGATGAGCGGAATTGCTGCTGTTTTTTACCGCGACTACCGGCAACGCATCACAAACATCGGATTTGTGTTCTGGGATCTTTTCGTGCCACTAACGTATTTACTTCTTTTTGGGCTGGGCTTTGAGAAGATGCTGGGAGGCTCCGTCGGCGTCGCAGGAAACAGGTTTGGCTACATCGAGTTTCTGTTGCCGGGAGTGCTGGGGATGGTCACCTTCTCAGTCGCAATGAACACGGCCTGGGGCTTTTTCATGGACAAGGATTCGGGAATCTTTCACGAGCTGCTGACGTACCCAATCACACGACTGCAACTTCTTATCGGAAAGATTAGTTTCAATCTTCTGCTGGCAGTTATTGGTTCGATTCTCGCGATCATACTCGGCGTGGTCGCAATGGACGCAACGATCCGTTGGGATCTATTGCCGCTTACAGCGGCGATCGTAGTGACCGCCACCGCCGGCTGGTTCTTTCTCTTCAGTGTGTTCGCAATCAGATTCGCGCGCATGGACGCATTTAACACGGTGCTGAGTGCGAGCTACATCCTTTTAATGTTCCTCAGCTCGATGTTCTATCCACTATCAGACTTGCCCGCATGGTTTCGAGTGCCGGCATACCTCAATCCGATGACGTGGCAGGTAGACTTATTGAGGTTCAGTTTACTTGGAGTCGGCTCACCCACGCCGCTTCTGCTTGAAGGCGCTGCTACTACTGCTTTTGCTTTAGCTTGTTTAGCATTTGCGGTTAGGACGCTCAATCGCGCGGACTAGACGTGTCATTTGAGTTCGTCCGTGACATCAGGTGGTAGACGGGCAGCCCAAGTACAACCAAAAGAAGGCCGATCATTGATCGAATTGGAGATGTAATCAGCGTGCTGATGAGCAACCACAAGGTCGTCAGAATGAAAATTAGAGGGATGACCGGGTAACCCCAGGCCCGGTAACCCGTTTCGCCTGTTGGCCGGCGGCGACGAATAAAAAAGATCGATGCAATAACCAACCCAAAGAAAATCCAGTTCACAAAGATCACATAATCTGTCAGGGTATCGTATGAACCAGAAAGGGCGAGCACTCCCGCCCACACGCCCTGCACCAGTAGCGCGCGCACCGGAACGTGAGTACGCGTAGAAACGACTGATAAGAGCTTTGGGAAGAGACCATCATTCGCCATCGCGTACGGGACTCGAGCATTGGCCATACTCGAGATGTGGAGAGCGCCGAAGGTTGAAATCATCATCGCTGCGGCAATTAACATCAGAGCAACTGCTCCGAGGATTCTTTCAGTAACAACACCAGCTACGGATGAAGTTGCGGAAACGCTTGCTACCTCGGTAGGCGTTAGAACATAGAAGTAGCTTGTGTTTACAAAAACGTAGAGACCCATGCAGATGATCATGCCGCTAATGAGTCCAATTGGAATGTTGCGCTGGGGATTCTTTACTTCACCTGAGACGAAGGTCATCTCGTTCCAGCCGTTGTAAGCCCACAGGGCTCCTAACATCGCAGCGGCAAAGCCTGCACTCCCTCCACGCGCTGCGGCCGCGACTTCTTCGCATGAACCCCCGGTGTCTGTTAGAAGAAAATTGGTCCAACTTCCAGAAGCAAAAATCAGTGCTCCCAGACCAAGTGTCATGATGCTCGCAACTTTAATTGCGGTCATCACGCTCGCGAACCTGCCGCCTACTTTAACGGAAGCACAGTTTATAAGCGTGACGATTGCAATCGCGCTCAGGGCTGCAATCTGCATTCGCCCAAATGGAATTTGATAGCCGGGGAGATCCAGACTGAAATAGTTGACGTCGAGCGCTCTTGCGAGCAGCACGTTCAAGAAGATTGCGAATCCAACGGCTAGAGCAGCGAGTGAACCTGCGCCTGAGGCTACAAATCGCATCCAGCCATACAGAAAGGCCAATCGCGAATTGTATGCGTTGCGAATAAAGACGTATTCGCCGCCCGCGCGCGGCCACATTGCGGCGAGCTCCGCATAAGTCAAAGCGCCGGCGAGTGACAGGAGTCCCGCTACAATCCAAACTGCGATTACGCGACCCGGCGTCCCGACATTGCAAGTCATTACTCGCGACTTTAAAAAGACACCTGTCCCTATGACATTTCCGACGACAATCGCAGTAGTTGCGACAGGACCGAGGCCGCGAATAAGGGAGTGGCTACCCAGCGGATGTTCCGACATTGTTCAGCGAGAATCTCTCGGGACTGAAATGGGACCGTAAGAGCGCTGATAAACTATCATAGGTAGAACAACTTTACTGTTAGAATCGCGCGTCATTAGTTGCCTATTTTATGATTCTTCTCGGCGTGATCTCGGCGTTCTCTGCGTCTTGGCGGTAAGTTTGCTTGAGACAAAACCGCAGAGACGCCAAGGACGCAGAGTTCGCGCA
Organism: Pyrinomonadaceae bacterium; assembly: GCA_035281525.1. Lineage (GTDB taxonomy): Bacteria > Acidobacteriota > Blastocatellia > Pyrinomonadales > Pyrinomonadaceae > PSRF01. Next base: position 2,938 of record DATEDU010000031.1, on the reverse strand, counting down.
GAGACTTAAGATGACTACACGCAAACTGAAAAAGCTGTCCTGGAGATTTCTTATTGTCTGCTGTTTGCTGATCAGCCTGGTTCGGCCTTCGCTCTTCACGTCCAGCGCCAAACAGGTTTACGACGTCGTCATTCTCAATGGACGCGTGATCGACCCGGAATCAGGACTTGATGCGGTGCGTAATGTGTGTATTTCAGGAGGAGTCATCAAAGCAATCACAGCAGCTCGACAGAGTGGTCGCACAGTAATCGATGCGAAAGGAATGATTGTCTCGCCGGGCTTTATCGACCTTCATCAGCACGGACATACGGAAGAGAATTACCGCTTCAAAGCGATGGACGGAGTGACCACCGCTCTGGAATTGGAAGTTGGCACCGGAGATGTTGACGGTTGGTACGATGACCGGGCGGGAAAAGCTATGATCAACTACGGTGTTAGCGTTGGTCACCTGGCCGCCAGAATGGCTGCGATGAACGATCCGATTGAGTTTCTGCCAACCCGCCAGGCAGCTCGCAGAGCCGCTACGGATGCTGAAATAGCCGAAATGAAAGCGAACATTGAACGCGGGCTTCGGCGCGGTGCAGTTGCGGTCGGGTTCGGCATTCAGTATGTGCCGCAAGCTTCACACTGGGAAATTTTGGAAATGTTTCGAGTCGCCGCGCAGTTCGGTGCGTCGTGCCACGTTCACCTGCGCAATGCTGGACTGAAAGAACCTGCGAGCAGTACTCAGGCGCTCGAAGAGGTAATAGCAGCTGCCGCAATCACCGGCGCGCCACTTCATGTGGTCCACATTCAAAGTACTGGCGGTAAAGCCACACCGAAGTTACTACAGATGATTGGCGAAGCACGCGCTCGGAATCTTGATGTTACGACCGAGTGTTATCCATATACAGCAGGCATGACCGATATCAAGTCGGCGATCTTTAATGAAGGTTGGCGTGAAGTCTTCGGAATCGATTATGGAGACTTGCAATGGGCCGCTACAGGTGAGCGACTAACGAAAGAAAGTTTTGAGCGCTATCGGAAAGTGGGCGGATTCGTCATCGTATTTTCGATGACCGACGAAATAGTTGAGGCTGCTGTTAAGAGTCCTTTGACTATGATTGCAAGCGACGGGATTTTAGAGAACGGAAAGGGACACCCTCGCACCGCCGGCACTTACACTCGTATTCTAGGCAAATATGTAAGGGAGCGACGCGCATTAACGTTGACGGATGCTTTGCGCAAAATGACGCTCATGCCCGCGCGACGACTTGAACGACGCGTACCGTCGATGAAGAACAAGGGAAGGATTCGTGTAGGCGCCGACGCTGACCTTGTGGTCTTTGAAGCTGAGCATGTGATCGATAAATCAACTTACGATGAACCGGCGAGATATGCTGAAGGTGTCAAGTACGTTCTGGTGAACGGAGTGGTGATTGTTAAAGACGGGCAGTTACAAGCGGGAGTGTATCCCGGCCGCCCCATCCGCGCCCCGTTAGGTGAATTGAAGCGTTAGGTGGTCGATCTCTGTCGTCACGCGGTGTGACCATATGCGATCTTGAACGGTCTATTCCCGTTCTTCTGCCCAGAAGATCCACGCTGCACCGTTTGCGTGCTTCTCTCGTGACGCCAGGAATCCGCGCTGTTCGAGCAAAGTGCGCGCTCCTCGATACATATTTGCATACAGGCAATGTGTAACGTCCGAAAGCGTCCATCCGTGATCCGGCAGCGTGGTCTTGTGAAAGGCTCGCTCCATTCTTGCCCGTCGACGCTCAAAAAGGGTCGCTAGCTGCTCAGCCATCTCTTCACACAACGTCCGGAATTCAGCACAATCATCCGCTTTGAAAACTGGGAAATTCGGTTCGTAGTAGCGCTCGGTCGGATGTCTCTTCTCGAACTCTGCCGATTCGCGCAGGAGTTCGCTGCTTACCATGTCATTGATGTGTGTGTGCACACTCGGGGCCGATAAATTCAACGCGTGAGCCAACTGTGAGACTGTCTTTGGCTCGTCAGCGAGAAGGCTAACAATCTGCTCTTTGGTGCCGTTGGGCAGTAGTTTTCTTTTAGTAATCTCCGCCCAAGGGTCGGTATACCCGCCAGGTAGATTCGACACACATTCGCACGGAAAACGTAAACCTTTACGGTCACTTTCGGTCATAGTCACCTCTTTACAGAGTTGCCTTTAGGGCGTATCCTAAAACACCATTCCCCAAACAAAATCCGCCCCGCTTGTCGGCAAGGGGGGCGCAAAACGGTTAGTGCTTATGTTCGAGGAAAGTAGCACTGACCTTGCCTGGATGCAAAGTCGAGAGGCCTTGCGACCTACCTGTCTGCATTGGCCCAAGAGATTGTCCCGATACGATCGATAATGGGAGGAAACCATATGTTGTCAGTTGAACAAGCTGTTAGGCACCGAACACGAATCTTGTATGTAGTAATAGCGCTATTAGCGACAGTGTCGACTTTTTTAGTTCTCGTTAACAAAGGGCTTGCAGAAAGGCCAAGAGCAACAATTCGCGCGCAGGGACCACCGGCTCAAAGTAACGCCAGAACAAAAAAGTTGAGAAACTTTGACGCACAGATTGTTGCGAATGCCAATATTCTTTTAGAGGAAGGCAGAACTACATTCCGCTTCGATACTTTTGGCGACGAAGCCTTCTGGGGCGGCGAACTTGAGCTTCACCAAGCGATTAAAGGCGCAAGTCTTGGCGGAGTAGGTCCCGGCATCAGTCCGAGCACTGCATTAACTCTTGGTCTCAAAGTCGATGTCGACGCTTTACCACAGCCACTCATTAATCAACTTAAACAGGGCAAGGTGAACCTTGACGATCCCGCTACAACAGTTGCCTTACTCAAGCTAAATGCTGTAGTCGGTGTCCAGGGCTTTTTCCAGGGTGATAACTTGAATTCAATCGGCATCACGTGCGCGTTTTGCCATTCAACGGTGGACAATTCT
>DATEDU010000030.1:0-7734 GCA_035281525.1 Pyrinomonadaceae bacterium | reverse complement strand
GGTCTCGGTGGTGGCACCGGTACGGGCGCTGCGCCGATCGTCGCTTCACTCGCAACAGAGCTCGATGCGTTGACTGTCGCGGTAGTGACGAAGCCTTTTCATTTCGAAGGGCGCCGTCGCATGCAACAGGCCGATCAGGGCTTGCGAGAGCTGCGCGAGTGTGTCGACACAGTCATCACCATTCCTAACGAACGACTGCTGCACACTGTTGACCGTGGAGTTTCACTCGCCGACTCATTCAAGGTCGCCGACGATGTTCTGCGTCAGGCAGTGCAGGGCATCAGCGATCTCATCACTGTTCCAGGCTTGATCAATCTCGACTTCGCCGACGTGAAGTCGATCATGCAGGGAATGGGAATGGCTTTGATGGGCGCCGGACGAGCCACCGGAGAGAACCGCGCCATCGAAGCGACTCAGCAGGCGATCTCGTCGCCGCTTTTGGAAGAAGCAACGATTCAGGGCGCCAAAGGTGTTTTGATCAACATCACTGGCGGACCTGATCTGACGTTGTTTGAGGTTAATGCTGCTTCGTCGATCATTCGTGAGTCTGCTGACGACGATGCGAACATCATCTTCGGTGCAGTGATCGATGAGACGCTCACTGACGAGATGAAGATCACAGTGATTGCTACAGGGTTTGATAGAGAGGCCGTATCAGTTGCGTCTGCCGCTGCGACAACAGCGATTCCCGCGCCGCCACCACGTTTCGTAGCAAGGCCGGCCGACGATCTCCCGCGGCCAATGATGGGCACACCTCGCGGTGACGATCTCGACGTTCCGACTTTTATTCGCAAGAAGGCGGATTAGAGATTCTTTATTGATCGCCCGCTTAAGGGAAGGTCGTCGGGGGCCTTCCCTTTTTTTAAGAAGATCATTGGTCATATATCATTTGGCATTTTTCATTTGTCATTGAAGACCTCCGGCTTCTTACGAGTTATGCAGGAATGGAGAAACCCAAGGTCTTCAAATGACAAATGAAAAATGCCAAATGATATATGACCAATGATTCCTCCCTCTTGCAGCGTTTCTTGCAGGTAAAATCTTGAAATATCGAGGTTTTCCCCTTTGCTTTTTCTTCTTTTGTTGTGTAGCATGTCGTTCATTCCTTGCAGGAAATTCCATTACGGGTAATGTTCGTTCCTCTCCTCGGATGGGCCGCAGCCTGCGAGAGTTTTGACACATTCTGTTACATCTAAGCCCTGTGTCCATACATCGCTAGTTCTCGACTGGGTGATTTACACCCGTCATAGATTTTTGGAGGTATTAATCAGTGAATCGTAAACTCATCAGAACAACACTCGCGGAAGTGAAAGGCAAAGCCCGAGAAGTTCCGCAGCCCAGAGAGCGTTCGAATGGGAGCTCCCGCGCCTCAAATGATGGCGGCTCGGCACGTGCCGCCCAACAACATGCTTCGGTCCAGGTTAAGAAAAGAGTTCCGCCTCCCAATGAAACCAACGCGGAGATCTTTTATTACAAGAAACAGATCGATGCTCATACTCCGATGGTTATTGTTCTACTTGATGGTGAAGAGATTGAAGGCACGATCGAGTGGTACGATCGCGGCGCGTTGAAGGTCAATCGTAAAGGTGCGCCGAATCTGCTGGTTCTCAAACGCAACATCAAGTACATGTTCAAAGCCGACGAGCGGGTTGAAACAGCCGACGCTTAGGAAGATTAACGCAGCCTCGCCCTGAGTTCCTCGCCCTGGATAACAGTGCGTCGCCTCAAGCCATGCGACACTCAGACCAAAGCTCAACCAACCCGGGACCTCGACCCAGGCGAGTTTTGCCGCGCATCGGCATTACGATGGGAGACCCCGCGGGTATTGGGCCCGAAGTGGTTCTGAAAGCTGTTGCCGAAGAAGAAATCAGACGAGTTTGCGTGCCGGTGATCATTGGAGATGCTCAGTTGCTCGCTCACACGGCACGTACTCTCGATCTCCAATCCGGCTACGACATCATTCGTACTGAAGAAACCTTTCCCGATCAGATCTCCGAACCCGTCATCTATCATCTCGACAATATCAGTGGTTTTATTGAACCTGGCATCGAGTCAGGCGCGGCGGGCAAAGCCGCGGCAGGCTACATCGAAGCGGCAGTAGAATTGTGCGCGGCCGGAAACATTGATGCGATTGCCACCGCGCCGATCAACAAGCGTGCACTGTTTCTCGGCGGTTACAGTTTTCCTGGTCACACGGAGTTTCTTGCTCATCTCACCGGCGCCGAGGAGTACGCGATGGCGTTTGTGGCTGCAAATCTTCGTATCGTGTTGTTGTCGACGCACGTTCCGCTCTCGGAAGCAATCAGGCTTGTTGAGCGCGATCGCATGATAAAGGTCATCAGCCTCACGCATCGTGAGCTTCAGCGCTGGGGCATCGAACGTCCGAGGCTCGCCGTTGCGGCGCTGAATCCGCATGGAGCCGAAGGAGGATTGTTCGGAGTTGAAGAGGCCTCGGAAATAATGCCGGCCATCCAGGCTTCGCGCCAAATCGACGACATTAATGTGCACGGGCCTTTCTCCGCCGATACTGTATTTCTCCGTGCCTCGCGTGGAGAGTTTGACGCGGTCATTGCTTGTTATCACGATCAGGCGATGATTCCTGTAAAGTGTTTGTCGTTTGGAGAGGCCGTCAACGTTACATTAGGCCTGCCTTTTATCAGAACTTCGGTCGATCATGGCACTGCCTTCGACATCGCAGGAAAAGGACTCGCTGAACATTCGAGTATGGTTGCTGCGATCAAACTGGCGGCCGAGCTTTCCACACAAGCGGGCGAGAGTAGTCGGGCAGTAGAAGTCTAAAACTACAGAGAAACACTCACATGGAAAATCACGACGCAGTTACAAACCAGACAGAAAACCGCCGCATACTCGTTGCAGACGACGATCCGGCAATTCTCCGTTTAATCGCGACTATTCTGGAGAAGGAAAACTTTACTGTAGTCACAGCGCGCGACGGGCGCGAGGCTTATAAGATCTTGCAGACGGATGCTAACTTCACTGCGGCTGTTCTTGACGTCGTTATGCCGCACATCTCGGGTACTGAGTTGGTCCGCTACATGACAAGTGAAGAACGACTAAAGCGGATTCCGGTGATGATGATGACTGCCGAGCAGGATCCAAAGCTGTCGTCCGAAAGTTTTGTGGCCGGCGCGAAGGTGTTTTTGCCTAAGCCTTTCACCACCGGGCAACTACAGATCATGTTGCAGATGCTGATTGGTAAAAAGACTGCCGAGTAAGATGAGACTCTTTTTGTGCACTTTTGTGCTCGTAATCGTAACGCCGATTCACGCACGCGCCGATCTCAGTAAAAACCAGGCTCGCAAACTCATACAGACGATGGCTGGTTGGTCTCTGCCCGGCAGCGCCGTTCGTGTTGAATCTGTGAGCTCGAGCAGCACCGAAAGCGCGGAAGTCAGTGCTGAGATTCACACCGTCTTTCGCTTGACGCTGAATGAAGGTCGCTGGCGATTGAGCGAGATCCGGACTGGACCGGATCATTGGGAACGATTGGAGGTCCTTGCGCGAGCAGCCAAGGTTGAGTTGCCGTCAGGTGAATGCGATGCGCCGCCGCAGTTTGCACGTAGTCGATCCAGTTCGGAGCTGACGACGAAACGCGCGCGTTGTCTGGTTGCGAGTTTGTTCGGAGTTGAGCTGCCGTCAGACGACGTCAGGATAAGGAACATCTCACCGTTTGGATTGTCGATTGGATCGGAGTCGTCCGCGCTTGTTACGGCTCTGGTTCAGGCTGACTTTCGTTTTGCGCGCGACGCTGGCGGTTGGCGTGTCGTAGAGGTTAAGAGTGGCAATCGTGATTGGGTAAGTGTTGCTGAGCTGCCTGCTGCCGTCGATCAAATTAAGCGCTCAGCCGCCGCGGATGAACTCTCGACCATTGCAAAGGCTTTGTCCGAATTTCGCCAAGACCGCGGACACTTCGTCGTTTCCGATAAAGAATCCGTTCTCATCGATCACCTGAGCCCGCGTTATTTAACCCGAGTCATCCGCGTCGACCCGTGGCACCGTCCATACCACTACGATGGCCAGCAGGACCGCTATTCCCTGCGCTCCCTCGGCCCTGACGGCAAACCCAACACGCCGGACGACATCGTCGTGTCTGGTCCGTAGCCGACGCCGACTCTTGCCGAGCTTAGCCACAAAAAACACAAAGGCTAAAAATCAAGAAGCTGTTTTGTGCTTTTTGTGGATTAAGAGCTTTAAGGCAAAGTCCCCTTAAGGACATAGACTCTAAAACAAACGCTTGACTGCCGCTTCCCGCGGGTGTTAGGTTTCATGTCGGGGCCTCTTCCTGAGGCCCACTTCGTACCATGCCCGCGCCATCCGTGCATACGCACTAGGCCCCGCCGATGGTGCAATTCAGCTAAAGGGATTGGCTTTGCTAGCTGGACGCAAACTCCTACTTGCCGACGATTCGGCCACCATTCAGAAAGTCATCGACCTTACGTTTGCTGACGAAGGTGTGCAAGTCGTGGCAGTTGGCAACGGCCAGGAGGCAATCGATCGGATCCTGGAAATTGCCCCGGATATAGTTCTCGCAGACGTCTTCATGCCTTCCCCGAATGGCTATGAGGTTTGCGAATACGTCAAAACAAACGAGAAGCTGAAACACATACCAGTGGTGCTGCTCGTGGGCTCGTTTGAGCCGTTCGACGAAGCGGAGGCGCGCAGAGTTGGCGCGGATGACATCTTGACCAAACCATTTCAATCGATTCGACGACTGATCGACCGGGTGGGATCGCTCGTGACCAGCGCGCCTGTCGAGAAGGAGCGTCCGACCGCGGAACTTCCAAGGATTGAAGAGCCTGAAGAAGAACCGGCGCTGATGGACACGCATGAGTTGGAAGTCACAACGGCAGATACGATGCCGCTCAAGGATGTGGAAGTGCCTACGGGATTGTTACCACGCGAGGAGAACATGGAAACAGGAGTGACGGAAGATTCAGCCGACGTGTTGTTGGACCTTGGCGAGTTGGAGCCAGTGCGCGCGAGTTCCGAGGACGATGACTTTGTTTTGGACCTCGATGAGGATGTCCGCCACGTCGCCGCGCCTGCTTACGAAGCTGCCCCTGCGCGTGCGTATATCGAACCACAGGTGAAGGAAGCGGTGGCGACGGTAGGTTCATACGAATCGACTTATCAACCTGAGGTTCATAGTTCGTTTGCAGATACGCAGGAAGTGCCTTACGCGTCTGAAATCGCTGTAGCTGAGCCTGAACCAGAACCCGAGCCGATGTTCGCGGAACCCGCTCCAGTTGTTCCTGCACCTGCGACTGCAATTACTACCGATCAACTCTCCCCCGAAATGATCGACGCCATCGCCCGCCGTGCAGTTGAACTGATGTCCGACAAAGTCATCCGCGAAATCGCGTGGGAAGTAGTTCCTGATCTGGCGGAACTGCTGATCAAGCGGCAGCTGGAAGAAAAGCAGACGAAGTAAAACTTTGAGGTCGCAAATTGCGACCTCAAAATTTCCGTGAACTTTCTTGAGGTCACATCACTGTGACCTCAAACGTTTTAGGTCCAATTTCCTGCCGATTTTTGCGGTTTGAGATCACAAATTGTGATCTCACGTTCCTCCACAGCATTCGTCGTTCGGCCTGTGCCTCAAAGTATGTCTAACTAGCAGCGCTGACCTTTGAAGCAAAGCGATTAAATAGGTCGTGTGATGTCATCTTGTCTGCCTGCGGGTAATCGTGAGAGTTTACCTGATAATCCCTGAGGGAAGTTCATTTTCAACTTCTTCGATAGCAACACTGTCGCCGTTGTCAAGTTCAGTCAATCCCTGTCGCACGCCTGCATTGAACTCATCCGGATCAACGCCGATAGATGTGCTGTCATGTGGAGTTTTCTGTGGCTGCATGGAGACCCTAAAACCGCCTCTCATATTGAGCACTCAAACGGACTAAGATGCTTCCATACAACTGCTCAGTCTCGCTTAAATCAACCCATTCAAAGTTATACGGAGGATTATTTGTAGCGCGAAACCTTAAAATGAGAAGTTCGTCGTAATGCGGTCCCACAGTTTTCTCGATCCGTCTTGCAAATTCGGCGGCCTCACGTGCTGGCGGAGTTTTAGCTACATACTGACGGTCTTTTTCGTGGCCAGTATACGTGTGAGCTGAATTCACACCCACGAGCGCCAATCTTAAAGCGTTCGGATTATGATTTATAAATATGTGGGCTTGTTTTGTTAAATCATTAATTACACGGTCAACTTGGGCAATAAGTTTGGTTGCCCCGATTTTCACTTCCGTTCCAATCTCTAGATTAGCGACATATCCTTTTGGAACTTTGAAGCCTGGCTCCCCAGTTAATTGCGTACCTGGCACAACTCTTCCGAAGGTCCCGTCGCCTCGCCTGCCTCTCTGTCCCTTGATCTGGTTCCCAGTATTAACAGCAACTTGATTTGTATTCATGCGGCTTAGAAGTGTGGGTGACTGCGCGAGATCAATGAGATCCTCGTAAACAAACGCCGCAATGCCGTCACCGATCGTGCTTGAACGATGGCGGTATACCCGTCCAGTGAAAACATTTTGAAATGCAGTTAAGAGTTTGTACAAGCAGTTAGGCTGAGGCTAAGGATAGCGCTTACAAAAATGAAACGTCCGCGTCAAATTGTATTTGTTTAAGTCGATCTTTTACTAAACGATAATACGGTGCTTCGATTTCGTAACCGATACTAGATCGACGCGCAATAATTGCAGCTTCAGTGGTCGTGCCAGTGCCGAGAAAAGGATCTAGAACGACATCTCCTACGAACGAGAACATCTTTATTAGGCGATAAGGTAACTCAACTGGGAAGGGTGCTGGGTGACCCTTTGTTCGGTTTGAACCTGGAACGTCATCCCATATAGCGCGAAACCACCGGGCATGGTCCTCTTTAGAAATAAGGCTTAGAAGTCGTTGGTCATTTGTTGGTTTTCTATATCCGCCAGGCTTACGGAAAATCAAGATGTATTCGACATCATTTTTCACAATAGCGTTTGGTTCATAAGGTTTACCTAAGAAAGCTGCGCCATTGCCCTCAACTTCTGTGGCTGCATTGGCAATTTTGTACCACAAAATGGGCGTCAGATAGTCGAATCCTATGGTCCGACATTGAACTGATATATCGGCATGTAAAGGCACAACTAGATGCCGACCTATTTTGCGGCGAGGAAGACAAACGTCTCCTACAACAACACATAATCTGCCGCCTGGTACTAATGCATGATAGCAACGTTCCCAGGTACGGTAGAGTTCGCTTAAGAACCTGCTGTAATTCTCAATGTGACCCAGTTGCGCTTCCCCTGCACCTCCATTGTAAAGCTTCAATATCCAATAAGGGGGGGAAGTAACGACGAGCTGTACCTGGCCATCGGCCAATTCGTTCATTGTGCGCGCATCACCTAAAAAGATTTGGTGTCGAGTTCGAAGAATTTCAGGGTTTTCCGCTAAGAGTTCTTTCTGAGCGCGAAACTTGTCCGCAATTGAAGGCTCGGTTTTGCCGAATACTGCAGCTGACATAATGCGGATTCTAAGGGGAAGCCTTCTAAGTAGCAACACTTCTCGCAGGGTCATTTTGAACTTTCACGCTTATCTGGCGTAGACTCTACGTTTTATTTACGTCAAGGCGATGAGCATGGATATCCCCAAACAATACGACCCCAAAGAGGCGGAGCAGCACCACTATGAGCGGTGGGAGAGGAATGGGTTTTTTGCCCCGGAGATAAATAAGGA
>DATEDU010000029.1:0-23285 GCA_035281525.1 Pyrinomonadaceae bacterium | reverse complement strand
TATGACGTGGATTTGAAGTTGTTACAGGTAATCGTCGAACTGAGAGACGCGCTGGAAAGTGTTCTGAAGATTGACACGACGGAGCTCAATAAGGCGATCGAATTAGTGAAGAGCCGTGCGAGCGTGATTCCCGGTGTTGAGCCCCCAGGCTGCGAGTCTCCCGATGGGAAAATCGGCGGCTAGGAACAATTCGCAAGCTCCCGAAGATAATCTCCCTCCTTTGAAAATACGCGCAATGCCCAGGGCTCAAGCGGGTCTTGGGCATTCGCCCGTAGCAACCCTTTGTGGGGATTCCGCCGTACCGCTCCCACTTCCCGTAAACTGACCAACCTACTTTCCGTAACTGATTATGGAGACGTCGCTGACGGTAGTCCCTCGCTGAGTTGCGAGTTGTTTGAAGTCAGGCGACCAGGCATAAGCGAAGATCTGATCCGTCTTGAAGTGGGTGAGCTGCTTCTTCGCCCCGCTATCCAGCTCATAGCTCCAAATGTTCGACACGCCATCGACCGTATCGATATAGCTAAGCGCCTTTCCATTCGCAATCCACTCAACGCGCTGCCAATCCATCACGGGAATGGGAAGCAACTTCAACGGCGCTCCGCCCTCAGCCGGAATAATTGCGATCCCGCGCACATCTTGCTCGACGTAGTAGCGGCAGGCTATAAATCGGCCGTCAGGAGAGAAGACCGGCATGCGAGTGTATTCAGGCGTTAACTGAACGGGAGTTCCACCTCCAATGGGCGCCTTCCAAATCGTCCACGGAGCCTTACTCTGATTGTCGTAAGCGAACCACTGATTATCTGGCGAAGTTGATGGATAAAAGTTGCCGTCGGTAAAAGTTAACTGTTTTGGATCGGCGCCATCCTCGGCTTCCATCCGCCAAATGTTGAAACTCCCATTGCGATTCGAAGCAAAAACAATGTAGCGGCCATCAGACGTGGTCGCGGGAGTGTAATTGTCGCCGGCGTTTACGGTTAGTTGAGTTTGATTGGAGCCGTCTGCATCGATCCGCCAAATGTTCAGGTTATCCCCACCCATGGACGAAAAGATGATTCGTCCGTTTTTAGTCCAGCTTAAGCCGTAGGCGAGTCCGACCGTAGACGCAATTTGTTTGGCGTCCGAGCCATCGCCAATGCCGGAGAGCCAAATCCGAGCATTTTGTTTACTTTGTACGGCGACAATCGTATTTCCATCCCACGACATGCTGAGACTCTTGTATTCAATGGTATCCGTAGTCAACCTCGATGACTCACCGTCGGGATAGGAAACCCGCCAAATCTGATAAGGGCTCATCGGCTGCTCTCTGGCGCCAATGATTAAGGCGCTCTTGTCCTGCTGCCATGTAACTTGTTGGACTGAAAACCATTGGCCGTCGCCGATCGGTTTTTCCTTGCCCGTCTCGACGTCTATTTCAAGCACGTTCATGTGATAGCCTTTGTCCCACCAAGCCGCGGCGCAGGCAATAGTTTTTCCGTCTGGCGACCAGGACGGTCCTTCGATTGAAAATTTGTTTCCATCTCGGCGCGTACCTATGGTTCGCTCAGCACCGCCATTAATCTCGTCAACCATCAACGAGTATTCGCCTTTACTTCTGTTAAACCTCACAAATGTGAACCTGTCACCGTTCGGCGAAAAACTGATGGGGCTGTCGACTTCAGTTTTGAGTTTTCTTGGAGCACTCGCCGGCAACGCGAGTTGATATAAGATGCCGGAGTCGCTGTTCTCCTTACGTACGAAGTAAAGATAGTCGCCATCCGGTGAAAAAGTCAGACCGCGATAAATCGCGTCACTTTTCGGAACCACCACTGATGTCGCCTGGTTAGCTGTACGCGTGACCAGCAATTCCTGCTTTCCGTCCTTCTCGGCTACATGAGCAACAAAGCGTCCATCCTGAGAAATCGCGGCACTCAACGATTGGCCGGCGTTTGTGAGTGGCTTAATCGCCGCCTGCGGCAGCACCACCCGCGGTTGACTGGTGTTAGTTGAAAATGGGTTGTTACGGCCGATCAGCACCAACGCAAAGATTGCGGCAACGCCTGTGAAAACAGCAGCCGTCTTGTGTTCGATGATCTCACTCAATAAGAAACTGGCACTGGAAGCAGCTTGCGACCTTATTCTGGAAAGTATGGTTGAACCCGCTGCGGGAAGCGTCGCCTGCATATCTCCTGGAGGCATCGTCTGATAGCTCAAAGTCGGTTGGACGAGAAGTTCCGAGACGACTTCTGTCGAGACTTGCCGGCGCAACCTTCGCAGCTCGGCAGCGAACTCTTTCATCGATTGATATCGATCGTCTCGCCGCTTGCTTAGTGCTTTTCGAATGGCGACGCGAACGTCTGCCGGAACATGCTCGGGGAACTCGAGCTGAGGCGGGCGGCGCTCTAAAATGACCGCAATCATTTCGTTCGTAGTCGCGGCATCGAACGGCGTATGTCCGGTCAACATCTCGTGCAAAACCACGCCAAGGCTCCAGATGTCGGTGCGAGCGTCGATGGGCAACTCTCGCAATTGCTCCGGTGACATGTACTTCACTGTGCCCATCAAAATGCCGGGCGCCGTGTGCATGCGAGCTATGGTTGCGACTTGCTGCACCTCGCGGATTTTGGGTGGATGAGTGCTGAGCTTGGCGATGCCGAAGTCGAGCACTTTTACGTACCCGTCCGGACGCAACATGATGTTTTCGGGCTTGATGTCCCGGTGGACAATTCCCGCCGCATGAGCGGCTTCGAGAGCCCAGCCGACTTGTGCTGCGACGTCGAGTGCTTGCGTCAATGGCAACGGGCCGGCGGCCATTCGTTGCCGGAGAGTCGTACCCTCGACGTATTCCATTGCCATGTAATGCCGGCCATTTTCGGCTCGGCCGACATCATGAATTACACATACATTGGGGTGATTGAGGGCAGAAGCTGCTCGCGCTTCCAGCTCGAAGCGCCGAACTCGTTGTTCATCGGTGGCAAATCTGGGAGCCAGTAGCTTAATGGCGATTTTTCGTCCCAGCCTGGAGTCCTGAGCAAGATAGACCTCGCCCATTCCACCGACCCCTAGCGTCGACACCATCTCGTACGGGCCGATGTGGTCGCCCGGCACCAGTCCAGTGTTGGACTTTTCGAGTATCTCAGCCGCCATCTGATAGGCCGGCGCATTAAGAAACTCTTCGTCTTCCTCGTGCGCGGACAGCAGCGACTCTACTTCATCGCGCATCGACTGATCGTTACCGCACACTTCGGCCAGAAAACTCGCTCGTTCTTCGGCTGGGCGACTTAAAGCTGAGTTAAAGAGAGACTTTATCCGCTCCCAACGTTCGGGCTTAATCATGATAACTGCGTTATACAACCTCCGGTTTGATACACCCTGCCCCTGATTGAACGCGGAGTTCGGCGTGAAATTCCCTCAAGAAAGTGCGCGGCGGCTTAGCTCACGCCGCAGCCAGGCTCGCGCCATTTGCCATTCGCGTTCGATGGTAGCGTGGGATACCGACATAACTTCCGCTGTTTCTTCAATAGTCAAGCCGCCGAAAAACCTGAGCTCGACTACGCGGGCTTGCTGACCATCTATCGCGGCGAGCCTCTCCAAAGCCTCATGCAATGCCAGCAAATCCAAATCTGGCTCCTCGCCAAACCGGTGAGCTTTGCTGAGCGACACGTTAAAACCAGAACCGCCGCGCTTGGCAGCGTGGTGAGCTCGCGCATGATCCACGAGGATTCGGCGCATGAGTTGCGCTGCAACACCGAAAAACTGGGCCCGGCTGTTCCAATTCGCGTTCCGCTGATCGATCAGCTTCAGATAGGCTTCGTTCACGAGCGCGGTCGGTTGCAGCGTATGCTCGCGACGCTCGCGACGTAGGTACGCGCCTGCGAGTCGATGCAGTTCGTCATAGACGAGCGGCATCAACAGATCCAGTGCGTCATGGTCGCCTTTGCTCCATTTTTTCAGGAGTTCGGTTACGTCATGGGGCGAACGTGTCGCCATTTGATTTACTCTTACTTTCCGCTTATCCGAGCCGATTAGGAACTTACGAGAGGTTTTGCTGGGCCTAGCCGCACGTCTAGAGTCGTGAGTCGCGAGTCTGGAGTCGCGAGTCAGCGCTTTGGACTCCTTATCTTCTGTCTTCTGACTCCAGACTCCCGACTCGAGACTCCAGACTCCTGATTTTGAGACGCAATCTTAACACCTTGGGAAGTATTTGAGGGAGTATGCGGCCCTTTGACGCGTAGTTTGTAGAGGGCGAGGACGAAGGCCGTCTTCTTCCCTGGCAATCCCATGAGCGCGAATCGGCCGTCGGAAGATCAGCCGAACACGCACAACACGATGCTCGTGGGAAGTAAGACGGCCTTTCTCTCTCAAAAACCTGCCGTAAAGATGTACGGTCAGTTGGCTGAGGGGCGGCTTTCGATAATCTCGGGGATTATGCTCCAGTTGCTGGTAGGCATAGTAGGGATAGTCTTATTGCGTTCGACCCAATCGATAATGATCTCGCGTATCTCGTCGCTTGAGCGGTAAACCTCGGGGGCGCCTTTGTACATCGTGTAGCCGCCGCCACCGTTCACCCGGTAATTGTTTGTCGCCAGCTTGAGCTTTTGATTCGGGTCGAGCGGTTTGCCTCGAAACCGAAGATTCTGAATGCGCTGGCCAAACGGCTTGCGAAGATCGATGACGTACTCGACACCTTCAGCAATGTCAAAGTTGTACGCGGGAATCTTCTCGTCTACCAGATCCTCTGGCTTCTTTCCGGGCTTGTAAGGTTTGAAATACTTCGCCGAATGCTCGAGCGCATCCTTGAGCTGCTGCCCGGTCACTTCAAGTACCACCAGCGTGTTTTCATAAACATAAAGCGACGCAATCTCGCGCACGGTCACAGGACCTTTTGGAATGCGCGCCTGGAGATTGAAAACCGCTGCCATTGAAACGTCGGCTTTGCCAGCTTCCAACTGAACGCGATGGATCAGGTCGAGGAGTGCCGAATCGCGGAACCGTGCGTCGCGGGCCGTTAGCTCTTCATTTGAAGTGCCAATAGCTCGCGAAAGCCACTGTTGAGTTTCTTCGTGATATGGAGCAGTAACTTGCAGTACGTCCGGGTCCGCCTGCACTTGATCATCGACGGGGATGGTACGTCCCGATTTCGCGTAGACACGCCATCGATCGTCTTCTTTGTCCAAGTAGAAATCTGCACGAGCCAGGTGCCGGCCCCAATGATTAGCCTGAGTCAACAATACTCCGTTGAGAAGAAGTGAAGGTGTATCACGATGTGTGTGGCCCATGAAAATGACGTCAACTCCCGGAACCTGTTTGGCGATGGCGATTGCCATGTTTTCATTTGGCACCTGCCCAGGATTGATCTCGCCCGTGCGCAAATCTTCTTCAAGCCCCATGTGCATTGCTACTGCGACAACGTCCGCCCGTTCCTTTTCACGTAACACCGTCACCCACTTCCGAGCTTCGGTAACGGGCTCGCGGAATTCGAGCCCGGCGTAGTTTTGAGTGTTTTCCCAGTTGGGAATGCCAGGCGTTGTGAGCCCAAGGATGCCAACGCGCACGCCGGAAACTTCCTTAAGGATGTAAGGTTGGTAATGAGTTTTGTCCGTGCCTTTTTCGTATGTATTCGCTGAGAGCCAGGGGAACTTTGCTTCGCTGCGTGCTTTCTCGAGTACTTTCAAGCCAAAGTTGTATTCATGATTGCCCACCGCCAACGCGTCAAAGCCAAGTGAGTTCATTGCCAACATCATTGGGTCGGGCGGTTGGTTATTTTTCTTGTTGTGATAGTACTCGAGTGGCGTTCCCTGGATGGTGTCTCCCGAATCGACGACGACAAGGTTCTTTTGTTCCTGGCGTACGCGCCTGATCAGTGCGCCGATTTTTGCTAGCCCGCGGTTGTCGGGTTTGTTTGTGTAGTAATCGATAGGATAGATGTTGCCGTGCAGATCGGTTGTTCCAAGGATCGTAATGTGAACGCGATCTGCTGGTCCTGCCTGTCCAAAACATGGAAGGAGTACGAGTGCTAATAAAAGAATAAATATGAAAGGTTTGTTGAATCTCATTTGTCCTCAGATACGATCCACGAAATGATACGAAAGAACATGAAGGGAATTACTTAATGCTTCTCGTTGACAACGTAGTGATGCGGTTTGCTAAATCCATCTCATTCACACCGCGCTTCAGCGCGGTGTCTGGGTGAAAGTAGCCGGAAAACCGTTTAAACGGTTTCCTTCTGCAAAGGGTCCGCAAATCACCGGGCTGAAGTCCGGTGTGAATGAGACTTGAGCTTCAAACTGCATCAGTACACGTTGACAAAAACTTCGGCGGCAGTTAAGCCTTCGATCTTTACCTCGTGAACTCTTCTGAAATTCATCCACACATACGCGATCTTGTCGACATTTTCAAAGTAAGTGCGTCCACGCTGGACGATGATGTAGGCCGGGCCCGAAAGCTTAGATGGATCGAAGGCCGCCGCCGACATCGGATGTGATTGCAAGTCTTGCCGCCCAAATTTTTCAAGATAATAACGAGTGACCGCCGGCGTTTCATGGGCAATCACTGCGCCTTGAGGGGCAACGTCGCAGACATGCTTTATTGCCTCTCGCAAACCATCATCGTAAAACTCGTCGTGTGGAAAGAAATATCCTGCGGTTCCAGCCCCAAGCGCATTGGTGTACAGACCGTAATGTGGCCCACGATTATAGGCAACCGCGCCCGGTGCTGCGGTAAAGATTAACATCGCAGCCGCTGCCACGATCGCACGAGCCTTTTCGGACCTGAATCCAGATGCCGCAACGTCAATCAGAGCTACGACACCGACGGCCGCCATCATGTAAAAGAACGGCATCAGGGATAGTGTGTAGCGCAGCCACTTCGCGCCGATCAGTGAGTACGGCACTATCCAAAAGAGAAACATGAAGACGACGAATGCGTGCCCAGGGTGTCGCCACTTTTTGAGTGATACAAAGAAGCCGGTCACAAACGCGGCCAGCACCAGCAGCGGCACCTTAATCGCCAGGAAGAGCATATAGAAATAAAGCGGCGTGCCCCAAAAAGGTGTGGCCGACATGTTGTTCAAGTAGAGCTGGCCGCCGAAGAGATAGCCCGTGTGGACCAGCAGGCGCTCACCCATGTAAGCATTTAAATACTCCCAAACCTGCGGCAGCAGCACCGCCGGATTCGCAATCAGAAATGCGATCGGAATCATGAGATAAAAAATCGACGGAGTCTTGCCGCTCGGTTCACCGGGTTCGCGCTTGCGCAGGTGAAACTTGTGATGGAAAAGCGCATTCAGTCCAAAGTAGTGAGGGAAATATTTTGACGCAAGCATCAGCCCGAAAGATATACCGCTGAGAATGTAGTTGCGCCGGCGCAGCGGCACCTCGCGCGTTGGTAGCTGTTTGGCGCGAGCATAAAAATAAAATGCAAACAGCATAAAGAAGACCAGCAGCGTGTCTTCTTTGCCGATGCGATTCAGCGTGACGGCATTGATGCCGAAGGCCCAAAATCCCGCCGCCATCAAACCTGTCCACCTGTCAAAGTAAACTGTCGTCAAAAGGAAAAGCGGAATGACTGTCAGCGCGCCGAAGATCACGTTCGGCAGCCGCAACGCGAATTCGTCTGCCACTAAAGATCCACTGACTTTCTCCCAAGCGCGTGCCGCCTTTATGGAACCAAACATCAGTGCTTTCATCAGCATTGGATGTTCGGCGTTCGCACTGATGTCGCCGCGCTCATAAGAACGAATAGCGTCGAGCTTATTCATCTCGTCTTCAGCGAAACCGATTGCCGCGAGACTGCTAACGCGCAAGCCAAACCCGAGCACGATGAAGATGGCGAGCGTGCCAACAATACTCCACTCCAAACTCGCCAGCCGCCCCGCTTTCCGATCGAGATCCAACGCCTGCCACGCACTCTTTTGCGGAGTAATTTCTACGACCGGAACAGAAGAGTTAACCTTGATTTGCCCCGCCAAAATCCAACGTCCTTAATTAAGATAAGTGGCCAAAATTATAGCACCGCACGTTCCATTCCCTTGGCCCACTCGAAAAGGTGCGTAGTGACCAAATTGTAGGGGCGCTCCTCCGTGGGCGCCCCTTCTTAAGAGTGAAACGGCGAAAGGGGCGGCCACGGAGTGCCGCCCCTACAAATTCAGTTGTTGGGCACGAGAAAAAGCTTTATGGTATGCGAACAGTGGACAATCTTATTCGCGCGAACATTCGTCAACGGCCGGTGCGCACACTGGTCAGCGTTGCGGGTGTCGCCCTGGGCGTTTGTCTCGTAATGCTCTTTACGGGACTCGCGCGAGGAATGTCGAATGACCTGAAGCGACGTGCTTCAAACCTGCGCGCCGAGATCATCTTCACGCGCCCGGGCTCGATGCAACTCACTTCTTCCACCGCGAACCTCAGCACGAAGTATGCCGAACTACTGAAAGCCATCGACGGCGTTCAGGACGCGCTGCCGGTCATAGTCCATGTGTTCTCGGGTACTCGCGGCTTCGGTCTGGAAAGAATCGAAGGAGTTGACTGGGAACCGTTTGCACGGATGAATAACATTCAACTTACCTCCGGAAACGCACCGCAAGGGTTAGACGAAGTCGTGATTGATGAAACCAAGGCGCGCAATAATCAACTCTCAGTCGGTAGTCAGCTGCGGCTGATTGGTGACAAGCCCTACCGGGTGGTCGGCATCTATTCGCCTGAGTCGACGGCCCGCGTGAAGATGTCGCTGGCGGCCATGCAGGACGCGCTTGAGGCGCGCGACAAATGTACTTACATTATGGTGAAGGTTCGCGACGGGATGGACAAAGCAGAAGTTGCGAACAGGATTGCGACGCAATTACCCGGCAACAAGATTCAGTTCACTGAAGACGTTTTCGTAAGTCCCGAACAAAGCATTCCTTACCTCGGCGTGTTTTTGAGAGTGCTCGTTGGCTTGGCAGCAGTCGTCAGCGCTCTCGTTGTAATGCTGGCAATGTACACGACGATTACTGAAAGAACTCGTGAGATCGGGATCTTAAAAGCATTGGGAGCGTCGCGCGGCTACATCATTGGTTTGATTGAAAAAGAAGCGCTGCTAATCAGTGTGATTGGGCTGGCTGCGGGTTTTATTCTGTCGTTTATTGCCGGTTATTTCATTCACCGAGTGTACGGACTCTTCTTTGAGTTTAGTTGGGCCTGGTCTTTGACAGCCGCGGCGATTGGAATCCTGGGAGGAGCTCTGGGTGCGCTTTATCCAGCCGTCCGCGCTTCGAACCTGGATGCCGTCAGCGCGCTGGCCTATGAATAGCCATCGAGTATCCTTCCGGTTCGCTTTCCAGCGCCGCCTGCCGAATTGAGAGTCCGCGCCGAACGATCATCGCAACTCCTATCGCTGTCCAGAAAATATCGCGACCCTTGCGCACGATTGCGAGCGTGACGCCGCTGGCGCGCGTGAAACCAAGCACCTTGGCCAACGCACCGGAGCCATACTCATCAACTCCCGTGCGCAACGGTACAAATTTAAAAACGACAGTGATCACGCGATTAACCGATTCCAGAATGAAAGCCGTTAACAATGTCGGAGCAATCGTATCGCTGATAAAGAAAAGCGTGGTGTAGACTTCCGCGATGCCGGCAAGATGAAAACAAATCTCGAGTGAGAGTATCGTAAGAAATCGATCGCGGTTACGCTCATAGAATCCATAAACTCGCTCTTCGATTGATTGCGCTTTCGTACCCGCTGTTTCGATCCATGCCCGTCCTGTGATGCGGTTCCCTAGCCACGCGAAAGCACGGCTCAAAAACCTCACCTGCTTGCGAATAATCAAATAACCGATTGCGACGACAAACAGAATCACGACGAGAGAGCTAAGCGCGGCGTAGTACAAAGGCTTTGGCAGTGTGAAACTGAGGAGCAGTGCAGTCATACCAGAAAAAATCACCAGGACGACTGACAAACTGTAGAAGATGTTCTCGATTGCTAAAGCGGAAAGACCCGCGATGAGCGGCACACGATGTCGTACGAAAACCGCTTTTGATGGCTCGCTGACCGCGACGCTGATCAGGGGAGTGATGTTACCGACCGCGTCTCCCATGATTCGTGCAGGAAAAGCATCACGAAAGCGAAGACTATATGGCGGCTCGAAGCATTTGGTCCAGGCTAATGAACGAACGGTATGGCGGATCGTCGAAAACAGTAGAATGAGTAAGAACCCGGCTCCCAGCCGCTGAATTCCATCCGCGATTTGTGCAACGCCTGCTTTCCGGATCGTGTAAGCAAAGAGCAAGAGTCCAAGAATGGCGAAGATGATTCCGATTGGCGCAAATCTTCTTGTCCGCTTTTCGCTGTTTTTGGACATTGTGGCTATCATGCATCCGAACGTAGCAACGGGCAAGCCATAGGTAATTCATTGCCCATTGCCGATTGCCAATTGCCGATTGGAGCAACAATGCGAGCTCGTTCGATTCCCTCAAACAGTCATATTCGGACAAACTTTGCCACAGAAACCAATTGGCGGAAGGCAATTGGCAATCGGCAATTGGCAATTGGCAATGTTTCGCAATTGGAAATCGGCAATGTTCTTGATTATCATGCTCGGTGCTCCAGACTACTTAAGTATCCCCTTCAAGCATCCAGGCGATTTCAAGGCTAAGAATTTCGCGCCCGAGGTGAAAGATGAGTCAAAGTCAACCAGCGATTGAGCAGCGGCTGTCATCTCCATTAACCACATTGTCGGAAGACGAGCAGATGTTCCGTGGCAGCGTGCGCGAATTTGCTGAAGGCGAACTGCGTCCGCGCGTCGAGGAGATGGACGAAAAAGGAAAACTCGATCCGGCTCTGATCCGTCAATGCTTCGAACTGGGGCTGATGGGTATTGAAACCCCGGAAGAGTTTGGCGGCGCTGGTGCTTCGTTCTTTACCGCCATTCTCGCCGTTGAAGAGCTTTCGCGTGTTGACGGTTCAGTCGGAGTTCTCGTTGACGTCCAAAACACATTAGTCAACAACGCCTTGATTCGTTGGGGCAATGCGGAACAAAAGAAAAAGTATTTGCCGCAGCTCGCGAGCGAGCACGTCGGCGCCTACGCGCTAAGCGAAGCGGGATCGGGATCTGACGCGTTCGCGATGCAGACGCGCGCAGTCGACCAGGGCAGTCACTACGTGATCAATGGACAGAAACTTTGGATCACGAACGGCAATGAAGCCGAGATCTTTATCTTGTTCGCCAATGCCAACCCTGAAGCAGGTTATCGCGGCATTACCGCTTTCATCATCGAGAAGGGCTTTGAAGGCTTCTCTGTAGGAAAGAAAGAAAACAAGCTCGGCATCCGAGCTTCGTCGACCACTGAGTTGATTTTGGAAGATTGCCGCGTCCCCAAAGAGAACGTGCTGGGCGAGGTTGGCAAAGGTTACAAAGTGTCAATCGAGACTCTGAATGAAGGACGGATTGGCATTGGCGCACAGATGGTCGGGATTGCTCGCGGCGCGTTGGAAGCTGCGCTGGCATATACGAGCGAGCGCCAACAGTTTGGTAAGTCAATAAATCAGTTCCAGGCCGTGCAGTTTCAGTTGGCAGAGATGGCTACTGAATTAGAGGCCGCGCGCTTGCTCGTTTACAACGCAGCACGTATGAAAGACGCCGGAATGAACTTTGTGAAGGAAGCCGCCATCGCCAAACTCTATTCTTCACGCGCTGCTGAACGGATTAGCTCGCTCGCAATCGAGCTTTACGGCGGATATGGATTTGTGAAGGACTACCCGGTCGAGAAGTTTTGGCGCGATTCGAAGATTGGTGCAATCTATGAAGGCACCTCGAACATGCAGCTGCAGACGATCGCCAAGTTGATGATTGGAAAGTAACGCTGATTAGGCGTCGTGAAAACAGACACAAAAGTTCTGAAGCTGGTTAGACGGCCTGAAACGCCGAGCGAGGCTGAGAGCGCGTCCGCTAAAGCGAAAACCGCGACGGCAGATTTTCAAGGCGCCCCGGCGCCACCCGAGCCCACAGCCAATCAGCCGGAAGCTACGCACACGACCGTAGTCAGAAAGCTCGTGCCGGCGAAGTCGCCACAGACGAAAGCAGCGGCTCAGCCAAAGCCCGCGCCGCAGCCGAAACCTGCCCCGCAGCCGAAGGCCATACCACAGCCTGCTCCTGAACCCATTCGTGCTGACCCAGAGAAACATGATTTTCAAGGACTAAGTCGCGAGCAGATGATCGCGACTTACCGCACGATGTACTTGTCGCGGAAAATTGACGACAAAGAAATTCAGCTCAAGGGACAGAACAAGATCTTCTTCCAAATTAGCGGCGCCGGGCATGAAGCGGTGCTCGTGGCGGCAGGAATGGTGTTGAGGCCCAGTTACGATTGGTTCTATCCCTACTATCGCGATCGTGCTCTTTGTCTTCAGCTGGGAATGACTCCGCTAGAGCAGCTGCTTTCCGCAGTGGCGGCTGAAGAGGATCCTAATTCCCACGGCCGTCAAATGCCTTCGCACTGGGGTCACCAGAAGCTCAACATCGTGTCGCAGTCTTCACCGACTGGAACACAACTGCTCCAGGCAGTTGGGTGTGCTGAAGTGACCTATCGCGTGAAGTTGATCAAGGAACTCAAAAATCGCATTAAGAACTTTCACGCGGACGAATTGGTCTATGTTTCTTTGGGCGACGGGACAACGAGCGAAGGCGAGACTTGGGAAGCTCTAAACACTGCCTGCAATCTCAAGCTGCCGGTTCTGTTTTTGCTGGAAGACAACGGCTACGCCATCAGTGTTCCGGTCGAGGTACAAACAGCGGGAGGCGACTTTTCGCGGCTCGTAGAGACCTTTCCAAATCTGCTGGTTGAACGATGCGACGGCACGGACGTTTTGGCTTCGTACGCGTCAATGCGTCGCGCCGTAGAGCATTGTCGGGCGGGCAAAGGACCAGCCTTGGTCCATGCAAAAGTTATCCGACCGTATTCGCATTCACTTTCAGATGACGAAAAGCTCTACCGGCCCGACGAAGAGCGCACCGCTGATTCGGAACGCGATCCCATCAAGAGATTTGGGGCGCTGCTCGTTGATGAAAGAGTAATCGATCAAGACGGGTTACAAAAAATTAAAGACGAGGTTGAGGCGGAAGTCACTAAGGCTACCGATCAGGCTCTGGCCAGTCCTCAACCAACTCCAGACACAGTTCATCAATACGTTTACTCACCGGACGTTGATCCGACTTCAAAAGAGTTTGATACGGAAGACAATGTGACTCTCTCTGGAAATGTCGGCACGATGGTCGACTTGATCAATCGATGCCTGCATACGGAAATGGCTCGCGATCCGCGCATCGTAATGTTCGGAGAAGATATCGCCGACTGCTCGCGCGACTCGTACCTTGGCAAGGTCAAAGGCAAGGGCGGAGTCTTCAAGGTTACTGCAAATCTGCAACGCAAATTTGGCAGTGCACGAGTCTTTAACTCACCACTCGCGGAAGCGAACATTGTCGGCCGAGCTGTCGGCATGGCTACGAGAGGCTTGAAACCGGTCGTCGAGATTCAGTTTTTTGACTACATCTGGCCGGCCATGCATCAGATTCGCAACGAGCTGGCGCTACTGAGGTGGCGTTCGGCGAACGATTGGAAAGCGCCCCTGGTGATTCGAGTCCCAATCGGTGGATATTTGAAAGGCGGCGCAATTTATCACTCGCAGTCGGGTGTATCTACGTTCACACAGATTCCGGGTCTGCGCGTCGTTTACCCGGCGACTGCGCTTGATGCGAACGGTCTGTTGCGAACAGCCATTCGGTGCGACGATCCCGTCATGTTTCTCGAGCACAAGCATCTCTATCGCCAGGCTTACAATAAATCGCAATATCCGCCTGACGATTTCATGATCCCCTTCGGAAAGGCCAAAGTCGTTCGCGAGGGCACTGATCTCTCGATCATCACTTACGGTGCGCTCGTGCAGCGGTCACTCGTGGCTGCTAAACAAGCGGAGCAAAAGGGCATCAACGTCGAGGTTGTCGATCTCCGTTCGTTGTCGCCATATGACTGGGAAGCCATCGCTAGGTCGGTAAAGAAGACGAATAAGGTCATTGTCGCTCATGAAGACTCGCTGTCGTTCGGCTACGGAGCCGAAATCGCCGCGCGCATCTCGAGCGAACTTTTCGAGCACCTCGACGCGCCGGTACGCCGGGTCGGCGCACTCGACACGTTCGTCGCGTACGCTCCTCAGTTGGAAGACGTGATCCTCCCGCAAGCCTCCGATGTGCTCGAGGCCATCACCCAGTTGAATAGCTATTAATAATGAAGAGTCTGGAGTCTGGAGTCTGGAGTCATGACTTCTTACTCCTGACTCCTGACTCCTGACCCCGACTCCAGACTTTTACCACCATGTTGTACAGCGTCAAATGTGGTACATGTGTACTGTTGTATGTCGCATTTTCTTGCAGAATGACTCTTACACCCTGAGCGGATCCTCATCGTATCGCTTTGTATTTAGTTCGCAATCTGCCTTTCATCAATTGGCATATGTTTTGCCAAAAAACTGTGTGATTTCGGCCTTATAACATCTGCCTAACCCCCCGCTGGAGAATTAATTAACCTCTGAGCAAAAAAAATCGCGATTAGCCAGGGAGGGAAATGAGCATGAGTACGAAACTAGTAACGTTGTTCGGGGGGGTGGTTTTAGCTCTTTCAACCACTGCTCTCGCGTTAGCACAAGAACCCACGAAACCAAAACAAGAGCCGCAACCGGAACCAGTCAAACAGGAACCCGTAAAACAAGAACCGGCAAAACCCACGGGTGTTACCATCACCCAAACACCAACCACAGTAACCCAGACAGTCCAACACCAGGATGGCACATTCACGGTGATCGAGTATCCCGTGAAAAAAGAAGTTAAAGTGATGCTAACTCCAGTCAACATTAAAGGCTCGACTGGACACGCAACAGTACTTAGGGATGACGATGGAACGAGGATCGTTCTGAATCTAGCGGCAGTTCCCGCAGACGTAACGGCGATGAATCTTTACGCAATTGACGAGACTGGAGCGATCACTTCTCTCGGCCCCGTCGCGATCACCAACGGTACAGGTACGCTTACTGCTACCACGCCGCTGAGCAAGTTCATGCTAATTACGTCGCCAGAAGGAACTCTGACAGCCTACGATCCGAATACGAAAGTGTTTTTCCGTAGCGCAGTGCCGGAAGGCTTCGCAGTAATTCCGCACACGACCGCTCCGGTAGGTGAGAAGGTAGCCGCGACAACAACACCAACCACTCCTGCGGCTGCTTCATACACGGTGCCGATGCTCAACATACCGAATTACAAGCAGGGCGACGACACCAAGATGAAAGTAAATTTCAGCGGCGCGTTAACCGGCGCCAGGGCGAATGTTTTCATCACCCCGCGCAAGGATGGTCCGACCGAAGTTAAGCTGCGGTTCCACGATTTGAAAGAGGCTCCGGCCGGAAAGGTGTTCACTATTTGGGCCGTGTCGGCTGACAACAAGTTTACTAAGCTCGGACAGATAGTGAATACGGCGGGAAGGAATGAAGCTGAGATCAAGTCCGAAGTAGCGCTGCCCGATTTCGGCCTACTGGTTACCATGGAAGACGCTACTGCTACCTTGGTAAATCCGCTGGGACCGAGTATCGGCATCGTTGAACTTGTCCCCTAGCCTATAACCTGACAAAACAGCTAAACCTGTGAGGCCGTCCTTCGGGACGGCCTTTTCATTCAAAGACTCCCACAAATCCGGGCAAGAGCCCGCTGTGAATGAGACTCAAAGTACCCCTCTACCCGCCGCCTGACACATTTTTGACAAAATTTCTGGCGCATCTCTTTTATCTTGAGGTAAGATACGGCCGATGGGGGCTCCCCAAGTCGCTCCCCACCCCGACAGCTCGGCACGAGCCGAAAGCTCTGAAGCGCCCGGCGCAACCCGCCCCGGGTTAATCATCTGAAAAGCCTGGTTCAGATAGCCTTCTCTTTCTCAGCGGTGATTAACGATTATGCGCAAACGAACTTCCCCCCGCCCGTTTGTTGCCAGCCTTGTCCTTCTCTCGACTCTGTGCCTGGCGGCTGAAGCTGGTGTCGCCCAGGAATCCCTTCCTGATCTCGTC
Organism: Pyrinomonadaceae bacterium; assembly: GCA_035281525.1. Classification (GTDB taxonomy): domain Bacteria; phylum Acidobacteriota; class Blastocatellia; order Pyrinomonadales; family Pyrinomonadaceae; genus PSRF01. Next base: position 7,232 of record DATEDU010000029.1, on the reverse strand, counting down.
CGGCGCCTGAAACCTGCGGTTGTTGCAATTGTGACCTACGACGCCAGCGGCGAAGCCTTGACGACTGGCAGCGGCTTTTTCATCCGCCCTGGCCAAGTCGTCACAAATCTGCATGTGATGCGCGGTGCCCGCCGCTCGGAGATACGGACCTTGGACGGAAAGGGTCGCGTCCATCAAGTTGAAGGGGTACTTGCCATCGATGAGGAGGGCGACTTGGCGCTCCTTAGCGTCCCGACGCCCCCGGAGCGTGCACGCTCAAGCGAACTCTCCCCCACGCTTCCTGACGAAGGTGAACGCGTTTTCGTTATCGGCAATCCGTTGAAACTGGAAGGCTCGGTGAGTGACGGCATCGTGTCCGCCGTCCGCGAGGTACCAGGTGTTGGCAGGATTATCCAGACCACAGCGCCCATCTCTCACGGGAACAGTGGCAGTCCCATTTTTAACCTCAAAGGAAGAGTCGTAGGTGTAATTACCGTCAAGGTTACTAACGGGCAGAACATTAACCTGGCTATCGGCTCGACCCGTGTGAAGGAGCTTAATGCCGGCAAGCTGCGTCCGTTGTCTGATTTGCCGGCGAAAGACAAGATCAACGACATGGGCGAAGCACTTTACCGCACGGGACTCGAGTCGCTTTGGCTTGGTAACTACGATCATGCGGTCGGGTATTTTGAGAATGCTGCGAACAGGAATCCGAAAAGAGCCGACGCTTGGATTCAAGTTGGTTATTGCAAGGTTAAGCAGGGAAAAACTGAGGAAGCCATCAAGGCCTACCAGCAGGCTCTACAACTCAAGCCCGAGTCGGAAGAGATATTGAATAAGCTGGGTGATGCTTACTACTACGCTGGCAGGATGGAAGAGGCTATCGGTTCATACAAAGAAGCCGCACGACTTAATCCGGGCAGTGCCGAAGCTTATTACAATCTCGCGCTGGTGTATTTTGAGACTGGGGATCACAAGCTCGCAGCGACGCAGGCGAATATTCTGCAACAGCTTGATCGTAAGCTGTATGAGAAGTTCCTGAGCGAAACCAACAAGAGCCAATAACATTTGTCATTTTCCATTTTCCATTTGTCATTTTCCATCGTTTAGTGTGATTTCGTGGATCGTTCGTCTTCGGGTGATTAAGAAGAACGATCCACTAAAAACACGAATCTCACGAAATCGCGGAAATGATAAATGGAAAATGTGAAATGGAAAATGACAAATGCTTTAGCCTCCGGCTTGGTTCGTGAAGATGTTTTTATCGATACTCTTCGGATCGCCTAACACCACGAAGCGAATGTTGCGCATATACTTCTGCGCCACCCGCTGAACCTCCTCGGGCGTCACGCTGCTCAGCTTCGACAGCATCTCAAACGAATTCCGCCATCCACCACCAATCAACTCATACTCGGCAAGGTTCGCAGCCTGCGCCGCGTTGGTCTCCTGGCCGAGGTAATAAGAGGTCAGAAACTGCGAAACTACGCCGGTAATGTCCTCTTCAGTCGCAGGTTTCGTCTGTAACCGCTTTATTTGATCGAGCATCACCGCGACCGCTTGATTCGCATCGACTGCGGTCACGTAGATACCACCGACGTTCGCACCCTGACTGCTGAGAAAAGCGTTCGGTGCATACGAAAGGTTGCGTCTGACGCGCACCTCTTCAAAGACGCGATCGCGGAGGAGATTCGACGCTACCGACATCGGGTAGATGTCGGCCGACGTCAGCTGCGGTGCCGTAAACAGACCTTGAACATAATTAGTCGGCAGCCCACGCTGGATGACTTCTACCGATGGACTGGTGAAAGCAAGCTCCGGAACCGGCGCGGGCCGATAATCACCTCGAGGCAACTTCCCAAAGGCGGCAGTTATGCGCTGCCGCAAATCAGCAACGTCAAGATCTCCCACAATAACGAACAAGAGCCTCGAGGTCTGCATCATCTGCTGGTAATACGCCCGGATGTTTTCGAGCGTTAAGCGCGAGACAGATTCGGCAGTTCCTTCCGGCCGATTGAGATAAGGATGTCCTGCGTAAGCAACACGCTCCTGCAGCCGTTGAAGATACGAGTCTGGATCGTCAGTATCGTCACGAAGGCTCGCGACCTTTCGGTCTCTCACGAGATCAAAGTCTTCTTTGGTGAATGCAGGCCGCAAAGCAATGTCTACAAATATTTGCCACGACCGGTCGAAGTGCGCACGCGTCGACGTGACTGACAGAACGGAGTAATCGTAGTTTTCACTCGCACCTATGACCGTACCCATGCGAGCGAGCTCGTCGCGCAGGCGTTCGCGTGGAAAGTTTGCACTCGCCTCGGTAGCCACATCCAGCATGAGAGACTCAACGCCGGCGTTCTCCGCAGTGATGTTTCGCGAACCGCCGCGGATGAACAATCCACCGGCGACCGTCAGGCTGCCCGGGCGCTGCTTGACAAGCACCTTCAGCCCGTTGACATCAAATTCAGTAACTAACGCCGCAGCTCGACGTTGAGCTTCAAGATTTCCTGAATCAACTCTTTGTACAGGCGGTGTCGCGGCTGGTTTTGCAGCCTCCTGTGTCGCGGCTGGGTTCGCAGCCTCCTGCCCCGCCACCAACGCCGCATCGTGAGCGCCCGTCGCCAGTATCAATAGCGCAGTAAATGTGAACGAGAGAATCCAGCGCAGGACATTCACCGCCCGTGGTTCGAAACCTGTTTTCGTTTTCATTGCCCGATCAATTCCTCCGGCGTTAATTGAATTTGCCGCTGCACTTCATCAGACACGAGTGCGAGACCAACATGAGGCTTACCCTGAATGTAAGTTGTGACGTAACGGCTGATGTCAGCCCTGGTCGTGCGGCGCAGATTCGTCAGGTAGCCACGGAAGTAATCAAGTCCAGTGGAGGCCCACCAAAAACTCAACGTGTGAGCGTACTCACTGAGTTTCTCGCGGGAGTACAAATCGTCAGCTTCGAGTAACGCTTTCGCGCTCTCGAGTTGATCGTCAGTGAAATAGTCCTTGTCATTGAAGCGCGCGACCTCAGCGTACACCGCTTTAATTGCAGCGTGCGCTTTATCAGGCGTCGTCTGGAGTGCAATCAATATCGGCCCCACATTGCGTTGAGTGTAGTAACCGATAGTCACACCGTTAACCAACCCGGTATCGACGAGCGCGCGCTGAAATCTCGAGTTAGGCTGAGTCAGGATGAAAGAGAAAACGTCGGCAGCGTAGGTGGCCGCATTGTCTTTGCCAATTGATGGGCCGTGCCAGCCGACCATCATGACAACGTTCTGCACGGGCTGTTTGATGATTGTGCCTTCGCTCTTGATGAGAGGCGGATGCTCCACCATCGGATATTTCACAAAAGGATCCTCAGCGCGTGGCCAGTCGCCATAAAACTCCTGCGCCAGCTTGAAAACTTCCTCCGGAACAACGTCCCCCGTGATCACGAGTGCCGAATTGTTGGGCACGTAATAGCGCTGCTGAATCAGCTTCATCAGGTCGGTCGTTGCCGCTGAAACGCTTTGCCGACTGCCGAGCGGATTTTTGCGACTGGGATACTTGTAGAACATTCGATCATGTAACTCTCGGTTGAGGTAGAAGAATGGATTCGACTCATTCCTATCAATTTCGCCGATGACGACCTGGCGCTCGCGCTCGAACTCAGTTTCATTAAAGAGCGGATAACGGGAGGCATCGCGCATGAAATTCATTGCCGTGCGAAGGTTCGGGCTGGTCGTAGTGAAGTAGTAATCGACAACCTCTTCTCGTGTCTGCGCGTTATAAGCAATGCCTAACTGGCCAATCGTCTTCAAGTACTCCTCAGCGTTAGCTACAGCGCGATTGGCTTTGAAAAACATGTGCTCGTAAAGGTGAGAAAGACCGTTGAGCTCTGGAGGTTCGGTGTATGAACCGTTTTTGACCGCCAGCTCAATCGTGACCAACGGCACAGCATGATCTTCAAGGACAATCACCTCGAGTCCGTTTGAAAGAACTCGATTGACGAGTTTCGCCTCCGGCAAGCGTGGTATTGCTGCTGCGGGTGTGGCAGACGGCGTGGGGGTACTGCGTGTCGGCTTAACCGGCGTCGCCCGCTGCGAGCGCGTTGAGCGGCGCGGTGTACGAGATTGGCCGCCAATGGCTACGGTCGGCGCCAGCAAAGTAAAAGTAAGTATTAGGACGAGGATATTGCGTTTCACTTGAAACTCCATGGTTTGGGTTCTTTCATTGGTCCGTGCATACATGTAAAAAGCGCGACGGGTTCGATGTTCGCGAGTCCCGAATAGATGTTCAGGTTAACTGTCCTTAGCACAATTCACAAATGGGCGGACGAGGTTGAAGGGGGTCAACACGATAAGCTGCGATGGAGAGGCGACGCGTAGCGTCGCATTGATTTTAGCCCGGCCTTTCAAGGCCGGGTTGACGAGCCTCATCAAGACTGTGCGTCGCGTAGCGACGCAATGACTATGTCGGAGACCTCAGTCAATGTCATCGCGTCGCTACGCGACGCGCTTCATTAAACGCCATTTCGCTCCCGGCCTTGAAAGGCCGGGCTAACTTCATGCGACGCTCCGCGTCGCCTGCTTCGCAGGCACTAAGTGCGGCGGGATGAAACGATCTCTCGATTAGCCCTGGCCCGCAACGCCTTTGCGTAGACCGTCCCATTCCGAGTGAGGACATTCCTGGACCAAGCCACCCGTAGGAGCTTGCCTTCAGTTCGTTTGCGTTCGAACTCCAGCACATACGTCTGGCGCGTCTTAGGAATATAAAGCACGTAGCGGTAGCTCGAAGTTCGGCGACCGGCATTGATGCCAGTAAAAAGTACGTCGTCTGATTTATCGCCGTCAGCATCGACTGTTTCAGCAGTCCAGTCGACACCGTTAAAGTGTTTCGTATCAAGTTGGCCGCGAACCAAAACTCGATAGGCGCCTGAGCGCTTTGCCATCACGAAAAATCGCGCGTCGCCTCCCTCTTCGTACTGGATCGCAGCCACCTGCACGCCCGCCGCCGTCTCCAGCGGCTGAACATCATCCACGGATCCGCGCGTCAAGGTCGCGGCCGCTTTACGAGCCTTCTCAAGCGAGGGACTTGACAGAGCTGCATCAGAAAAACTTGCGCGGCTGCCAGCGCGAGTAGCCGCGCCTGAATTCTTCTCACTGTTCAGGTGAGGTGAAAGGGCCGCTGCAATTGCTTCCGATTGAGCCGTAGCCGAAGGATTCGGCAACTGCGACGTAGCAGTCTCGCCGTTGTTACCCAAAACAAACAGTAGTGCTCCGAGAAAAACTACGGTTGCCAATGGTGCTGCCAGACGAAAGAAAATGCTCGTGCGTGCAGCAAGCACAGCGAGCGTGGAAGACAATGGATCCAATTCGGGCGCGGCGGGTGATGTTTGCCGCAAACTTTTTTCTAAAAGGGCGCGCGCGTCAATTGCAGTTCGCGGCCGATCCTCAGGACGCTTGGCAAGTAATGTATGGACCACCATTGCGAGTTTCCGAGGAACGTCCTGGCGCAGCTGTGGGAGTGGAGGTGGAGCCGCCGTCGCTTGCTTGACGAGCACCGCTGACGGCAGTGGATCAATAAAAGGCGGGCGGCCGGCAAGCATCTCGTACAACAACACGCCTAAACTGTAGAGATCACTCCGTGCGCCGACACGTTGGCCCAGGCACTGCTCGGGCGACATGTAACGCGGTGTGCCGATAATCTGTCCTGAACCAGTTGTCGCGTGAGTCGCGGTGGATTCAGTTGAAGTCACCAAAACTTTCGCCACACCGAAGTCGAGCACGCACGCCCCGCGATCATTGAGCATGATATTTGATGGCTTCAGATCGCGATGAATGATTCCAAGCTGATGTGCAGCAGAGAGTACGTCGCAGATTTGAATGGCAATGTTTACAGCGCGTTCAGGTGAGAAGCGACCCTCGTGGGCCAGACTGTCGGAGAGCGTGGTTCCTTCCACAAACTCCATTACGATGAAATGACGGCCGTCGGGAAGATTCCCTGCGTCGAAAATCATCGCCGCGTGAGGATGGCGAAGTCTGGCCATAGTTCGAGCTTCGCGCAGAAAGCGATCGGTTACGTCGCGGTCGGCCGCGAACTCCGGCTTTATGATCTTTACGGCTACTGGCCGTTCGAGTCCGAGATGGATCGCGCGATAGACCGTACCCATCCCGCCTCGTCCGATCTCATACTCGATCCTAAAACGACCGGCGATGATTTCAGGGACATCCATACGAGACCTTCTTTCGGGATAAAGGTCGCTCGGGAGCGTTGCTACGAGGAGATCGGCGCATCCGCGCGGCGCTGAAATGGGGCGACTACTGTTAGTTTGAACGGGGGAGAAGAATCGTTCGAAATTTCAAAATCTGAGTTTTCAGATTTCAAATGTCCTGATGCGTCGCGTAGTCTACCACCTTTAGTCAACTGAGAAAACAAACTTTTTGAAGTTTCGTGTGATTTCGTGGATCTTTCTCCAGGATCCTGTCGGGACAACCTAATCGTGGAATAGCAATTCAAAAAGCAAGTCGATCGAGGTCTAAAGAGGTGCTTGTGCCGAATACAGTCATTGCTTTGATCCTGCAAAAGCTGCTGTACCTGTGCGTGTCCGTCGCTCTGTTCGGACCAGCCGTTGCGCACCAGCAGGCGAGCCAGACCAGCACCGCAACGGCTCCCGAAGCCGCTTCGCAGGGCCAGTCGGCTCGGCCACAACCGTCCGATCGAATTGATCGCCCCACCAGTGAACCCTATACGGGCACCCTTTCCATTTTTGAAGATCCGAAGCGAGCAGAACGGCTTCAAGTAGAACGAGTCATGGATCTTCTCGGCATTAAAGACGGTTCGAGCGTAGCCGACATCGGCGCCGGGTCAGGTTGGTTTACCGTACGCGCTGCGAAACGTGTGGGAACTGGGGGCACGGTGTACGCGGTTGAGATCAATAAGGACTTCCTGGAGCACATCGCGAAACGTTCTCGAGCAGAAGGTCTATCAAACATTCGCGGCATCCTCGGCAAAGAAGATGATCCTCTGCTGCCCGAAAAGAGTGTCGATGCGGTGTTGCTGTTGAAGACCTATCACGAAGTGAAAGAACCGATTCGATTATTGAAGAAGACTTACGCGGCGATGCGGCCTGGGGGAAGGTTGGGCATTATCGATCGTGAGGGCAAAGGGAGCGACCACGGGATCGCTAAGGACACGGTGGTCCAAGAGGCTGCTCGCGCCGGCTTCGTGCTCGTCGAAGAACACGACTTCGTGAAGACTGATAATGTGGACTACTTCTTAGT